>NZ_CP090641.1:652248-978373 GCF_029633825.1 Burkholderia contaminans | reverse complement strand
TGCGCATCATGTCGGTCGCGCAGGAATGGCAGACGGTCGTGACGGGCGTGATCATCATTCTTGCCGTCTACGTCGACATTCTGCGCCGGCGGCGCCGCTGATGCATGCACTGACGCAGGCATGTGCTTCATCGCCGGTTCCGGCCGGCGTCCCAGTCGTTCCAGTCGGTTGAGTCGATACGAAAAAAGGAGACGTGAAGTGATCAGGAGCAAGGTGTTGAACGCGATCGTCGGGCTGACGTTCGCCGTCGGCGTCACGGCCGGCGCGCAGGCGCAGGAAACCTACATCCCGCTGATCTCGAAGGGCTTCCAGCATCAGTTCTGGCAAGCCGTGAAAACGGGCGCGATGCAGGCCGCGAAGGACTACAAGGTGAAAGTGACGTTCGAAGGCCCGGAAACCGAGGCGATGGTCGACAAGCAGATCGACATGCTGTCGGCCGCGATCGCGAAGAAGCCGGCCGCGCTCGGCTTCGCGGCGCTCGACAGCAAGGCCGCGCTGCCGCTGCTGAAGAAGGCGCAGGCCGAGAAGATCCCGGTGATCGCGTTCGACTCGGGCGTGGACAGCGACATCCCGGTGACGACGGCCGCGACCAACAACAAGGCCGCCGCGTCGCTCGCCGCCGACAAGCTCGCCGCGCTGATCGGCGACGAAGGCGAGGTGGCCGTGGTCGCGCACGACCAGACGAGCCGCACCGGCATCGACCGCCGCGACGGCTTTCTCGAACGGATGAAGTCGGCGCACCCGAAGGTGCAGGTCGTGACCGTGCAGTACGGCGAAGGCGACCAGTTGAAGTCGACCGAGGTGACGAAGTCGATCCTGCAGGCGTATCCGAAGCTCAAGGGGCTGTTCGGCACCAACGAAGGCTCGGCGATCGGCGTGGTCAACGGCGTGCGAGAGATGAAGCGCAAGGTCGTGATCGTCGGGTACGATTCCGGCAAGCAGCAGAAGGACGCGATCCGCAGCGGGCTGATGGCCGGCGCGATCACGCAGAACCCGATCGGGATCGGCTACAAGACGGTCGAGGCGGCCGTGAAGGCGATCAAGGGCGAGAAGCTGCCGAAGGTCATCGATACCGGTTTCTACTGGTACGACAAGACCAATATCGACGATCCGAAGATCGCGGCGGTGTTGTACGACTGAACGTAGCGTCGAGCGGCGGTGGCGCGCGCCGCCGCCACGGCGACCGGACACGAGGGCATCATGGGCGCAGTGCGTATCGATTCCCATCAGCACTTCTGGCGCTATCGCGCCGCCGATTACCCGTGGATCGACGCCGGGATGACGGTGCTCGCGCACGACTACCTGCCCGATGCGCTGTGGCCGCTGATGCATGCGCAGGCGATCGGCGCGTCGATCGCGGTGCAGGCGCGCGCCGGGCGCGACGAGACGGCGTTCCTGCTCGATCTCGCGCGTGACGATGCGCGCATCGCGGCGGTGGTCGGCTGGGAAGATCTCGCCGCGCCGCAACTCGCGGATCGCATTGCCGAATGGCGCAGCCCGAAGCTGCGCGGCTTCCGTCACCAGGTGCAGGACGAAGCCGATGCCGGCGCGTTCGTCGCGGAGCCGGGCTTCAACCGCGGCATCGCCTGGCTGCAGGCGAACGGCTACGTGTACGACGTGCTCGTGTTCGAGCGCCAGATGCGGGACGTGTGGGCGTTTTGTGCGCGGCACGACGCGCACTGGCTCGTGCTCGATCACGTCGGCAAGCCGGCACTCGCCGACTTCGAGCGCGACGACACGGCGTTCGCGCGCTGGCGCGCCGCGTTGCGCGAGCTGGGCGCGCTGCCGCATGTCGTGTGCAAGCTGTCGGGGCTCGTGACCGAGGCCGACTGGAAGCGCGGGCTGCGCGGGAAGGACGTCCGGCGCATCGAGCAGTGTCTCGACGCGGCGCTCGACGCGTTCGGCCCGCAGCGGCTGATGTTCGGGTCGGACTGGCCCGTGTGCCAGCTGGCCGCGTCGTATGACGAAGTGGCGTCGATCATCGAGCGCTGGGCCGAATCGCGGCTGTCGGCCGCCGAGCGCAACGCGCTGTGGGGCGGCACCGCCGCGCGTTGCTACGCGGTGCCGGGCGCGGCGACGCGCGGCATATAGAATAGGCGCGAACGGTCTGTTCGATTCGTCAGACCGTCCGGAACGAAACCGCTCACCTGCATCAACGTATGTCCATCCAGCCGATTCAGAACCGCCGCCTCTACCAGCAGATCGCCGACAAGCTCAGTGCGATGATCGAGTCCGGCGATTTTCCGCCGGGCAGCTACCTGCCGCCCGAGCGCGAACTGGCCGAACAGTTCGGCGTGTCGCGCACCTCGGTGCGCGAGGCGCTGATCGCGCTCGAAGTGAGCGGGCTCGTGAGCGTGCGGGTCGGCGACGGCGTGAAGGTGCGCCATCCCGAAACGGCCGTCGCACCCGAGCCTGCGCCAGTGCCGGCGGAGAAGGCCGCGCCGTTCACGATCGTCGAGATCGATCCCGAACTCGGCATCGCACTCGACCTCGACACCGAAATCCCGCCGTTCGCGTTGCTGCAGGCGCGCCGGCTGATCGAGCCTGAAGCGGCGTCGCTGGCCGCGAAGCACGGCTCTGACGAGCAGATCGAAGCGATCCACGAGGCGTTCCTGCGCAACCAGGCAGACAACCTCAGTGGCTCGCTCACGCATCCGGGCGACCGGCTGTTTCACATCCGCATCGCGGAGGCGAGCGACAACGCCGCGTATGCGCTGATGATCAAGCAACTGCTCGCGCACAAGTACGACCTGATGTTCCAGCGGCTGCAGTCGCTGTACATGCCGAACGACATGCCGCACCGGTCGGAGCTCGAACACCGCGCGATCCTCGACGCGATCCGCGCACGCGACCCGGACGCCGCGCGCCGCGCGATGGCCGAGCATCTCGACGAAGTGATCCGCATCTTCGGGCGCGCGCTCGACTGAGCGCGCTTCGAAGCGATACCTGTTGCCCGGTCAGAAGCGATCCGCGCGATACGGCGCCGGATCGGTGAACGGCGCTTCGCCGGTCATCATCTCGGCCAGCAGGCGGCCGGTGACGGGGCCGAGCGTCAGCCCGTGATGGTTGTGCCCGAACGCGAACCACAGCCCGCGATGCGCGGGCGCGGGGCCGATCACCGGGCGCATGTCGGGCGTGCACGGCCGGAAGCCGAGCCAGGGTTGCGGGTCGAGCCGCTCGCCGAAACCGAACACGGGCCGCGCGACGCGTTCCGCGCGTTCGAGCTGCACGCCGGTGGGCGGCACGCCGCGCCGCGCGATTTCGACGCCGGTCGTCAGCCGCAGCCCGCGTTTCATCGGTGCGATCACGTAACCGTATTCGCGATCGACGATCGGCGCCGACGGCACGCCGCGCGTGGAAGGTGCGTAGTGCATGTGATAGCCGCGCTTCTCGCGCAGCGGGATCGTGTAGCCGAACTTGCCGAATACCGTGTCGGACCACGGGCCGAGCGCGACGACCACGGCCGGCGCGGCGGCCATGCCGTCCTGCGTCCTGACCTGCCAGCCCGGCGACAGCGCGTCGAGGCTCGCGGCATCGCCCGTCAGCAGCGTGCCGCCGCCTTGCACGAAGAGTTGCGCATACGCTTTGACGAGCGCGGACGGGTCGACGACGCTTTTCGGATCGAGCCAGTGCAGCGCGCCGCAGAAGCCGGGCGCGAGGCTCGGTTCGTGCGCGTGCAGCGCGGCGGCATCGAGCGGCGTGATGCCGAGCCCGTGGCGGCGCGCGGTGAGTCCGGCTTCGGTCACGCCGCGTTCGAACGCGGCCGGCGTGCGGAACGCTTCCAGCCAGCCGTTCGCGCGGATGAGCTCGCCGGCGCCGGCCCGCGCGATCAGCGCGTCGTGCTCGACGATGCAGCGCTCGATCAGCGGCAGCATGTCGCGCGATGCGGCCGCGTGACGCAGCGGCGCCGATTCCCACCAGAAACGTGCAAGCCATGGCGCGAATGCGGGCAGCGACGCGCTGTGCCAGTAGAGATCGGTCGAGCGGTTCAGCGCATAGCGCATCAGCGTGAACGGGCTGCGGGGGAACGGATACGGTTCGACCGACGAGCGCTCGATCAGCCCCGCGTTGCCGAAGCTCGTGCCTTCGCCGGGCGCGCCGCGATCGACGAGGGCGACCTTGCGCCCGCGATCCTGCAGGTGGAGTGCTGCGGAGACGCCGACGATGCCTGCGCCGAGAACGATGACGTCGAAATCCATCAGTGGTGAGTGACGGTGAGCGGCGCGCGCCCGTGATGAGGCGTCAGCGCCCGGGTTGGAGAGCGTTCGAACTGCAAGCATACTCGCGGCGGCGTGGGGCACCAAGAGGACGCGCGCGGCCTGCGCATGGCGGGTGGCCCGCGCGCGATGATTCGTGATCGTCGCGACAGCGCGGGCATCAGCATGCGCGTGCCGGCCACTTGCCCGCTCCGCATTGCCCATGATCACGATGAAAGCGACTGTCGCGTGTGTTGTCGCTCTGGTCGCATCGAATGCTGTTGCAAGCAAGTACGACAACGACCGGGTCGAGATTTCCCGGGACGATGGCGTCGCCGTGAGCCTTTCGTCGTCATCGCTCGATCGCAAGGGTGTCCGCGCCGACGTCCTGGTGAAGCTGGTTTACGACAGGCCCGCGTCAACGCTACGCGTGGGCTTTCCGACCGAGAAAGTCATATCGCAATGGTCGATCGATTGCGCAAGCCGTACCGCTGCGATCGGTCGATCGACCGGCTACGGCGTTCAGCCCGACGAGGTCAACTCGATCGATGGCCAGCCGGATAACTTTCGAACCTACGAGCCCCGTACCTTCGGATACGCGATCACGCAATTTGTTTGTGCAACTTCGCGACCGCGGGCAACGTGTGCGGTTCGATTTCGTCGCTGCCGGGCAACGCAGATTCGTGACTCGAATGCGGCACAACGCGCGGAGATCGACGCTTCGAAATCCGTCGAGGATCGTATGAAGTTTGCGCGGACCATGCGTCCATTCCACTGATCAATTTCCCGGCACCGACGTCGGCACCGGCTCGACACCGGAAGACACATCCGCACACGCGCCGATTCCGCATACTTTCCACTGCTTCTCGCGGGTGTTTCCCACTGGTTGGCGGTGCGAATTTTTACCTAAGATGAAGCCATCATGCGCGTAATTCGGTGCCTGCACGCGCATGGAGGGAGGCGGGAGGCAGCGCCGGAGCGACGCCAGCGGATGTTGCCATCATGGATGCGAAAGTGTGCGCGCCGGCTGCCAGTCTCGCGACTGCAGCGACGCCAGCGGACGCGGCGGCAATCGCCGCACGAACGGTGCCCGGCTGCTCGGGTCGAACCGCTCCGCTGCGCCACGCGCTGGCCGCAATCGTTTGCGTTCTGGGCACTGCACAGGCCGTGCTCGCCGGGGCTTCCGCCGAGGTTGTCGATCCGGTCGACATGGTGCGCACGGTTGCCGGCGCGAATCCTGCCCCCGCCGATTCCGAAGCTGCGTCACACGACACGGCCGTGCGTCAGGTCGTGCTGGGCATCATCAGCTTCACCCACTGGCCGACCACACCCGTTCGCCTGCATCTGTGCGTCACGGGCCGGCCCGACTACGCGCGCGGCCTGACCGACACGCTGCAGGCCGGCTCGACGCTGCTCGACGTGCAGCGTGTGCGCTTCGACGATGCCGCGCTCGGCATCGCCTGCGACATCGTCTATCTCGGCACCCTGAGTGAAGACGAGAGAGCCCGCGTGAGAAGCGCGGTGGCCGGCCATCCGGTGCTGACGATTTCGGAACACGATCCGTCCTGCACCGCAGGCGGCATGTTCTGCCTCAACGTCGACGGCGATCGCGTGTCGTTCGACATCAATCTCGACGCGGTGGCACGCAGCGGCGTGCGCGTGCATCCGAACGTGCTCAATCTCGCGCGGCGGCCGGGGGCACCATGACACGACCCACGCCTCCGGTTTCGCTGTCGCGCGTGCCGCGCCCGACGCTGCAAAGCGTGCTGCGTCGCGCGCACCTGCGCCTCGCATTCGTCGCCGTCACGATGGCCGCCGTGTCGTTGATCGTGGTGGCCGTGATCGCATTGCGTGCGTATGCCGGCAACAACCTGAACCTGCTGGCCCGCTCGCTCGGTTATACGGTGGAGGCCGCGCTCGTGTTCGGCGACCGCGTCGCGGCGGCCGAGGCGATCGGGCTGATCGCCGGCGACGAGGATGTCGCACAGGTGGTGGTCACCGATAGCAAGGACGAACCGTTCGCGACGTGGCAGTTGCCTGCCGGCAGCGGGATCGCGCGGCTCGAGCGCGTCGTTGCCGACCTCGCGCTGCCGGGGCCCGTGACCGCGCCGGTGATGCACGACGGCATCATCGTCGGCCACGTGGTCGTGCGCGGCCGCGGCCATCAGTTCTTCGGATTCCTGCTGGGTGGCGTGGGCGGCATTCTCGGTTGCCTGGCCGTCAGCGTGATCGGGGCGTACATCAGCTCGAAGCGCCTGCTGCGTAGCATCGTTTCGCCGTTGCGCGCGCTGGCCGGCGTCGCCCACGCGGTGCGGCGCGAGCGTGCGTTCGCGCAGCGCGTCGAGCCCGCGGCGATTGCCGAACTCAACCAGCTTGGCGACGACTTCAACGCGCTGCTCGACGAATTCGAGGACTGGCAGAACACGCTGCGCGACGAGAACGCGTCGCTCGAACACAAGGCGACGCACGACGCGCTCACGGGGCTGCCCAACCGCGTGCAGCTCGAGTCGCGCCTCGCGCTCGCCCTCGGCGAGGCCCGCGTGACGGGGCAGCGGGTCGCGATCCTGTATCTCGACTGCGACCGCTTCAAGGAAATCAACGACTGCCTCGGCCACGAAGCCGGCGACGCGGTGCTGATCGGCATCGCGTCACGGCTGCGCTCGCAGGTGCGCGAGGCCGACCTGGTCGCGCGCCTGGGCGGTGACGAATTCGCGGTCATGCTGCCGGCCGTGCGCGACGCGGACAGCGTATGTCGTATTGCTGACGAGATCCTGTCCGGCATGGCGCCGTCGATCGAGCTGTCCGACGGCCGCGTGGTGGCCACCATGATGAGTGCCGGCATTGCGCTGTATCCCGATCACGCGTCGGATGCGAGCGGCTTGCTGCGGGCGGCGGATGCCGCGATGTACCGCGCCAAGCGCGCCCGGCCAGGCTCGTGGCAACTGGCCGAAGGAGTCGCGGGGGCGGCTTGAGGTTCATCGTTTCACGCTGCGGGCGAGGCCGCGGCAGTCGCTTGAAAAAGCGCTCGCGATGCGGGTGCAATCGAAGGGGTCAATGATGGACAACACGTTTCCGGTTGGGCTTGGGCGCTTGTGCATCGGCAGCGCGCTGCTTTTATGCATGCTGCTGGGAGGCTGCAAGACGCCGCCGCCGCTTCATCGTGGATTGACGCAGACGCAGGTCACGGCGCTCAAGTCGGCCGGTTTCCAGGAAACCCAGCAGGGTTTCGAGTTCGGCTCGACCGGGCCGATCCTGTTCGATTTCGATCGCTACAACCTCAAGCCCGATGTGCGGCGGATCGTCGAAAGGATCGGCCGCACGCTCCACTCGGCGGGGATCAACGGGGTACGGGTCTATGGCTATTCGGACGAGGAAGGCGTGGACGAGTATGACCTCGAGTTGTCCAGGCGGCGGGCGGAGGTCGTCGCGCTTGAACTGGTCGACGTGGGGCTCGATGCAAAGCGCATCGCGATCGTCGGGAAAGGGAAGCGCGACCCGGTCGGGGACAACAAGACGCCGGGAGGAAGGGCGCAGAATCGGCGGGCGGCGATCGTGGTGTCGCCGCGGTGATTGGTATGAAAGGATTTTGAAAGTGTCGTGCGTCATGCGATCAAACGCGATGCTCGATCGAGCATAGCGGCACAGCAGCGCCAGCCAGCGCGCGTTTCCTTCCCGAGCGTTCGCACTATTTCATCGTGACCGGGGGCGATGCCTCGCCCCGTACGGATCTGTCACACGTTTCATGCAGATTGTGTCGTGTTCCGCGCGTGCTGGCGCGGTGCTTCGGCGTGGGGAGCCGCGTCCGGGCGGCCCTGCCGCCGGCCGGTTTTCGGGCTATCGGGGGCCGGAATGGAAACGTTTGCGGGTGTCTTTCACGCTTCCGGATTTTGTCCTACATTATCGGGGCTTCGGGCCGGTCAACCGGCACCAGGAACCTGAGAACACAAGAAGGAACAAGCATGAGTTTCGCTCCGAACGGGGGTATTCCCACAGGAATGGGAGGTAGTGCGCTCGGCTCGTTGAGCGCGCTCGGCGGTCTCGCCGGCCCGGTTGCATCGAGTGTCGCCGGCAGCCTCGGGCCGCTCGCGGGCCTGGCCGGGCACGTCGACACCGTCCAGCGCGCGATGCAGCTCGCGCAGACAGGCTTCTCGCTGATGGACAAGACGCCCGGCGCGATCGCCGAGGCGATCAACGGCGCCGCCAACCCCGCCCGCCTGACCCAGCTCAACCGCTACGTGACGCTCGATACGCCGCTCGGCCCGGACGTGCTGCTGGTCAGCGCCGCCGTCGTCGACGAGCACGTCAACCGGTTGCCGGAGATTCATCTCGACCTGCTGTCGCATCGTCACGACCTGCGCCCCGAGGACCTGATCGGCCAGCAGGTCAAGATCCGGTTCGACCAGCAGGCGCGCCTGTCGACGCTCGAACGCGTCGTCGCATCGGGCGCCGCCGACAACGACCGTTACTTCGACGGCTATGTCGCGTCGTTCGACCGCGCCGGCAACCCCGGCAACGTCACGCAATATCACCTGACGGCGGTGCCGTGGTTCTGGTTCCTGACGCGCTCGACCGACTGCCGGATCTTCCAGAACAAGACCGCGCAGGACATCCTCACCGAGATCTTCCAGGAGCACGGCTTCTCCGACTTCGTGTTCGATATCCGCACGGCCCAGAAGCCGCTCGAGTACGTCGTGATGTACCAGGAGAGCTACTACAACTTCTGCGCGCGGCTGATGGAGCAGGAGGGGCTGGTCTGGACGCACCGCTACGAGAAGGACAAGCACTTCCTGGTGATTGGCGATTCGAACCTGCTGTTCCGTCCGATCGACGGGCTGGCGACGGTGCCGTTCGCGGCCACCGAGGCGAGCGAGGACAGCGGCATCGACCAGCTGCACGAAGGCCGGCGCTTTGGCGTCGGCAAGGTCACGTTCCGCGACTTCAACCACCAGAATCCGTCGTCGCCGCTGATGCTGGTGGAGGCCGGGCCGCAGAACCTCAAGCATGCGCGGCTCGACGCGACCGAGCGGTTCGAGCACCAGTCGCTGTACGACCACGGCGACGACGGCAACCGCTATGCGCGTTATGCGATGGAAGCCGAGGAGGCGCAGGCCCACCGCTATACCGGCGGCGGCTATGCGTGGCGCATGACGACGGCCGGCGCCGTCACGGTGGCGAATCATCCGGTGCTCGAGAACAACCAGGAATACGTGATCCTGCACGTGCGTCACGAGGCAGTGAACGACTACACACAGCACAGCGCGAAGCTGCCGTACCGCAACAGCTTCGCGCTGCTGCCGAAGAAGATTCCGTACCGTGCGCCGCGCGGCACGCCGAAGCCGGTGATTCACGGCACGCAGTCGGCGATCGTCGTCGGGCCGAAGGGCGAGGAAATCTACACGAACGGCAGCGCCGTGAAGGTGCATTTCCCTTGGGACCGGCGCGGCAAGAAGGATGGCTCCGATTCGATGTGGGTGCGTGTATCGCAACCATGGGCGGGCGACGGCTGGGGCGCGGCCGCGATTCCGCGGATCAAGCAGGAAGTGCTGGTTGCGTTCAACCAGGGTGACCCGGATAACCCGGTGATCGTCGGCCGCGTGTTCAACGGCGAACAGGGCAACCCGTACCACGGTGCGGCCGGCCAGACGATGGGGATCAAGAGCCAGACGCACAAGGGGCAGGGGTCGAACGAGATCCGCATGACCGACACGAACGGCATGCAGGAATTCTTCATGCACGCGCAGAAGGACATGAACACCGTCGTCGAGAACAACGAGACGCACAAGGTGCTGGGGCCGCTGCGCACTGTGCTGGTGGCGACGGGGAGCGAAGAGAAGCAGATTCCGCAGGGCAACCTGACCGAGACGATCGCCCAGAAGCGCAGTACGACCGCGACCACCGTCGAGGTGACGACGCCGGCCAAGGATGGCGGCGGCGGCACGCAGGTTCACATGGCCGAGCGCGGCATCCTGCTGAAGGTGATGGACAGCTCGATCTCGCTCGCGCCGGAAGGCATCCGGCTCGAGCACAAGGGCTCCGTGATCCTGATGACCGACGACGGCGTGATGATCAACGGCACGCGTATCGACCTCAACAAATAACTCGAACGAAACCAGCCATGCACTACGCAATCCACGAAGGCACCTTCGAACTGCCGGACGCGGCGCTCGATCGGACCGTCAACATCCTGATGATGAACGCCGGCCCCGGCGGCCTCAATCTCGTGATCGCCCGCGGGCGGTTGCGCGACGGGGAGAACCTCGACGCGTTCGTCGCGCGCGAATGGGAAGTCGCGTCGCGCGATGCCAGGATGCTGAACGAGAAGGCGCGGCGGCCGGTGACGGTCGGCTCCCGTGCGGGCGTTCAGATCGATTCCACGCTCGAGCGGGATGGCCGGCTCTGGCATCAGGTGCAGACGATGTTTCCGTCGGATGACGCCGGCCGCGTGCTGGTGATGACGTTGACCAGCGCGGCGCCGCTGACCGAAGAACAGCAGGCGATCGCCGAACGCATGCTCGCCAGTTTCCAGCCGCGCGCGGCGCGGCCGTCCCTGCTCGGGCCGGGTGACGCGTCGTGAGCGCGGAGAACTTCGCGGCCGCTCGCTTCGAAGATCCGATCCAGCACACGACGTTGATGGGGGAGCTTGTCGGCACGGTCGGGTCCGTGGTCGGTGGCGCCATCGTCGGTGCATTGGTGGCAGAGGCGATGGAGGGGCTGATCTTCGCCGGCCTCGCTGCGCTCGAAATCGGCACGGCCGGGTTGGCGACGCCGCTCGTGATTGCGATCGGCGTGGGCGTGGCGGTCGGCTCGGGCGCGTTGATGGAAGCGAGCGGCATGAACGACGCCATCGACGAGGGCGCGAAGTCGCTCGCCAATTCGATCGTGCCGCCCGTGATCAAAGGCAAGATCGCAAGCGGGTCGGGGAACGTCTACATCAACAACAAGCCGGCCTCACGGGCGGCGAAGCCGGGCGATCTCGATACCGTTGCGTGTACCGATCATCCCGGGCCGCAGATGATAGCCGACGGGTCGGGCAGCGTTTATATCAACGATCAACCGGCCGCGCGGGTCGGCGACAAGACGACCTGCGACGGGACGATTGCCGAAGGCTCGGACAACGTCTTCATCGGTGGCGGCACGCAGCGGGTACGGGATGTGAAGTCGGCCACGCGGCTCGGGTGGCTGGGGGCGGCGCTCGGTATCGCGCTCGCGGTGTGCGGCCGCGGGAAGATGAGTTGGGGCGACTTTCTGAAGAGCAAGGCGCCGTGTATCGCGATGAATTTCGCGGCGGGTGCGTTCGGAACCTGGCTGGGCAGTCTGGCGAGGCCCTCGGCGGGGCATCCGGTCAACGTCATTACCGGCAGCAAGGTGCTCGATGGCACGGACGATACCGACTTCGTCCTGCCCGGGCCGCTGCCGATCGTCTGGAAGCGTTTCTATAGCAGCCTCGATGATCGTGCCGACAGCCTGTTCGGGACGGGGTGGAGCGTGCCGATCAGCGTCGAGTTGCGGCTCGCGCGTGAACATGGCGAGGTTGCGTCGATCACGTACTGGGACGAGCAGGGGCGCGATATCGTGTTCCCGGCCGTGCCGCCCGGCGAGAGCCATTTCAGCGTGCCGGAAGGCATTTACCTGATCTGCACCGAGGGTGGCCACTATGTGGTCGAGACGGTCGACGGTGTGTATCGCGATTTCGGTCGTGCTCGTACCGACGCGGATAGTGAAGCGCTCAAGCTCTGGCGTCTCGAGGATCGCAACGGTAACTGGATCGAGGTCGAGCGAGAAGCGCATGACGAGGTCGTGCGGCCCGTAAGGTTGCACGATAGCGCCGGTCGCTTGCTGACCCTGTCGTACGACAAGTTGCATCCGCAACGTATTGGCGCGATCGAGCTGACCCGTGGTGTCGATGGCGAACAACCCGACACGTTGGTTCGGTACGCGTACAGCAACGCCGGCGAACTGGTGGCCGTTACCGATCGTAGCGGTCATGTCGGGCGACGCTTCGCATACGAGCATGGGCTGATGGTCCAGCACACGCTGCGTGGCGGCCTGCAGTGTTTCTATGCGTGGCAGGGTGTCGGTCGCGATGCGCGTGTCGTGCGCCATTGGACCGACGACGGCGAGGCGTACACGTTCGACGCGGATCTCGCGCAGCGTGCGGTGACGATTACCGACCAGATCGGTCGCGTGACGCGCTGGACGTGGAACGAGGATCAGCAGCCGACGAGCCATACGGATGCCGAAGGCCACGTGTGGCGGTTAGAGTGGAACGCGAAGCGGCAGTTGGTGAGCACGACCGATCCTGCCGGGAACACGACGCGCTTCGAATATGACGAGCGCGGGCGTCAGACGCAGCGCATCGATGCGCTTGGGCAGGTCGAGCGGACCGAGTGGAACGGGTACTACGACCTGCCTGTTGCGGAAACCGATCCGGCGAATTCGCGCTGGATTTACCGCTACGACGATCGCGGCAATCTGACGATGACGCGCGATCCGGCGGGTTTTGCGACCGAGTATCACCGGGACGAGCGTGGGCTCGTGCATACGATTCGCGATGCGCGGGGTGGGTACAAGTTCCTCGAGTGGAATGGTCGTGCGCAGTTGACATCGTATACCGATTGTTCCGGCAAGGTTACGCGGTTTGCGTATGACGCACGTGGTGCGCTCGCGCGTGTGACCGATGCGGCCGGGCAGTCGACCGTGTACGAAACGGATGCGATGGGGCGGGTCACGGGGATCGGGACGGCCGATGGTGCTCGTCAGACGTTCCGGTATGACGTGGCTGGGCGTCTCGTCGAGGTTGTCGATGCGAATCAGCGCAGCACGCGGTATGAGATCAATCCGCGCGGGCTGCTGCTTTCGCGTACCGATGCGGCTAATCGCGTCGTGCGATTCGGGTACGACGATGCGTTCCGGCTTGCGAGCCTGACCAACGAAAACCGCGAGTCGTATCGCTTCCAGTATGACCGTCGCGATTTGGTGGCTGCGCAGATCGGGCTCGATGGCCACAAGCGTACGTACGAATACGACGTGTGCGGCCAGGGCACGGTCGTGCGGGATGGAAAGATCGAGACGCGATACGAGCGCGATGCGATCGGGCGACTGACGGCGAAGCAAGCCACGCATGAGCGATGTGAGTACCTGTACGACAAGGCGAGCCGAATCGCGTCGGCCGAGTTGTACACGCTGGCTGCTCGTGGTCCTTTGCTGAAGAATCGGGTCAGCCTGAAGTACGGGGCGCGTGGTGAGGTGCTCGAGGAATACACGCCGACGGGCTGGCTTGCGCATACCTACGATGAGCTTGGCAACCGCGTCAGCACCACGATTTCAGGTGAGCGCACGATCGACTGGCTGCATTACGGTTCGGGCCATGTGCACCAGATTTGCGTTGATGGTGTCGCAGTTGCGGACATCGAGCGCGATGATCTGCATCGGGAAGTCCTGCGGACGCAAGGCAAGCTGACCAGTCACTTCGGGTATGACGCGGTGGGCCGTCGTGCTCGGCACGTTGCGCAGCGAGGCAGGGCGGCGGACGAACTGCTTGCGAAGCAGTGGCAATACGACGCTGTGGGAGACGTGATCCAGAAGCGGGATCTGCGCTATGGCACGACGAGCTACCGATATGACCCGACGGGGCGCATTGAACAGGCTGCCGGGCCGGGATTGCCGTCGGAGGTGTTTCGCTGGGACGCGGCGGCGAACCTGGTGTCGAGCGATCACCCGGGGGGCTTCGTTGAGCACAACCGGCTCAAGATGTTCGAGGACAAGCGCTTCGAATACGACGTCTATGGGCGGCTGGTTCGCAAGTTGAGCGGGCACGGGCCGGCCAAAGAGTTGGTGCTTGAGTACGACGACTGGAATCAGTTGAAGACCGTCGTGACGAAGGACCGGCTGGGTGTCGGGACGACGCATTTCGAATACGACGCGTTCGGTCGGCGGATTCGGAAGCTCAATGGGGGGTATGCGAGTACGGATTTCCTGTGGGACGGCATGCGGCTCGTGCAGGAGACGTATCACGACCGTCAGGGTGAGGAAGCGCTGACGTACTTGTATGAGTCCAACAGCTATGTGCCGCTGGCGCGGATCGACCAGGGCAAGGCGGCGGCTAACGACGACAATGCGCGGGATGCGGTCTACTATTTCCACAACGATGTGTCGGGGTTGCCGGAGGAACTGACTAACGCCGATGGCGAGTTGGTCTGGCAGGCTCGTTACAAGGTGTGGGGCAACGCGGTGCAGGAGGAGTGGATCGCGCGGGCTCCGCAGCGGTCGGTGCCGGAGTGGGGCGAGGTTCAGCCAACTGCGTCGACACCTACTTACTTACCGAGACCGCAGAATCTGCGTTCCCAGGGGCAATATCTGGACCGCGAGACGGGACTGCACTACAACACGTTCCGGTTCTATGATCCCGACATTGGCCGCTTCATTAACCCTGACCCGATCTCGTTGCGGGGCGGAATTAACCTCTATCAATACGCGCCGAACCCGATCTCTTGGATTGATCCCTGGGGGTTGACAGGATTCTTCACTCCGTCAGTGTTTAATGCTCCGTCCGGGAGTACTCATACTGTTTATCAACAAGCGATTGATTGGGATTTGCCGGTAAACACGCGAAGCGGGACATTAACGAATCTCGATTTGGCTGCAAGTGGAAAAAGTCCATTTGTTGTGAAAAATGGAGTGTATTCACAGCTCAACCTGCATCATTCAAACCAAGATGGACTGGGTTCCTTGTTTGAATTGTCAGCGGACACCCATCAACGGTATTATGGTAGCAAGGCGCTGCATCCTTATTTGCCCAATCCGCACCCAGTGAATCCGGTGAATAGAGATACATTCAATGCGGACCGTGAGGAGTATTGGAGGCAGCGTGCTGCCGCTGAAACGGAACGAAGAAAAGCTGCTGTCCGATGTGGAGGTTGATATGCTGTCAAGCAAAATTGTTTCATTTTGTCAGGGTAAAAATTGGTGGTTTGATGATGTTGAGCCGACATATAGGGATGCCCTCATAAGGATAGGGGTCGATGTTTCGTCGGATTTTTCGCAATTCTATTTGCACGTAGAGGATGGCCCAACCTTCACGTCGCGCAACGGGGAGATATATCAAATCTGCTGGTTTTTGAATAATTCTGACTATGATGGCAGATTGAAGATGGTTCGCGATACTCTTAAAATTCCAGAGCCATATATTCCGCTGGATTCGTTTCCTGGGGAGCGGGGGTATTTCTATAACAAGGAAACCGGTGAGGTTTTTGATGTTGGGTTGGGGGATTCGCTGAGGGAGTTTTTGGGTGGAAATATGAAGTCTAGATGGAATGGATTCAATGAATTTATTGAATGGTTTTTTGATATTTGATTATTTAGATAATTTATTTTGAGATGGCAAAGTTGATGGATTCTGTTGTGCATGAGGAAGTGGGGTGGTGCGGGAAGTCGTGTTTTTGTGCGGATCGGATGATTCATGATTCTGAATAGATCGGGACTTTATGTGACCGATTCGACCGACGCGAAGCGCATCACTGAACAACGCGGCCTTAGTGACTGGCTTGTCATTTTTTTTGCCAACAGGAATTGCATCCGCAGATCAGTTTTATGATGCGATCCGTAGCGCATGCCCGCTAGATCTACCGCTGAACAACAGTTGAAACTGGGACGCTTTATCAGATTCTTTGTGGTCAGGTTTGGATGAGGTGGAGCAGGAGAAAATCGCTATGTTCCGGCCAGATTCGGGTCGCGTGAAAATAGTGGGGCCGAAGGTCTTCGCTATTAGGATGGATATGCTCACTGATCTGTGTGCTTCGTTGGCTGATCCAAACGTAACGCTATCCAGTACGAAGAGGCTCCTCGTTGTTCAAACTCCAAGTTGACCGTGAACAAGAGACGCACAGGCGGAACTTTGTTGTAGCCGTAAACCGTCCGTGCCGATTGGTACACACTGGCGCACTCGTAGTGCGCTGCTGAAGAGTTGGGCCAATCTGGTGTACGGGGCGCGGAGAGGTCGTCAAGGAGCACATGTCGAACAGCTGGTTCGCGCACGCATACGACGAGTTTGGTAACCGCATTAGTGCGACGATCTCGTGGCGAGCACACGATCCACAGGCTGCATTATGATCCGAGGCGCTGATCTACTTTGAAACGCGAAGTTTTCAGTTTTAGGAAGGTCCCCGTAGACTCGGCGGTGATGCTTTTTCATGACCCGTCAATCCTAAGGGGAACGAGGGAATCTGTTCTCTTTTGAGGATTATGATTCTGCTGTTATTTAACCGATTCCCATCGGCGTTAACTCGGATTGCGAGCGGAGCCCCTGCGCCGACTAGCAAGGCTATTCGCTTGCGCCCTTGCGAAAGAATCTGACGCAAGTCGGACATGTATCTATCTGGGTTATGAAAAGTATCCAAGCTATCGCTCCCCGAATGCGCTATGGAGACGCTCAGCATACTTGATCTAGATAGCGGAAAAACGCTAAACGTGAGTAGGTAATTTCCTGTACCACTGCGCGTCGACTAGCCCGAAACCGATCTCTTACGGGTATGGGGCACTAATTTCCTACGCTTCAGAAGGATCGTCAAAGCCCGGTGATAGTCACGATCGTGATCGAACCGTTTCAAATCGTCACGTTTTGATCAATCTTGCCATGAGAAAGATCGTGCTAGCCGTGATTCGCTCCCCCAATCGGTATCGACACACACAATGACTCCGAGGGCTGACGGAGTCGCGTGCCTATACCGAATGGCTAACGTTCAGCTTAATACGCGTCGATGATGGTCTAATAGGCAACGTCAAAATAATGATGATCGCGTTTCCGTCGCATGTACGACGGGATGCGTTGCGCACGCTGATATCCTGTCGAATTCGTTAGTATCGAACCAACAGTAAAGGAGGATTCCGAATCATTAAAGCACCGTGGTAAACGAGCGCGGGCCGCAAGTGCTACCAACACTCACGACCCGCTAACCACAGCCAACTTTCAAGGAGTTGTCCATGGCTAAGCCGAATCATAAAGCACGACCGCCGAAGACGGAACGTTTCGTAACGATCCAGGAAATGTGGGGTTCCCCGAAAACGATGGAACCCAGGCCAGAGACGATTTATCCGTACATGAAGATCGGTGGAATGTGGCTGGTCAACGATGCGGGTTTTGTTCCGGGCCGCAAGGCGCAGATCACGATTGAGCCAGGCAGGCTGATCATCACGCAGATGTAAGAGGCAACGCCGCAGGATGCGGCCGCGCTGCGCGATATCGCGCAGCGCGTGTGGTGGGATTGCCGCTGCCGCGCACTGTCACCCCTCACCAGCCGATATTGCAAGACGACCGCCACGTTCCCGCACCACCGGTAGCCTTGCATTTCGTCCCCGCGCCGTTGTCATAGAACGTCCGCGTTTCCGGTTGCGGCACCGAAGGATCGAACGGATTCGGCGAGCCATGTGGACCGCGCGGGGCATCGTACGGGCGCTGCGGTACATACGAACCACCGCCACCAGCTAGTCGCGAGCCATTGGCCCGCAGGTATTCATTCCAGTTCTCCGCGCGCTGTTCATAGCCAGGCACTGCGCGACCAAAACTATCATTCCCACCCGCACCAAGCGCAACGCGATTCGCGGGCAACCCGAAATCGGGCTCATGCTTGGCCGAATGCGGCGGTACTACGAGCGCGTCGCCCGTCACCCGCAGCGGACGCGTATCCGGCGTAGCAAACGGCGTGCGTTCCACCGGCGCGGCGTACTTCGCCTGGCGACGACTCATCCGCGCCGCATGCCCGTCATCCCGAGCAGCAGCCCTGCGCTCCGACCGAAACACATTGGCACCCACCGACCGATCGGTCAGCGAATCGCGCCCGGAAGCATTGGCGGCAGAAACGGAAAGCGCACACGCGATCGCGGCGGCGGAAGAGAGGCAGAAAGGGTGATTCATCAGCGTTCCGAAGCAGGTGATATGCAATGAGAAAAAAACGGCAGATCACTGGCTGGCGGCTGGGCGACGGACGGGCGTCGAAGCGGCCCTGAAGCGGCTGCGAGGCGCTGCGTGCGCGACTCACAGGAAGGCTGGCTGGATTGCAGAAGCGGATTCGTATTATTTCATAAAAATAACAATTAGCTTCCAAATGTTTAGTCGGTGTTTGTAAACAGTAGGATTGACCACCCCGACCGCCCGCCCCGAGTTGGTGCCAATCCAAACAATCATCAGTCGATTGATTTTCGGCGATCAGTCCCTTAGTAACCCGAAAACGCATCGCAAGAAATCCGATATCGCCGAAAGCCAAGCGCAGCAAGGCAACTGCCCAATCCGACCCACCCCATAGCAACCCAATTGCACCCCAGACAAACGTTCTCGCCCCGCCCAAGGTTGCGCCCCCATCGCCACCGCCACCCCCAAAACCCTCCGTGTTTTCCCTCGGTCGACCGGCATTTTTGACAGACGATTTAAAAACGCCCATATAATTTCGACTGCCTTGCCAATGGCTGTCGGACCATCCCTCCGAACAAGCGATTTGGCAAGCGGGGCAGGCGAAACGCTTGCGCAATGCAAGACGCATCACGATGTCTTTCCGAACCAGACGTCCCCTTCGGGGACTGCAAGAGCCGGGCCCCGCTACGCAACATTCCGCTGGAGTTCCGTCTTCTATGTGTCTCGGGCGTGTCCCATGTCCTCGCCCCGGGTGCTGTTCGATTGCGCAAGTCATGCCGCCTTTGCCCGTATGACTAAACAACATCGAGGAGCTCCCAGATGACGCTGTCCCGTCTTACGTCCATTTCCGCCGCCGTGCTGTTCGCCGCCGGCGCCGCCGCCGCGCACGCGGAAACCGTGAAGATCGCCATCGCTGGTCCGATGAGCGGTTCGGTCGCCCAATACGGCGACATGGTGAAGGCCGGCGCGCTGACCGCGATCGAGCAGGTCAACGCCGCAGGCGGTGCGGGCGGCAACAAGTTTGAAGTCGTGATGATGGACGACGCATGCGAACCGAAGCAGGCCGTCGCCGTCGCCAACAAGATCGTCAGCCAGAAGATCAAGTACGTGATCGGCCACGTGTGCTCGGGTTCGACGATTCCCGCGTCGGACATCTACGAGAACGAAGGCATCGTGATGGTCACGCCGTCCGCCACCGCGCCGCAGCTGACGGAAGGCAAGAAGCGCCACTTCATCTTCCGCACGATCGGCCGTGACGACCAGCAAGGGCCGGCCGCCGCGCACTACATCATCAACAACGTGAAGCCGAAGAAGGTCGCGGTCCTGCACGACAAGCAGTCGTACGGCCAGGGCATCGCCTCGTCGGTGAAGAAGGACCTCGAAGCCGCGAAGATTCCGGTCGTCCTGTTCGAAGGCATCAACGCCGGCGATTCGGACTACTCGGCGATCATCACGAAGCTGAAGTCGCAAGGCGTCGACTTCGTCTACTTCGGCGGCTACCACCCGGAAATGGGCCTGCTGATGCGCCAGGCGCGCGAGCAGGGCGTGAAGGCCACGTTCATGGGGCCTGAAGGCGTGGGCAACAAGGACGTGACGGCGATCGCCGGCCCGGCGTCGGAAGGCATGCTCGTCACGCTGCCGGCCGACTTCTCGGCCGATCCGGCCAACGCGGGCCTCGTGAAGGCGTTCGCGGACAAGAAGCGCGACCCGAACGGCCCGTTCCAGATGCCGTCGTACGCAGCGGTGAAGATCATCGCCGACTCGATCGCCGGAGCGAAGACGACCGACCCGACCAAGGTCGCCGCGTACATGCACAAGGCGACGTTCGACACGCCGATCGGCAAGGTCGCGTATGACGCGCAGGGCGACCTGAAGGCGTTCAAGTTCGTCGTGTACACGTGGCACAAGGACGCGACGAAGACCGCCGCCAAGTAAGACGGAGTACCCGCCCGCGCACCCGCCCTGTCCGAGACCCGGACGGGGCGGGTGCGTATTGGCAGCGCATCGGCCCAGTGCGCAGCCAAGGAGCGGCCCGAGACGACACCGTGCGTTGCGCGCGGCCACGCCGTGATCCGGCGACGGCATGCGACACAACGCCAACGGGAGCTTCCCGCACATGACTGACTTCTTTCCTCAATTCGCCCAGCAGCTGGTCAACGGCCTGACGCTGGGTGCGATCTATGCGTTGATCGCCATCGGCTATTCGATGGTCTACGGCATCATCGGCATGATCAACTTCGCCCACGGCGAGATCTACATGATCGGCGCCTACGTGGGCCTCGTGACCCTCACCGCCATCGGTATCTCGGCCGGCTATCCGCTGCCGCTCGTGCTCGGCGCCGCCCTGATCGTGTCGGTGATCGTCACCGGCCTGTACGGTTTCGCGGTCGAGCGCGTCGCGTATCGGCCGCTGCGCGGCGGCCCGCGCCTCGTGCCGCTGATCTCCGCGATCGGCATGTCGATCTTCCTGCAGAACTACGTGCAGATCGGCCAGGGCGCGCGCGACGTGTCCGTGCCCGTGCTGATTTCGGGCGCGTTCGACATCCATCTCGGTGGCGACTTCGACGTGACCGTCCCGTATTCGCGGCTGATGATCGTCTGCGTGACGCTCGTGCTGATGATCGCGCTCACGCTGTTCATCTCGCATTCGCGGATGGGCCGTGCGTGCCGCGCATGCGCCGAGGACATGAAGATGGCGAACCTGCTCGGCATCGACACGAACCGCGTGATCTCGTTCACGTTCGTGCTCGGCGCGATGCTGGCCGCCGTCGGCGGCGTGCTGATCGGGCTGACGATCGGCAAGCTGAACCCGTATATCGGCTTCGTCGCGGGCATCAAGGCGTTTACCGCCGCGGTGCTGGGCGGGATCGGCAGCATCCCGGGCGCGATGCTCGGCGGCGTGCTGCTCGGCCTCGCTGAAACCTTCGCCGCAGGCTACATGCCGGCCGAGTACAAGGACGTCGTGGCGTTCGGCCTGCTCGTGCTGATCCTGCTCTTCCGCCCGACCGGCCTGCTCGGCAAGTCGGACATCGAAAAGGTTTGAGGGAGACGCAGATGAGTCAAGTCATTTCCGTTCGCCGCCCGGCCGCCGACGCTTCGATCGGCCAGGCGCTGAAAAATGCCGTGGCCGCCGCGTTCCTGACGGCGATCCTCACGATTCCGGTGCTCGGGCTGCAGCTGAGGCTCGAAGGCTACCAGGTGGCGCTCACGCCGCACTGGCGGCCGGTATGGATCGCGGTCGCGGGCGTGTTCCTGTTCCAGCTGTTCAAGCCGTGGCTCGTGCGCGCGAAATCGTCGGTGAAGCTGCCGGCCCTGCCCGCGATGGGCGCGCAGCAGCAGCGCGTGATCGTCTGGGTGCTGCTCGCGGTCGGGCTCGTGTGGCCGTTCTTCGGCTCGCGCGGCGCAGTGGACGTCGCGACGCTCGCGCTGATCTACGTGATCCTCGGCCTCGGGCTGAACATCGTGGTCGGTTTCGCGGGGCTGCTGGATCTCGGCTATGTCGGGTTCTACGCGGTCGGCGGCTATACGTACGCGATGCTGAACCAGTACTTCGGGCTGTCGTTCTGGGAATGCCTGCCGCTCGCCGCGATCGCGGCCGCGACGTTCGGCTTCCTGCTCGGCTTCCCGGTGCTGCGCCTGCGCGGCGACTATCTCGCGATCGTCACGCTCGGCTTCGGCGAAATCATCCGCCTGCTCGCGAACAACCTGACGAGCCTCACGGGCGGCCCGGACGGCATCTCGGGCATCCCGAAGCCGACCGTGTTCGGCTACGAGATGGCGCGCAGCGCGAGCGTCGAAGGCGCGAAAACCTTCCACGAACTGATCGGGCTGGAATACAGCGGCGACCACGTGGTGATCTTCCTGTACCTGCTCGCGCTCGTGCTGGTCGGCTTCACGCTGTTCGTGACGAGCCGCCTGATCCGCATGCCGATGGGCCGTGCGTGGGAAGCGCTGCGCGACGACGAGATCGCGTGCCGTTCGCTGGGCCTGAACCCGACGCGCATCAAGCTGTCGGCGTTCACGCTCGGCGCGGCATTCGCGGGTATCTGCGGCGCGTTCTTCGCGGCGCGCCAGGGCCTCGTGAATCCTGAGTCGTTCACCTTCATCGAATCGGCGCTGATCCTCGCGATCGTCGTGCTCGGCGGGATGGGTTCGCAGCTCGGCGTGATTCTCGCGGCGATCCTGCTGACCGTGCTGCCGGAAGTCGCGCGCGGCTTCGCCGAGTACCGGATGCTGATCTTCGGTCTCGTGATGGTGTTGATGATGATGTGGCGTCCGCAGGGCCTGCTGCCCGCGAGCCGTCCCCACGTGGAGTTGCCGCAATGAGCGCGAATACGGAACTGTTGAAGGTCGCCGGGCTGCAGATGCGCTTCGGCGGGTTGCTCGCGGTGGACGGGATCGATTTCGACGTGCGTCGCGATGAAGTGTTCGCGATCATCGGGCCGAACGGCGCGGGCAAGACCACGGTGTTCAACTGCGTCGGCGGCTTCTACAAGCCGACCGGCGGCGACGTCGTCCTCGACGGCCACGCGATTGGCGGGCTGCCGAGCCACAAGATCGCGTTGAAGGGCCTCGTGCGGACGTTCCAGAACATCCGCCTGTTCAAGTCGCTGACCGTCGTCGAGAACCTGCTCGTCGCGCAGCACCGCAAGGTGAAGGCGGGGCTGCTGCCCGGCCTGTTCTCGACCCCCGCGTATCGCCGTGCCGAGAAGGAAGCGCTCGAACGCGCGGCCGTGTGGCTCGACCGGATGGGGCTGACATCGGTTGCCAACCGGCCGGCGGGCACGTTGTCGTACGGGCATCAGCGGCGTCTGGAGATCGCGCGCTGCATGATCACCGAGCCGCGCTTGCTGATGCTCGACGAGCCGGCAGCCGGCCTCAACCCGCAGGAGAAGATCGAGCTGCAGCACCTGATCGACAGGCTGCGCCGCGAGTTCGGCGTATCGGTGCTGCTGATCGAACACGACATGAGCCTCGTGATGGGCGTGTCCGACCGCATCCTCGTGATGGAGCACGGCCGGCCGATCGTGATCGGCACGCCGGAAGCGGTCCGCAACGACCCGCGCGTGATCAAGGCGTATCTGGGGGAAGAGTGATGCTGAAGCTGGAACAGGTCCATACGCACTATGGCGCGGTCGAGGCGCTCGCGGGCGTGTCGATCGAGGTGAACAAGGGCGAGATCGTCACGCTGATCGGCAGCAACGGCGCCGGCAAGACGACGTTGATGATGACCGTGTGCGGCACGCCGCGCGCGTCGTCGGGCCGCGTGCTGTTCGAGGGCAAGGACATCACCGCGATGTCGACGCACCAGATCATGCGGCAGGGGATGGCGATCTCGCCGGAAGGGCGGCGCGTGTTCCCGAGCCTGACGGTGCTCGAGAACCTGAAGATGGGCGGCTTCTTCGCGAGCCGTCACGAGATCGACGACGGCATCGAGCACGTGTTCAAGCTGTTTCCGCGTTTGAAGGAACGCGCGACGCAGCGGGCCGGCACGATGTCGGGCGGCGAACAGCAGATGCTGGCGATCGGCCGCGCGCTGATGAGCAAGCCGCGCCTGCTGCTGCTCGATGAGCCGACGCTCGGCCTCGCGCCGCTCGTGATCGCACAGATCTTCGACATCATCCGGACGATCCGCGACGAAGGCGTCACGGTGTTCCTCGTCGAGCAGAACGCGAACAAGGCGCTCGGTGTGGCCGATCGCGGCTACGTGCTCGAAACGGGGCGCGTGGTGCTCGCCGATACGGGCGCGAACCTGCTCGCGAACGATCGCATCAAGCAGGCCTACCTCGGCGGTTGATGCCGAAAGCCGCCGGCCCGCAACGGGCCGGCGGCGCTTCCGCTTTTGCTTTCTCATGCGAGGCCGGTTCCCGGCCTTGTCTTCATCCGATCCTGAACGTGCTTTTCAGTACGTCGCGCAGATGCAGCGCGGCGCGATTGCTGTCGTCCGTCAGGATGGTGATCAGGTGCGGCGGGAGATCGGGCAGCACGATCCCGGCGACGTGGCTCGTCAGGTTGCCGGACACGCGATCGTGCTCGATGAGGCCGACCGCGAGGCCGTTCGCGATACACGCCTCGACCGCCGGCGAACTGGCGCTCTCGAGCAGCATCCGGTGCGGGATCTTCGCTTTCTTGAGCGCGTTCAGCGCGGTATCGCGGTACGGGCAGCCCTGCAATTGCACGGCGATCGGCAGCGGCGCGTCGGGATTGAACTTGAAGGTTCGCGCGGCGACCCACACCGGATGGGTCTTGCCGAGCAGCTCGCCGTGCGGCATCGCTTTCGGCACCACGGCAATCGTGATGTCCAGCTGGCCGCGCGAGAACAGCGACTGCAGCTCTTCGCTGGAGCGTGCTTCGACCGTCAGCTCCAGCAGCGGCCGGTCGGCGGCGAAGCGCGGCAGGAATTCCGCCATGAAGTGCGCGGCGTACGAATCGGGGATGCCGAGCCGCAGCTTGCCGGTCAGCATCTGCGGCGACAGCGATTCGACGAGCCGGTCGTGGCTCAGCAGGAACTCGGTGGTGTCGCTCAGCAGCTTGTGGCCATACTGCGTGAGTTCGACGGCCTGGTTGTTCCGCGTAAACAAGCGCTGCGCAACCATTTCCTCGAGCTTCTGAATCTGCGCCGTGACCGACGACGGGCTGCGATTCACATGCGCGGCCGCATCCTTGAAGCGGCCGAGTTTCGCGACGGCATGGAAGGTTCGCAGCAGGTCGACGTCCAGGGTGCGCGGCATGATTTGGTTTTTCCGAATCAGTGATTCAGGTAATGTCGATTGACGGAATTATTGAGCATCCCATATTCTCGGTCAACAGGCAGACAACGGCAGGCAGCCGGTCGCGCGTTGCACGTATCCGGGGAACGATTCATGTCGATCAACGATTTCGTTGTAGATGCATTGGTGCGGGACAGGAAGTTGAAGGCCGAGTCGGTATGGACGGTCGAGAATCACGAAAAGTATTCGACGCTCAAGCGCAGCGACGATGACGCGAGGAGAAAGGAAGCCGGGCGCGAGGTGTTTTCGCTGATGCGCAACCTGAACGAGCTGGGCGTGCGGAGCCCCGCGCTGTGCGCGGACCGCGACGGCAACGGTTCGTTGCGCGAAGCGATCGGCAAGTTGAGCGAGCGGCTGGCGCTGCAGCGCGCGCTCCGGGACGACGCCGAACTGCAGTATCACCGCCTCGGGCTCGAACCGATTCGCCCCGGGGATCTGGCGGACCCGCGCCTGTCCCCGGCAACTTTCTGAGAGCCGTCGCCCCATGCAGCTATTCCTGCTCCAGCTCGTTTTCGTGTTGTCGTGGAGTTCCGGCTTCATCGGCGCCAAGCTCGGCGCGGAGACGGCCGGTGCGTTCAACCTGCTGTTCTGGCGGTTCCTGCTCGTCACGCTGTGCCTCGCGATCGTCCTCAACCGGCAGCTCGGGCGCCTGACGTGGGAGAAGCTTCGCTATCACGCGGTGATCGGCTTCCTGTCGCAGTTTCTCTATCTGGCGTGCGTGTACGTGGCGATTCAGCATGGCCTGCCGCCCGGCATCGCCGCGATCGTCGCCGCGATGCAGCCGCTCATCACGGCGGCGATTACGGCGGTGGAAGGCAGCGAGCGAAGCGGGGCGCGCCAGTGGGCCGGGCTCGTCGTCGGGTTCGTCGGCGTGGGCATCGTGATCGGCGGGCAATATGCGCTGCCCGCCGGGTCGGTCGGGCTCGTGATGTACCTGCTGCCGCTGGTGTCCGCGCTGGGGCTGTCGATCGCGACGATCTATCAGCGCCGCCGCGCGCTGACGGCCGCGCGCAGCAACGAGGACGGGCTGTTCCTGCCGCTGTTCGTGCAGGGCTGCGTGAGCCTCGTGCTGTTCGCGGTGTGCGGGATCGTCACGGGCGACCTGCACGTGCCGACCCAGCCGAACGTGTGGGTTTCCGTCGTGTGGCTGACGGTGTTCTCGACCTTCATCGCCTATCTGTCGCTGTGGGCGCTGCTCAAGCGCATGCCCGCGACGCGCGTGGCGACCCTCGTCTATCTCGAGCCGCCCGTGACATTGATGTGGGCCGCATGGATGTTCGGCGACCGCATCGAGGTAACGACGTATCTCGGCATCGTCGTCGTCGCAGTTGGCGTATGGCTGGCCGGCAAGTACGTGGAGCGGCCCGCGCGGGCGCGGCGGGCGAACATGGAGGCGGCCGGCCGCTGATGCCCTGGTTGCGCGCGCGGTTCCGGTGTAGCGTCGCGGTACTGTCATGCCCCGCGAAGGAACCCGATGAAAGTCAAACGGATCGTCGCCAATGTCGACACCCGATCAGTCGACGACGCGAAGTGCTTCTATCAACGGATCTTCGGCCTCGACCTGCTGATGGACCACGGCTGGATCGCGACCTACGGCAATGCCGAGCGGATGGACGTGCAGATCAGCTTCGCGTCGCAGGGCGGATCGGGCACGCCGACGCCCGACCTGTCGATCGAGGTCGACGACGTCGATGAAGCGCTCGCACGCGTACATGTGGCCGGGATCCCGGTCGAATACGGGCCGGTCGACGAGCCGTGGGGCGTGCGGCGGTTCTATGTGCGTGACCCGTTCGGCAAGCTGGTCAACGTGCTCGCGCATCGCTGACGCTGCCCGCCGGGGCGGCTTGACGAATGTTTACGCATGCAACGCCAACCCCTTCACCGCCTTGTCGACCGCCTTCTTCGGTCCGCGCAACGCCAGTCCGACGAAGTCGAGATTTTCCGCGTCGCCGGCGCGAAACACGTCACGATTGGCCGCGTCGTGCCCGGTCGCGCTGTGACATGGCGGGCTGCTTGCTGAGCGGAGTAAGTATGTAGCTAGATTTGCTTCGATCGTAGTTAAATTGGCTACATTCAGGTAATCCACTCAAGTCGATGCAGAATCGGCGACTCGGACTATGCCTTGTAGCCATTTGAGCTACAATCGTAGTCAATCATGCTACGATCCATTGCCTCGACCCTGTTTAGTGACTATCGGCGCCGCGCGTTGGGCCTGCTCCTGTTGAGGCCCGACCAGGCGTTGCATGTCCGCGAGATCGCCCGTTTGACGGGCACGACGCCCGGTACGCTGCACAAGGAACTGAGCAAGCTGGCCGAAGCCGGCATCCTGAGCCGGGACCGGCAAGGCAATCAGGTGCGTTATCGCGCGAATCGAAGTTGTCCCATTTTCGAGGAACTCGCTTCGATCATGCGAAAGACCTCGGGTATGGGGGATGTGCTGTCCGACGCGTTGTTGCCCTGCGCCGAGGAAATCAGTGTGGCGTTCGTGTTCGGCTCCGTCGCGCGTGGTCAGGAGACGGCGGACAGTGACGTCGATGTGATGGTGATCGGCTCGGTTGGTTTTGCAACGGTGGTCCGGCTGCTTTACGACGCACAGGCGACATTGGGGCGGGATATCAATCCCAAGGTGCTGTCCCCGGACGAGTTTCGCGACGGCGTTGCCGGGCAGGATGCCTTTTTGCGGGACGTGCTTGGAAAACCCAAGATTTTCTTGATTGGTAGCGACCATGACCTTGCAGAACTTGCTCGGCGTTAGTCTCGATGCGGTCCGGCCGGACCGAGAACAAGCGATGCGCCTGCTGGCCGCAGCGGAACGAAATTTGGCGGATGCGCAACTCGCAGCATTGAGCAACGAAAACCGCTTTGATGCGGCTTATAAGGCGATCATGCAACTCGCCATGCTGGCGTTGCACGCGAACGGATTTCGTACATTGACGAGTCGGCCGGGGCACCACCAGACGGCGATCCAGACGCTTCCACAGACAATCGGCTTGCCGGTTGAGCGCATGATCGTACTCGACGCGCTGCGCAAGCAGCGCAATCTGTCCGATTACTCCGGGGATGTGGTTCAGGCGTCGGCGGTTCGCGAGTGTTTCGATAGTGCGTCGGCGCTCCTGATTGATGTAAAGGCGTGGATGGACGGGAACAAGCCGGAGTTGCTGCACGCGCAATAGCCGTTATCGTGTTGAATCGTCGATTTGACGTGCCGGTTCACGCATGCAACGCCAACCCCTTCACGGCCTTGTCGACCGCCTTCTTCGGCCCGCGCAGCGCCAGCCCGACGAAGTCGAGATTTTCCGCGTCGCCAGCGCGAAACACTTCACGGTTGGCCGCGTCGTGCCCGGTCGAAAACATCGCGTGCACGTAGGGCACGATCGTGAGTTCCCGCGACAGCGCCTGCCGGTGCGCGGCCTGCAGGCCGTTCAGGTCGGCCGCGAACACCAGTATCGGCTGGCCCAGCATGCGGCCGTAGCGGCGTCCCGACGCATCCTCGTAAGGCTCGCCGAGCGCTTCGGGCGCTTCGGCCGCGACGCCCGTCGCGAGAAACGCGACGACGTTGAGTTTTTGCCACGCGGCGAGATCGTCGCGCACGATCAGCGCTACCTTGGTATCGAACATGAGTGCTCCTTGTAGAGACGCTCATGATCGGCTGCCGCGCACGATCAGTCTGGAACGTTTGTGCACAGTTGCCGGTAGGCGGCCGGCGTGATCCGGTACGCGCGGCGGAACCAGCGGCCGAGGTGGCTCTGGTCGGCGAACCCGACGTCCGCAGCGGCCTGCGCGGGCGTGCGGCCGGCCGCCAGCAACCGGCGCGCGGCACGCAGCCGCAAGCGCACCAGGTACGCGTGCGGCGACGTGCCGAACGCACGCTGGAACAGCCGCGTCAGCCGGAACCGGTCGATCCCCGCGACGTGCGCGAGTTCGTCGAGCCCGATGTTGCCGTCCATGTGTTCATGCAGCAGATCGCGCACGCGCGCGATCGCGGGTGGCACGACGGCGCTTTCCAGCACGAGCGGCCCGCGCAGTTCGCCGCCGAGCCGGATCAACAAGCGGTCGAGCGTCTGGTCGCGCGCGAGCTTTCCTTCGTTGCCGTGGATCGCGAGAAATGCCTGGCGGATTGCGTCGACGAGGCCACGATCGTCGACGAGCGTATGGCCGAACGACACCTCGACGCTACCGAGGCCCGGCAGGTCCAGCCGGCGCGCCGCGCGCTCGACCCACGCTTGCGGCAGGTACAGCATCCCGTAGGTGAAGCCGCCGGCTTCGGGCGCGTGGCCATCGTGCAGCGCGCCGGGCTCGATCAGGATCGCGCGGCCCGGCACGCTCGTATGCACCGACCGGTGGCACTGGAATTGCTGTACGCCCTGTTCGGTGAAGCCGACCAGCATGTCGTCGTGATCGTGCGTATCGTATGCATGGCCGTTGAAATGCGCATGCAGGCTTTCGATGCCGGTTTCCGCATCGCGCCGTGCGACGAGCCAATGGCCGGTCGTGTCGATGGGCTTCGCGGGTGTCGTCATCGGAGGCGTCGCGGGTCGTCGTGGCGTGACGGATAGTGTACGCAAGTCGCGGGGCAGTGGTTGCGGGTGCGCATCATGCTTCGTTCGCCGCCGCTTGTTCGTCGCGTGCATATTGCGCGGGCGGCCGGCCGACGTGGCGCGTGAACGCGACGCTGAATGTGCTCGCGGAACTGTAGCCCACGCGCCCCGCGATCTCGGCGATGCGGCCCTCGTTGCGGCGGAGCAGATCCTTCGCGAGCGCCATGCGCCACGTGAGCAGGTATTCCATCGGCGCGAGGCCGACGGCGCGGCTGAAGCGTTCGAAGAAGGTCGAGCGCGACAGCGCGGCTTCCTTCGCGAGCTCGACGATCGTCCACGGATGGGCGGGGCGTTCGTGCATCCGGCGCAGCGCGGCGGCCAGCCGGCTGTCGGCGAGCCCGCGCACGAGGCCGCGCGAGGCGTCCGTGCCCGCCGAGAATCGCAGTGCCTCGATCAGCAGCACTTCCACGAGGCGCGACAGCACGAGTTCGCGCGCCGGCCGCTGCGCGCGCGATTCGTCACGCACGAGTTGCACGAGCGTGGTCAGGCGCGGTTCGCCGCGCACGTGCACGTATTGCGGCAGCAGCGATACCAGCAGCGCAGCGTCGGGCGAACTGAAGCTGCAATGGCCGGCCATCATGCGTGTGTCGACCGGGCGGTTCGCGTCGCCGATCCGGTATTCGCCGTTGTCGAGCGCGACCGGCGCGGCGGTTTCGACGCCGGGCGGCGGGAGGTCAAAGCTGGATATCGCGACGCCGTAGGCAGCCGGAATCAACACGAAATCGCCGGGCAGCAGGTCGATCGGCGGATGCCCGTCGATCGCGACCCGGCACCCGCCATCCAGGACCACGCAATAGAACGGCTCGCCGGCGACCGTGCGGCTGATGCGCCAGGGGCTCGCGCCGTGAACGAGCTTGGAATACCGCGTGCTCGGCTGCAGCAGCGTCACGACCTCGGCTAACGGATCGATCATCGCCGGACTCTCGCAAATGAAAATCGGATTGTCGATTGTAGCGAATACGGATCCGGCCATCTATCGTACGAACACATGCTCAACACGTCACAGGAGTGAGTTCGCATGAAGACCGTATTGATCACCGGCTGTTCCTCCGGCTTCGGCCTCGAGATTGCCCGCTATTTCCTGGCCCGCGACTGGCGGGTCGTCGCGACGATGCGCACGCCGCGCGAGGACGTGCTGCCGCCGTCGGCGAACCTGCGCGTGCTGGCGCTCGATGTCACGAATCCCGACAGCATCCGCGCGGCGATCGACGCCGCCGGCCCGATCGACGTACTCGTCAACAATGCCGGTTTCGGCGCGGCGGCACCGGCCGAACTCATGCCGCTCGACACGGTGCGCGCCCTGTTCGAGACCAACACGTTCGGCACGATCGCGGTCACGCAGGCCGTGTTGCCGCAATTGCGTCAGCGCGGAGCCGGCGTGGTCGTGAACGTCACGTCGAGCGTCACGCTGAAGGTGCTGCCGCTGCTCGCCGCCTATCGCGCCAGCAAGGCGGCGGTCAATGCGTACACCGAATCGGTGGCGCTCGAACTCGCGCCGTTCGGCGTGCGTGCGCATCTCGTGCTGCCGGGCCGTGCGCCCGACACGCGTTTCGCCGAGAACGCACGCGCGCACATGCACGGCTTCGAGCACGAGGCTTATGCGGAATTTGCCGCGGCGGTCTTTGCGCGCATCGTCGACGAAGCCGCGCCGATCACCCACGCGCAGGACGTCGCCGAAGCCGTGTGGCGCGCGGCGACCGATCCGTCGAGCCCGATGCGCATTCCGGCCGGCGCCGATGCCGTCGCGTGGGCGGCGGAAGCGGGCTGAGGCTCGCCGACCTGGGCGCGAGCCTGCTTGCCGGCGACCGGATCAAGCAGGCTCGTTTGCGTGAGTGATGCAGGATGCTGCCGGTCTGAAACGGGCCGGCAGCGCGATGGCATACACGTACGTGCATGCATCACGGACCGATGCGGTCCGTGTCTTTCAGCATGTCGCGCCCGGCATGAAAGAACGCCGCGTGCGCTTCTGCTCGCCGTCTGTTCGTTGACCATGCATGGTCGCGCCATCGCTACCCCCACCCGATACACGAGCGACCATGCCGAGCCGGACTTCTACTGCTACTGGCCGCCTTCGTACAGCTGGTTCAGACGCTGGAGTTCGCCCGACCTCTGCATCCGCAGGTATTCGTCCTTGACCTGCGCGCGCGTGAGCCCGGTCGGTCCACCCGCCTGCGAACCGGCGCCGGGCATGCTGCCCATCGACGTTGCGCTGATCGCCGAGTCGGACGGCTTGCTCGACGCTGCCGCTGCGCCATCGTCCTGCGCGCGGGCGAGGCCGGATGCGCCCAACACACAAACGACGGCCAGTGCTGCCTTGACCATGCTCTTCATCGTGGCACCTCACATGAAAAAGCGATGCAACAACCACGACGCGAATTCTGCGTCGTCCGCGTATGTCGACGTTCCGCATGCGTCACGTCGATCTTCCCCCCGGCAATTTCCCAAGGTGTTCCGGCGATTGACGCATCGGCATGCACTTCGCAACGGGTTTCTGTCGCGCATGTCGAGTCGTCATGTGCGCGTTCGACTCGCGCATCGTGAATCGTGTCATTCCGCCGCCATGCCATCGCGCCGGACAAATTCTCCACGCCGAACGCAGAAGTGGGTTCGTCACGCGAATGCAGCCGGAATGGCGAAATGATAGAACCCGCCTGCCGGTTTAACGCCCTCCTGAAAGGGGGTAATTGCCCTCGTTGTCATGTGGCATGCCTAAACTGGACAGACATCGCGGAACGTGTGAAGTCGAGCATGTCGTCGCGGCCCGCGCGCGAATCCGGTGCATGTTCGAGGAGCGCATTCATGTCTGACAAACACGTCGCGCTTGCGAGTCATATTCGTCGGCTCTGTTCGCTTGCCGTCGAGCCGCATCTCGTCATTCCTCAGGTGATTGAGGCGACCCGGCACATCGTCGGTGCCGATTGGGGCATGTTCTTCTATGCCGACGAACACTACGCCGTGTCGGACGTGTGCAGCGAAAACGAGGTGGTCTATACGCTCTTGCCGACGTATTTCGCGAACATCCACAACACGTCCCGGCAGGAGGTGCTGGGCATCACGTTTTCGGGTGCGATGCGCCGCGGACGCGGTTTCGACAACAGCGTGCACTACGACGATGCATTGCTCGCGAGCGACATGTATGCGGATCTGTGGCGGCCGGTGTCGATGCGCCACTGTCTCGAGCTGACCGCGACGGACGGCACGCGCGGCTGGGGCAGCCTGCTGCTGTCGCGCGCACCGGGCGCGCGTCCGTTCTCGGAGCAGAACCATCGCGACATCGAACCCGTGGCGCGGCATCTTGCGCATGCGCTGTCGCAGCCCGTGCAGCCCACGCTGCGCGAATCGGAATGCAGCGAATCCGCGACCATGGTGGTCGACGACGATGGCCGGCTCCTGCTGCACAACGCGAACAGCATCCGGATGCTGGCGCTCGCGACCGGCGAGCCGCTCGCGTTCTACCGTCACGAACGCTTGCCGGACTGGCTCGCGCCGCTCCGGTCGAACCTCGACCGGATCTGGCGCGGCTACCCGGCACCACCCGCGACGTTCGAGCGTCGCAACCCTGCGGGACGTTTCCGCTTCAAGGCCTATCGATGCACCGACGCGGCCGCGTTGCAACGCGATGCCGCGATCGTGATCCATATCGAACACTTTCCGCCGCTCAGGCTGATGGTCGAACGGCTCGGCTTCGCGTTCGGCCTGACCGAGCGACAGCGCGAACTCTGCGTGCAGCTCGTGCTGGGCCGCTCGCACAGCGAGATTGCGCGCGACTTCGCGCTGCGCGACAGCACGGTCGTCGATCATGTTCGCAAGATCTATCGCCGGCTCAACGTCCACAATCATGACGAATTGCGCAGCGTGTTTCGGGCCGGTCGGCTCGACTAGGTTTCGACGCGCGCGGCGTGATGCCTGGCGTTTCGTTACAGCGCGCGCCGGATTGCCTGCTCGAGTAATGACAACCCGAGGTCGATTTCCGCATCGCTGACGGTCAGCGGCGGCGCGATCCGGAATACGCCGCCCATGCCCGGCAACTGCACGATGTTCATGCTGAGCCCGAGGTTCATGCATTCGCGCGTGATCTTCGCGCCGAGCCCGTCCGCCGGTTCCTTCGTGCGGCGATCCTTGACGATCTCGACGCCGAGCAGCAGCCCGCGTCCGCGCACGTCGCCGATGCAGTCGAAGCGTTCCATCAGGTCGAGCAGGCCGCGCCGGAGCCGGTCGCCCATCACGTTCGCGCGCGCGACGAGCCCGTCGCGCTGCACGACGTCCAGCACGCGCAGGCCGACGGCCGCGGGCAGCGGATCCGACACGTGCGTCGTGTAGAACAGGTAGCCGAGTTCGTGCGCGCGTTCCTCGATAGCCGCGGACGTCACCATCGCCGCGAGCGGCAGCCCGGCGCCGAGCGTCTTCGACAGCGTCAGGATGTCGGGCGTCACGCCGTCGCGCTGGCACGCGAACATCGTGCCGGTGCGGCCGACGCCCGTTTGCGCCTCGTCGAGGATCAGCAGCATCCCGCGTTCCTCGCACTTGCGCTTGAGCGCCGCCATATAGCCTTCGGGCAGTTCGATGATCCCGCCCGAGCTGAGGATCGGTTCGGCGATGAAGGCCGCGAGGTTGCCGCTCGACTGGCGATCGATCAGGTCGAACGCGTAGTCGAGTTCAGCCAGATAGTCGTAGCCGCCGTTGCGCTCGAAGCGCGGGCGGTACGTGAACGGCGCCGGAATCGCGAACGAGCCGACGGCGGCCGGGCCGACGCCCTTGCGGCCGGCGCTGTACGTGGCCGACGCGGCCGCGCCCGTCATTCCGTGCCACGACTGCGCGAAGCCGACGATCTCGTACTTGCCGGTGACGAGCTTCGCCATCCGGATTGCCGCTTCGTTCGATTCCGCGCCGGTGCTGAGCAAGAGCGCGCGATCGAGGCCGGCAGGCGTGACGTCGGCGAGGCGCGTCGCGAGGTCGACGACCGGCCGCGACAGCATCCCGCTGAACAGGTGGTCGAGCTTGCCCGCGTATTCGCCGATCACGGACACGATCTCCGGATGGCTGTGGCCGAGCACCGCGCTCATCTGGCCCGACGTGAAATCGAGGATCGCGCGGCCGTCCGCGTCGTACACGAAGCTGCCTTTCGCGCGCTCGATGATCATCGGCTCGAACGTGCCGCCGTAGCGGACCAGGTGCTGCCGGGCGTTGCGCCAGAAGGTCGGGTCGTCGTTCAGGGACATCGGGCGTCTCCAGGAAGGGGCAGGGGGCGCTTGCAGTCTAGGCGCGCGTCTGGTTTGATGGAAACGAATAGTTCTAATGCAAGGTAGAAAAGGGGCTAATACCTTGGGGCTTTCGCTCGAAATCGACCTGCTGCGCTCGTTCGTCGTGATCGCCGAGGTGCGCGCGCTCAGCCGCGCGGCCGCGCGCGTCGGCCGGACCCAGTCGGCGCTCAGCCAGCAGATGAAGCGGCTCGAGGAGGCCGTCGACCAGCCGCTGTTCCAGCGCACCGGGCGCGGCGTGGTGCTGACCCATCCGGGCGAGCGGCTGCTGGTGCATGCGCAGCGCATCCTGCGGCTGCACGACGAGGCGATGGCCGACCTGTGCGGCACGGGTTTGTCGGGGACGATCCGCTTCGGCTGCCCGGACGACTACGCGGAAGTCTGGCTGCCTGCGCTGCTGCGGCAGTTTTCGAGCCAGCATCCGCAGGCGATCGTCGAGGTCGTGTGCGGACCGACGCCGCGGCTCGTCGAGCAACTGGAGAAACGCGCGGTCGATCTGGCGATGATTTCATTGCCGGACGACGGCGCGAACGACGACATCATTCGCCGCGAGCAACTGGTCTGGATCGGCTATCCGGGGCTCGAACCCACGCATTTCGATCCGTTGCCACTGGCGCTGTCCGATCGCGACACGCTCGATCACATCGCGGCGTGCGAGGCGCTGGATCGGGCCGGCCGCGACTATCGGGTCGCGTATGCGAGCAGCAGCCTCGCGGGGCTGATCGCGCTGGTGCGTTCGGGGCAGGCGTTCGCGGTGATGACGCAGACGGCGGTGCCGGCCGACCTGGCGATCGTCACCGGCGATCCGCGCCTGCCGCCGTTGCCGGCGGTGGGCATTGCGCTGAAGTTCAATCGCAAGCGGCCGTCGCACCTGACGGCGGCGTTCGCCGAGCATATCCGGCTCACGCTGCCGCTGTTGTGATGCGCACGGCCGCTGTGCCGACGCATTACTCGACCGTCGACGAAGTCGACACCTTTGCCGCGCCACTTGCGTTGGCTTCCGCTGCCGCATCGCGCACGCGGATCGCCGCCTGCATGCCCGACAACTTGAGTTCGGTCTCCTGATATTCGTTGACCGGCTCGGAATCGGCGACGATGCCGCAGCCCGCGAACAACCGGCAGGCGCCGCCCTCGACCAGCGCGGAGCGCAGCGCGACGATGAAGTCGCCGTTGCCGTGCGCGTCGATCCAGCCGACGGGCGCCGCGTACCAGCCGCGATCGAAGCCTTCATGCGCACGGATGTGGTCGAGCGCTTCGGCGCGCGGATGGCCGGCCACCGCGGGCGTCGGATGTAATGCCGCAACGACCTGCAGCAGCGTCGCATCCGCCTTCAGCGTCGCGCGGATCGGCGTGCTCAGGTGCTGCAGCCTCGGCAGCCGGTGCAGCGACGGTTGCCCGGGCACGTCGAGTATGCGCGACAGCGGCGCCAGCGCCGCGCGGATCGCGTCGACGACGAGCGCGTGTTCGAGCCGTTCCTTCGCGGAATCCATCAAGGCCGCGCCGAGGGCGCGATCGTCGTCGGGCGTGGCGCCGCGCCGGATCGTCCCGGCCAGCGCATGCGTGCGCACGTCGCCGGCCGCGACACGCGCGAGCCGTTCCGGCGTCGCGCCGACGAAGCAGGCTCCTTCACGACGGACCGCGAACAGGTGCGCGTGCGCGTCGCGCTTGCGTAGCCGGCGCAGCAGCGGCGCGACGGCAACGGGCCGCGCGTACTGGTCGAGCACGTCGCGCGCGAGCACGACCTTGCCGAACCTGCCGCCGCGGATCGCGTCCACCGCCCGCCGGACTTCGTGCTGCCATTCGCTCGCCTGCAGCGCCTGCGTGTGCAGCAGGTGCGGCGCATCGTCGTCATGGGCGGCAGCGAGCGTGCCGAGCGACTCGATGCGTGCGAGGCACGCATGCGCGAGGGCGGCCGGATCGTCGTGCGCGGCGACGACGTGCTGGCAGACGGCCCAGTGCGCATCGCCTTCGCGCACGACCAGCAGCTTTGCCACAGTCATGCTTGCATCGGGAAACGGCGCCCAGTGTGTGCTGCGTGGACCATGCGAATCGAACCGGAAGCCGCCGACGAGGCGCGGCGGCTGCGGGCCGGCCATCACCGCATCGCGAACGAGCGTGTGCCAGCGCGCATCGATCTGCGCGAAGCGCGTGTCCCCGGTGGCGGTCAGCTCGAGCGCGCCGTCCCAGCCGAACAGCGTGACGGACGCATCGCCGGCTTCGTGGAAGAACCACGGTGTGGCGCCGTCGTCCCACGCGGCGATCAGGTCGAAGAAGTCGAGCGGGCGTAGCGGTACCGACACCGACGCGAGCGTCGGCGTGCCGGTGTCGGCGGCGCGGCGGGCGCCACGGGCGAACGTGTCGTGCAGCAGCGGGAGGCCGGCGTTCATGCGAGCCCCCGCTGATGCCGCCAATACTGCGTTTGCTGCGCGATGTACCACGCGATCAGGCCCGAGAACAGCGTCTCGACGTAGTCGGCGTCGAGGCCGGCCTGTTCGGCCCAGCGGCGCCGGTCGGGCAGCATCGCGGCCACCCGTTCCGGCGCGGCGATGCTCGCTTCGTCGGGCTTGAAGCGCGACGCAGCCTTCACGTACTGCATGCGCTGGCCTAGCGCATCGATGATGTCGGCGTCGAGGCGATCGATGGCTTCGCGAATGTCGGGCAGCCCCGTGCAGGCGTCCGGTGTCTTCATGTGTACTCCTTTCCGTAACGAAGGGAATGGTCGATCCGTTCGACCAGATGCGCGATCACCGCCGGGTATTGGTGGCGCAGGTAGAAGTGGTCGCCGCTGAACGTCTCGATGCGGATCGGGCGCGACGCGACGTCCTGCCACGCGCGCGCCTCGTCGTTGTCGAGCTCGGAATCGGTAAGCGGCAGCATCACGCCGAGCGGCGTATCGAGCCGTGGCGGCCGGTCGCGGCGATACGTCTCGATCGCGCGGTAGTCGTTGCGGATCATCGGCAGGTAGATCGCGCGCATTTCCGGATCGGCGAGCAGCGCGGCGTGCTCGCCGGACAGCCGCGCGACATCGCCCACGAGCGCGTCGTCGGATTGCAGGTGCAGGTCCGACGGGCGCTGGCGATGCGGCGGCGGCAGCGCGGACACGGCCAGGTAGAGCGGCGCCGCGCCACGCGCTTCGAGCCGCGCTGCCACCTCGTACGCGAGCGCCGCGCCGAGGCTGTGCCCGAACAGCACGAGCGGCGCGTGGGCATAGCGTTGCAGTGCATCCGCGGCGGGGCCGGCGAGTGCGTCGATCGACGTCAGGCACGGCTCGCCGAAGCGTTCCTCGCGGCCCGGATACTGCAGCGCGAGCAGGTCGACGTCCCACGGCAGCGCGCGGCTCCAGCCGCGAAAGAAATTCGCGGTGCCGCCGGCGTGCGGGAAGCAGACGAGCTGCGCGCGCGGGCAAGGCGACAAGCGCAGTTCGCGGATCCAGTTCGAATCGGTCGGGCGTGCGCTCATGCGGCCGCTGCCTGCAACTGGCGGCGCAGCAGGTCGCGCAGCGATTTCTTGCTGGTCTTGCCGATGCCGGTTTCCGGGAAGCGCGGCATGAACTCGATGCGATCGGGAATCTTGAACGCCGCGAGCCCGCAGTCGCGCAGGTAGCGTTTCAGCACCAGCCGGGACGGCGCGGGTGCGCGGGCGACGACGAACGCGCACGTGCGCTCGCCGAGCAGCGGGTCGGGCATCGCGACCACCGCCGCGTCGTGCACTTGCGGATGCGCGAGCAACAGGTTCTCCACTTCCTCGGCGGAGACCTTCTCGCCGCCACGATTGATCTGGTCCTTGTCGCGGCCTTCGACGACGAGGTCGCCATCCGCGGTGCGCCGCACGCGGTCGCCGCTGCGATAGAAGCCGTCGGCCGTGAACGCGGTCGCGTTCTGCTCGGCGAGCCGGTAGTAGCCGCGGATCGTGTACGGGCCGCGCACCTGCAGTTCGCCGATTTCGCCGGGTGCGACCGGTTCGCCGGCATCGTCGACGATGCGTACTTCGTCGCCGTCCGACACTGGGCGGCCTTGTGTCTGCGCAATCCGTTCAGGCGAATCGTCGAGCCGCGTGCAGCAGATGAGCCCTTCGGCCATGCCGAACACCTGCTGCAGCCGGCAGCCGAGCACGGGCGTCACGCGTGTGGCCGCGTGGTCCATCAGTCGCGCGCCGCCGACCTGCAGCACGCGCAGGCTCGACAGGTCGGCCAGCCGTTGCGGCTGTTCATCGAGCCACAGCAGCGCGAGCGGCGGCACGAGCGCGGTATGCGTGACGCGCTCCTGCGTGATCAGCGCGAAGCTCTGTTCGGGCTCGGGCCGCCCGGTCGTGATGACGCGGCCGCCCGCGAGCAGCGCGCCGATCGTGCCGGGGCAGCACAGCGTGAAGTTGTGCGCCATCGGCAGCGCGGCGAGATATACGGTGTCGGCGTCGAAGCCGCTCGCGGCGCTGCACGCGCGCACGTTGTACAGGTATTCGCAATGGCGGCGCGGGATCAGCTTCGGCGTGCCGGTGGTGCCGCCCGACAACTGGAAGCATGCGATGTCGTCGGCGCGCGCGGCGCATTCGTGCAGCGGCGGGCCATCGTACAGCGCATCGAGCGGCGTGAACGCGTGCTCGTTGCCGGCCATCACGATGTGCTCGAGCGTCGGGCAATCGGCCTGCAACGCGACCGCGAGCGGCCGGCAGTCGAATTCGCCGAGTTGCGCCGCGCCAAGATACGCACGCGCACCGGCGAAGCGGCAGAACGCGCCGATCTCGTAGTGCCGGTGAGCGGGAAGGGCGAGCACCGGCCGCACGCCGAGCTGGAACAGCGCGAAGCAGGTCTCGATGAAGCGTGCGCCGTTCGGCAGGTGGACGACGACCGCGTCGCCGCGCGTTAGGCCGAGACGCGCGAGGCCGCCCGCCAGTTGGCGGATGCGCGCCAGCAGGTCGCGATAGCTGAGCCGGCAGGTGCCGTCGACGACGGCGAGCGCATCGGGATCGCGTTGCGCCTGCGCGTCGAGCGCATCGAAGAAAGTCGTGTCTTGCCAATAGCCTGCGTCGCGGTAGCGGCGTGCGAAGTCGTCGGGCCAGTCGGGCGCGTCGGCCGGGAAGGCAGGCGCCACGGAGGGAAGGGAGGTTTGCATGCGCTGACCTTGGGTTCCGGCAAGTTGTCAGAAAATGTAAATGAGAGGTATTATCATTTGTAACAAGTGCCGCGATAACGTCGTTTCTTTCGATATCGCGGCAATTTCATTCGATCGGGCGCCTGTCGCGCGGCGCCCGCCCGGCCCGGCCGGACAATCGGCCGGTTGCCGCCGGCGCGCGCCGGGCCGCGCGTGCCGCCTAACCAACGGACCTCCGATGAGCTCGACCTCCTTCGCTTCGTCACGACGTCACCCGCCGGTGCTCGTGCCCGGCAATCATCCGGGCGTGGTGCACATCGACGCGGGCATGAAACTCATGAGCGGCACGCTGTGCTCGGATAGCCGCGACTGGTACGAGGAGCCGCTCGAAAAAGGGCTGAAGCTCGTCCTCGTGCAGAGCGGGCAGTTGCGCTGCCGCGTGCCGGGCCAGCCCGAGCAGTGCATCAAGGGGCCGGGCCTGTGCGTGATCGCCAACGACGGCGAATTCACGACGCACCAGATCTACGATCGCGACATGCCGCTGCGCTACACGATCGTGCAGCTCGGCCTCGACGCGCTCGACCGCAACCTGAGCCTGTTGCCGGAGAAGATGCTCGCGCCGACGGGCGGCGACCCGCGCATCGTCAGTTGCCCGGCGTCGAAGGCGCTGCAGGCGCTCGCGGTGCAGATCGCGACGTGCCCGTTCGAAGGCGCGGTTCGCGAGTACTACCTGAAGGCCAAGGCATTCGAACTGACGGCGTTGAGCGCGCAACTGCTGGCGACGCAGCGGCAGTTCGCGCCGGCCGACGTGCGCGTCACGTCGTCGGACGTCGAGCGCGTGTATGCGGCGAGCGACATCCTGACGCGCGAGCTCCAGCAGCCGCCCACACTCGATGCGCTCGCCGGCAGGGTGGGGATGAATTCGCGCAAGCTGACGGCCGGTTTTCGCAAGGTGTTCGGCACGAGCGTGTACGCGTATCTGCAGGAATACCGGCTGCGGACCGCGCACGCGATGCTGTGCGCGGAGGACGCGAACGTGTCGACCGTGGCGTACCGCGTCGGCTACAGCCCGGCCCATTTTTCGATCGCGTTCCGCAAGCGCTACGGCATTTCGCCGAGCGATATTCGTGCGTCGTCGAACGCGATCGACGACGTCGAGATGGCGCGCGCGGCAATCTAAAACAACTGACCGGCAGCCTAAAGCAATCGACCGGGCTCATGGGTGTGAATGAGATAGATTCTCATTCACGGGTGGCCGCCGCCGCGCGGATCCGCCATCGAACGACCCATACAAGGCGTGCCCATGAGCCAGACCTCTGTCGATTCCAGCATCGATCATTCCGACCCTTCCCGTTTTTCTCCCATAGCCTTTCGCTCGCAGCTCGTCGCGATGATCGCCGAGCTGCTCGACGAGCCCGTCGACGAAATCGCGTCGCTCGACGATGACGAGGACCTGCTGAGCTGCGGCCTCGATTCGATCCGGCTGATGTATCTGCAGACGCGCGTGAACCGCCTTGGCTACGCGCTGACGTTCGATGCGCTCGCGCGCACGCCGACGCTCGGCGCGTGGGCCGAACTCCTTGCGAATGCGCCGCGCGTCGCCCCCGCGGCGCCTGACGTCGACGCGGCCGAGGTCGTCGAGGTCGACGTGCATGCGCCGTTCGACTTGTCCGCGGTGCAGCAGGCGTACTGGCTTGGCCGCGGCGATGGCGAAGTGCTCGGCAACGTGAGCTGTCACGCGTTCCTCGAATTTCGTAGCCGCGCGATCGATCCCGTTCGTCTCGATGCGGCATGCCGGCTCGTGCGCGAGCGCCATCCGATGCTGCGTGCGCGCTTCACTGGGGGCCGCCAGCAGATCGTCGCGGCGCCGGACGCGCCGGTGTTCGCGCATGCGGACTGGCGCGGCAGGACGGCCGTCGATGCGGAAACCGAATGGGTGTCGCTGCGCGCGCGCCGGTCGCACGAATGTCTCGACGTCGAGCACGCGCAGGTCTTCATGATGGGGCTCGTGCAGATGCCCGGCGGCGAGGACCGCGTATGGCTGAGCGTCGACCTGCTCGCGGCCGACGTGGACAGCGTGCGGTTGCTGATGCAGGAGATCGGTGCCGCGTATGCCGAGCCGTCGGCATTGCCCGACGCGCCGTCGACGTGGTTCCCGGCCTGGCTCGCGCGTCGCGCGGCCGAAACGAGCGATGCGCGGGCCGCGGCGCGCGACGCGTGGCAGGCGCGGCTCGCCACGCTGCCGGAAGGGCCGGCGCTGCCGCTCGCCCGTGCGCCGGAAACGATCCGTGCGCCGCGTTTCAGCCGCATCGCGCATACGCTGAGCACGGCCGAACTCGCGCGCCTGCAGGCGCGGGCCGCGCAGCATGGCGTCACGTTGTCGTCAGTGTTCGGCGCGGCGTTCGCCGCGGTGCTCGCGCGCTGGAGTGGCCGTCACACGTTCCTGCTCAACGTGCCGCTGTTCGACCGGCACGGTGATGCGCCCGATCTCGGCCGCGTGATCGCCGATTTCACGACGCTGCTGCTCGTCGAATGCGACCTGCGCGCCGACGCGAGCGCGGCCGATACGGTGCGCGCGTTCCAGAATCGGCTGCACGGTGCGATCGCGCAGGCCGCGTATCCGGCGCTCGACGTGCTGCGCGATGCGCGCCGGCAAGGCACGCCGCGCGCGGCGCCTGTCGTGTTCTCGTGCAATCTCGGCGACGCACCGTTCGTGCCCGACGCATTCGCGCGCGTGTTCGGCAATCTGCACGACATGATTTCGCAGACGCCGCAGGTGTGGCTCGACCATCAGCTCTACCGTGTGCCGGACGGCGCGCTGCTCGCGTGGGACAGCGTCGACGGCCTGTTTCCCGACGGGATGATCGACGCGATGTTCGGCGCGTATGTCGCGCTCGTGCAGGCGCTGTGCGATCGCGACTGGCGGCTGCCGATCGTCGTCGAGCTGCCGTCCGCGCAGCGTCGCGTACGCGATGCGCTCAACGCGGTGCCCGCGCCCGGGCGGCCGCGCACGCTGCATGCCGACTTCTTCGCATTGGCCGCGCGTGAGCCGGCGGCCGTTTCGTTGCGGTACGGCGAGCAAGCGGTGACGCGCGGCGAACTGGCCGCGCAGGCGCTTGCGATCGCGGGCGGCTTGCGTGCGGCCGGCATCGGGCACGGCGACGCTGTCGAGATCAGTCTGCCGCGCGGGCCTGCCCAGGTAGCCGCGGTGTTCGGTGTGCTGGCCGCCGGCGCGTGCTACGTACCACTCGATATCGCGCAGCCGGCCGCGCGCAAGGCGTTGATCGAACGCGCGGCCGGTGTAGAGGCCACGATCGGCGACGCGACGCTCGCCGATGCAGCATTGCCGCATTTCGGCGTCGCGGCGTTGATGCGGCACGAACCGCTGGCCGCGCCGCTCGCAGTGGCGCCGCAGGCTACCGCGTACGTGATCTACACGTCCGGTTCGACGGGCGTGCCGAAGGGTGTCGAGATGACGCATGCGGCGGCACTCAACACGATCGATGCGATCGATGCGCTGCTCGGCCTGAGTGCGCAGGACCGGCTGCTCGCGGTATCGGCGCTCGATTTCGACCTGTCGGTGTATGACCTGTTCGGCGTGCTCGGTGCCGGTGCCGAGCTTGTGTTGCCGACCCAGGATGACGCGCGCGACGCGGCGCGCTGGATCGAGCTGATCGCGCAGCATCGCGTAACGCTGTGGAATTCCGCGCCCGCGCTGCTGGAGATGGCGCTGGCGGTGCCGGCCGCGGCCGACGCGTGCCGCAGCGTGCGCGCGGCGCTGCTGTCCGGCGACTGGATCGCACTCGATCTTCCGGCGCGCTTGCGCGAACGATGTGGCGACGCATGCGTGTTCCATGCGCTCGGCGGCGCGACCGAGGCCGGCATCTGGTCGAACGTACAGACGGTGCGCGACGTGCCGCCGCACTGGCGTTCGATTCCGTATGGCCGGCCGTTGCCGGGGCAGGCCTATCGTGTCGTGGACGCTGACGGCCGCGATGTACCCGACTATGTGCCGGGCGAACTGCTGATCGGTGGCGACAGCCTCGCACGCGGCTACCGGAACGATCCCGAGCTGACTGCGCAGCGCTTCGTGCAGCAAGCGTCGGGCCGCTGGTATCGCACGGGCGACAGGGGCCGCTACTGGCCCGACGGTACGCTCGAGTTCCTGGGGCGCGAGGATCGCCAGGTGAAGGTGCGCGGGCACCGGATCGAACTGGGCGAGATCGAGGCCGCGCTGGCCGCGCATCCGCTGATCGACGGTGCGTGTGCGAGCGTGGTCGGCGGCGAGGCTGCGCGCATTGCCGCGGCATTCGTGCCGGTCGATCGCGCATCGGATGCAACGCTGCCATCGCCTGCGCTCGCGGACGCGGACGTTGCCGATACGGTGCACGCGGAAGCGGCCGTCGCGCGTGCAGTCGCCGATCGGCTGCTCGACGGCGATGCGGCCTTGCCGCCGTCGTTGCGTGCGCATCGGCATGCAAAGGAGCACGTATCGATGTCGATCGACGGCGCGCTCGATCTGCTCGGCTGGCATGCCGCCGATCTCGACGACCTGGCCGGAGCGCTGCGTGCGCTCGCCGCGGACCGGGAAGGCGCCGCGCGGCGAGTCCCGCTCGATCCGAGGATCGCACCGCTGGCGTTCGCGGCACGCCTGCCGGATGGCGCACGCGTGCTGCGCGAGTTTGGTGATGCGCTGCAGGCCCAGGCCGCCGTATGCACTGAACCGTTGCGCGTCGCGGTGCTCGACGCGCGCGCCGGGCAATGGTTCGATGCGGGGCTCGGCGTGCTCGACGATCCGCGCTTCGACGTGACGCTGTTCGACGCGTCGCCGGGTCTGCTGCACAACGCGCAGGCGTACTTCACACAAACGATGCCGACGTTGCAGACGATGCAGGACGGCCTGCTGCCCGTTCGCCATCTCGGCCGGTTCGATTGCGTGATCAGCTTCGCCGCGGCGCACCTGCGTGACGATCCGCGCGATACGTTCAGAATCGCGGCAGCGTTGCTGGCACAGCATGGCCGCTTGCTGTTCGCCGACGTGCTGCGCGATTCGCCGCTGCGCGAACTCGTTGCGGGCGTGACGGGCGATGCGTCGTTGCCGCGGCCGTTTGCACACGATGCGCTGGCGTCGGCGGCACACGCATGCGGCTTTGCGCTGGAAGCGTCACGGAGCTGGCGCTCGACTGCCGTTGCCTGTATCGACGCGCGCCATGTTGGCGAGCCGGTCGCGCAAGCGGCGCTGGCCGACTGGCTGCATGACCGGTTACCTGACGCGATGCGTCCCGATGCGCTGTGGTGCATCGCACGCTGGCCGCTCAACGCGAATGGCAAGATCGATCGGCGAGCGGTGGGAGACGCGCTCGCGCGAGCGCTCGGCGACGCACCGGCCGCACACGATGCGTTCGTGCCGGCCGACGACCGGCAGGCGACGCTGCTCGCGTGCTGGGAGCACGCACTCGGCCGCCCGGCGAATGCGCGCGACGCGACGTTCTTCGCGCTCGGCGGCGACAGCCTGCTCGCGACGCGCCTGCTCGCGCAACTGCGCGAGCGGCTCGGCGTGCGGGTCGGGATGGCGACGTTCTACCGGCAGCCGACGCTCGCGGGTCTTGCCGCGCGGCTCGACGAGGCCGCGCCGGCCGAAGGCGACGCGCCGGTTGCGACGATCGAGGAGGGCGTGCTGTGAGCTTCGATGACGTGCTCGATCTCTGCCGCGAACGCCAGATCGAACTGTGGTGCGACGACGGCGGACAGTTGCGCTATCGCGCGCCGGCCGGCGCACTCGATGCGGACCTGGCCGCGCGCATCAAGGCCGAACGCGATGCGTTCATCCGCTTTCTGCAGGACGGCGCGTGGCGCAGCGATCCGGCGCGGCGCCATGAGCGGTTCGCGTTGACGCCGGTGCAGGCCGCGTATGTGCTCGGCCGGCACGAATCGTTCGAGTTCGGCGGCAATGCGTGCCATCTGTATGTCGAATACGGTGAGCCCGCGAATCTCGACTGCGTGCGCTTCGAGGCGGCGTGGAACGCGTGCGTCGCGCGGCATCCGATGCTGCGCGCGATCGTCGAGGACAACGCATGGCAGCGCGTGCTGTCCGACGTGCCGTGGCAGCCGCTCACGGTGCACGATCTGCGCGAGGCCGATGCGACCGCATTCCACGCGCACGTGAAGCGCGTGCGCGAGCGCCTCGATCATGCGGTGCATGCGCTCGACCGCTGGCCGGTGTTGCAGCCCGAAGTGAGCCTCGGGACGGACGGCGCGGTGCTGCACCTGTCCGTCGATTTCACGTTGATCGACTACCCGAGCCTGCAATTGCTGCTCGCCGAATGGCGGCGCCGTTACGACGATCCGCAATGGCAGCCCGCGCCGCTCGATGCGACGTTCCGCGATTACGTCGTCAATGAAGCCCATGCGGGCACGCGGGCCGATCATGCGCGTGACAAGGCGTGGTGGCTTGATCGCATCGACGATCTGCCGGCGCGGCCCGATCTGCCGGTGGTACCCGCGATGCAGTCTGATGCACGGCCGCGCTTCACGCACCGGCATGCGCGGCTCGATCGCGCGCAATGGGCCGCGTTGAGCGGACACGCAAGCCGCTTCGGGCTGAGCGCGGCAAGCGTCGCGCTGGCCGCGTTCGCCGAAGTTGTGGGCCGCTGGAGCCAGTCGCCCGCGTTCTGCCTGAACCTGACGGTGCTGAACCGCCCGCCCGTGCATCCGCGCATCGACGCGGTGCTCGGCGATTTCACCGCATTGAGTCTGCTTGCTGTCGACGCGACGCAGGGGCGCGATTTCGTCGAGCGTGCGCGCACGATCGGCGTGCGGATGTTCGAGGACCTCGATCATCGCGCGTTTACCGGTGTCGACGTGATGCGCGAACTCGCGCGGCGGCGCGGCAAGGAGGCGGCGCTGATGCCGGTGGTGTTCACGAGCGGTATCGGCAGCGTGGGCCGCCTGCTCGGCGAGCACGCGGGCCGCGCCGAGCCGCCTCTCTACATGATCAGCCAGACGCCGCAGGTCTGGCTCGACTGCCAGGTGACCGACCAGTTCGGCGGGCTGGAAATCGGCTGGGATGTGCGCGACGACCTGTTTCCGGACGGCATGCCCGCGGCGATGTTCGACGCGTACGTCGCGCTGCTGGAACGGCTCGCGGCTGACGCCGAATGGTGGTCGCGCGAGGGTGACGTCGTGCTGCCGTCCACCGCGCCCGCCGCCGAGATCCATCCGGATGCGGATACGCATATCGCGGCCGGCTTCGCCGCGCAGGCATTGCGTACGCCCGATGCGCCGGTGGTGATCGATGCGCAGGGGGCGCGCACGTATCGCGATGTCGCGCAGCACGCGGCGGCGCTGCGGTCTGCACTCGAGCAGGCCGGCGTCGGCGTGGGCGACACGGTCGCGGTGCTGATGCCGAAGTGCGCGCACCAGCTCGCGGCCGTGCTCGCGATCGTGCAGGCGGGTGCCGCGTACGTGCCGGTCGACAGCCGCCAGCCGGCGCTACGGCAACAGGCGATCCTGCGCAACGCGCGCGTGCGTGCGGTCGTCAGCGTGCAGGCGCTCGACTTCGAACATGATGGGTGCGCGCGCATCGATATCGACACGTTGCCGATCGACACGCAATGGCCGCCGCGCGCGGCGCGCGAGATCGACGGCGACGCGCTCGCCTACGTGATCTACACGTCGGGCTCCACCGGCGAACCGAAGGGCGTGATGCTGAGCCACGCGGCCGTGTGCAACACGCTCGCCGACATCAATGCGCGCCACGAAGTCGGTGACGGCGACGTCGTGCTCGGCGTGGCCGAGCTCAGCTTCGACCTGTCCGTCTACGACTTCTTCGGCGCAACCGCGCGCGGCGCGTGCATCGTGCTGCCGGATCCGTCGCGCGGCAACGATCCGTCGCACTGGGCCGAGCTGATGGTGCGCCATCGCGTGACGCTGTGGAACTCGGTGCCCGCGCAAGGGCAGATGCTGATCGATTACCTCGAAGGCGAACCGGCGCTCGACGTGCCGGGCCCGCGCCGCGCGCTGTGGTCGGGCGACTGGATTCCGGTGACGCTGCCCGCGCGCTGGTGGCGGCGCTGGCCCGACAGCGCGCTGTTCAGCCTGGGCGGCGCGACCGAGGCGTCGATCTGGTCGATCGAGCATCCGATTCGTTCAGCGGACACGCAGCTTGCCAGCATTCCCTATGGTCGCGCGCTGACCGGGCAGACGATGGAAGTGCTCGACGCACTCGGCCGGCCGTGCCCGCCCGGCGTGCGCGGCGAGATTCATATCGGCGGTGTCGGGCTCGCAACGGGTTACGCGAACGATCCCGAGCGCACGGCCGAACGCTTCATCCGTCATCGCGACGGGCGCAGGCTGTATCGCACCGGCGATCTTGGCCGCGTGCGCGCCGACGGTTCGCTCGAATTCCTCGGGCGGCAGGACGATCAGGTGAAGATCCGTGGCTACCGGATCGAGCTGGCCGAGATCGACGCTGCGCTGACCGCGCATCCGCTCGTCAGCGCAGCCGCGACGATCGTGCTCGGCGAAGGTGCGGAGCGCCGGCTCGCGAGCTTCGCTTCGCTGCACGCCGTGGAGCCGTCTGCGTCAGCGCAGGACGACGCGCTGCACGAGATCGCGAAGCACGTGCGTACGGCGTTCGACGCCGCGCGCTTGCCCGCGCATGCGGACGTGGCGCGGTCGGTCGCCCGGCTCGAGGCGGCCTGCGTTGCGTCCCTGGCCGCGTGGATCGTGCCGGCAGGCGAGCTGACCGAGGATGCTGCGACGGATTTCGCGACGTTGTGCGAACGGTTGCGCGTGCCGGCGCCGCGCCGGCATCTGCTGCGTCACTGGCTCGCGATGCTCGACAAGCATGGCGTGCTGCGCGCGGATGCCGAAGCGGGGGGCTGGCGTCTGCGGCCCGATGCCGGCCACGTCGACGCACACGCATGCTGGGATGCATTCGCGCAAGACGCATCGCCCGAACTGTGGCCGGCCGTCCTCATCGACTATTTCCGCGACAGCGCGGGATGCATCGACGTGCAGGTGGACGGCAGCGTGTCGCCTGCCGGCCTGATGTTCCCGGAAGGCGCATCGCATATTGCCGATGCGATGTACAGCGACGGCGAACATGCGCATGCACTGCACAACGGGATGGCACGCGCCGTGCGCGCGGTCGTCGAGCGCGAGCCGCAGCGTCCGTGGCGCATCCTCGAGATCGGCGCGGGAACGGCCGCGGCGACGCGTTCGATCGTCGATGCCCTTGCACCGCTGGTCGAAGCGGGTGCGCGGATCGACTACCTGTTCAGCGACGTGTCGAGCTATTTCCTTGCAGCGGCGCGCGAGCGCTTCGCCGCGTATCCGTGGATGCGGTTCGTGCGGTTCGACATGAACGCGCCGTTCGACGCGCAGGGCATCGCGCCGCATTCGATCGACGTCACGATCAGCTCGGGCGCGCTGAACAATGCGCGCGATACGGTCGCGCTGATCGCCGGGCTGCGTGCGCTGTCGGCGGCCGATGCGTGGTGGGTGATCCAGGAACTGACGACCGAGCATCCGGAGATCAGCATCAGCCAGGGGCTGATGATGGAAACGCCGAACGACGCGCGTGCCGGGTCGGCGCGGCTGTTCGTGCCGCGCGCGCAGTGGCTCGAATGGTTGCAGTCGGACGGCGGCGATCGCGCGCTCGGTTGCGTGGCGCCCGGCACGCCGCTCGATGTGCTCGGCTACGACATCCTGCTCGCGCACGTGAAGCGCGGCGCGGCACGCATCGCACCCGACGCGCTGCTGGCGTTCGTCGCGGAGCGCGTGCCGGGCTACATGGTGCCGTCTCAATTGCGCGTGCTCGACCGTCTGCCCGTGACCGCGAACGGCAAGATCGACCGCCGTACGCTGGCCGGCATTGCCGATATCCGCGAACCGGAGCCGGCGGCCGCGCGACCGGCCCACGCACAGACCGCCGCCGATCCGCTGCTGGCCCGGTTGATCGGCTTGTGGGAAGCGGTGCTCGATACGCGCAACGTCACGCCGGACCAGGACTTCTTTGCGGCGGGCGGCGATTCGCTGCTGATCGCGCAGCTCGTGTCGCGGCTGCGTGGCGAGGAACCGCTCGCACAAGCGTATCCGTTCGACCGGCTGCTGCGCTGGGTGCTGGCGCAACCGACGCCCGCTGCGTTTGCGCAATGCCTGCGCGATGCGGGTGAGCAGAAAGCGGCTGGAACGCCGCCTGCCGCCCCGCGCACGACTCACGCGTCGGCGGTCATTCATGCGCCCGCGCCGCGCGTGCGTGCCGACGTGCGTCCGATTCCGCTCGCACCGGGCGACGGCGTACCGCGCGTGATCGTGCACGAAGGGCTCGGCACCGTGCATGCGTATCGACCGGTGATGCCGGCGCTCGCGCGGCTCGGCCCGGTGCTCGGCTTCGCAGTACGCGACGCGCAGGATTATCTCGATGTGCCGGCATGCCACCTGAATGCGACGTTCGGCCGGCGCTATGCCGATGCGCTGTGGCGCACCGGCGTGCGCGAGGTCGACGTGCTCGGCTACTGCTCGGGCGGGCTGGTCGCGCTCGAAATGGCGAAGTCGCTGGCGCAGCTCGGCGTCGAAGTGCGCGCGCTGGACATCGTGTCGAGCTACCGGATTCCGTACCTGATCGAAGACGAACGGCTCGTGCTGTTCAATTTCGCGGCGACGCTCGGGCTGCCGCTCGATGCGCTCGGGTTTCCGGAAACGTACGTGCTGGCCGACGCGCTCGCCGACGCATTGAAGGCCGACCCCGCGCGTCTCGCGCCCGGCAGCCTGCAGGCGCAACTGGAAATTTTCGGCGATCGCTGCGAGCCGCTCGATGCATTGCGCAGCCGCGTGCTGCGCACGGCCGCCGGATTGTCGATGCAGGACACGGTCGCGCATCCGCTGCTCGACGAACGCGAACGGCTGTACCGGCTTTTCATGCATTCGGTGCAGGCGAGCCACTGGGCCGGCGACGCGCCGTATGCGGGCGCGTTGCGGCTGTTCGTGCCGGAGCGCTGCAACCCGCTGATTCCGCAGCAGCGCGCCGCGCTCACCGAATACTGGACGGCGCAGGCGCTCGGCGGCATCACGGCCGTCGATATCCCCGGCGGTCATTTCGACTGCCTGAATGCCGCGTTTGTCGACACCCGCCTGAAGGAGGCGCAATGAAGGTCCATCCGCTGCCGGTCGTCGTGGCCGGCTCACGCTTCGGCCAGTTCTATGCGGCGGGCCTCGCTGCGTCCGGCGCGTATCGTGTCGCGGGCATCCTCGGGCAAGGCAGCGCGCGCACCGCCGCGCTGGCCGCGCGTGTCGGCGCGCCCGTGTTCGACGCACCCGAATCGCTGCCGGAGGATGTGCGCGTCGCGTGCGTGGCGGTCGGCGGTGCGGCGCGCGGCGCCGACGGGGCCGCGCTCGCGTGCCGGCTGCTCGAACGCGGAATCGACGTCGTGATCGAGCATCCGCTGCTGCCCGACGAATGGAGTCGCGTGCTGCGCACCGCGTCGCGTCATGGCCGCCGCTGCCTGCTCAACAGCTTCTATCCGAACCTGCCGGTCGTCTCGCGCTTCATCGCCGTCGCGCGACGGCTGCGCGAAACGAGCGCGCCGGTGCATGCGGATGTGGTGTGCTCGGTGCAGGCCAGTTTCGCGGCGCTCGACGTGCTCGCGGCCGCGCTGCAGGGCGTGGGCCCGTGGTCGGTCGAGCCGGTCGGGCCGGCACTGTCGTCGATGCGCGAGTGCGCGATGGTGCTGGCCGAAACACCGGTGTCGCTGCGCGTGCACAACGAAATGGCGGCGGCCGACGATGGCCGGATGAGCCTGCTGTTCGGCATCACGCTGACGACGGACGCCGGCACGTGGACGCTCGCGTCGCCGCACGGCCCGCTGTGGTGGGCCCCCGCGTTGCGTGAGCCGGAGATCGACGAACACGGGCTGTTCCCGATCTTCGGCGATGCGACGGGCAGCGACATGCCGAGCATCCAGATCTGCGACGACGCGCGCGACACGTGGGGCGCGATTCATGCGCGCAGCTGGCCGCAAGCGGCCGTGCGCGCGGTCGATCGGCTCGTTGCGGGTGAAGGGCTGCAGGCGTGCAACCAGCGCAGCATCGACGTGACGCGTGTCTGGCAGCAACTGACGATGCAGCTCGGCTTTCCGGAGCAGCCACCGGGCGACGCGTGCGCGGCCACGCTCGGCATGCTGCTGGAGCGCGCCGCATGAAGCGGCCGTTGTTTTCGATGTTGCGGCCGTTCGCGGTGCCGCTCGTGGCGGCGGTCGTGCTGCAGGCGCTGGCCGGTGTCGCCTCGCTCGTGCCTTGGCTCGCGCTCGGCTGGTTCGCCGACGCGTGGCGCGCGACGGCGCAGCTCGACGCGACCGCCCGCGGCTGGCTCGTCGCGGCCGTGGTGGCCGGCGTGTGCTGGCTGGGCGGCCAGACGGTCGCGCTGCATCTGACGCACCGGGTCGACGCCGATCTCGCCGATCGCCTGCGCAGGCGCCTCGCCGATCATCTGCAACGCTTGCCGCTCGGCTGGTTCGCGCGGGCGGGCAGCGATCGCATCGCGCGTCACGTCGACCAGGATGTGCGTGCGCTGCACCAGCTCGTCGCGCATGCGCCTGCCGATGTCACGCAACTCATCGTCGTGCCGTGCGCGGCGCTCGCGTGCCTGCTTTACCTGAATCCCGCGCTGCTTGCGTTTGCGCTCGTGCCGCTCGTCGCGGGCGCCGCGCTGTTTCGCTGGATGCGTTCGGCGCGGTTCGCGCCGGCCGTCGCGTCACGCAACGCGGCGCTTGAACAGCTGATGGGCGACTACGCGCAACTCGCGCAGAACCCGGCGCTCGTGCGGCAGTATCCGGGCGCCGGCATCGAGGCGGCCGCGCTGGCGTCGACCGGGCGCTTCGAACAGGCGTTTTCGGTGTGGGTCGGCCGCGTCGGCGGGCCCGGTGCGTGCACGCAGGTGCTGCTCGGCACGCCGTTCCTGCTCGCGTGGGTCGTGTTCGGCGCGATGTGGCTCACTTCAGGCCGCTTGCCCGTCGGTGAGCTGTGCGCGTTCGCACTTTTGATATGGGCCGTAGCGGCGCCGGTGCGTGCGCTCGGTCACGGTGCCGACGCATTGCGCGAAGCACGCGCTGCTGCCGAACGCCTCGACGCCTTGCTCGCGCAGCCGGCCTTGCCCGAGCCAGCCAATGGCGCCGCAAAGGTGCCGCGCGATGCGTCGATCGAGATACTGGGCGCGAGTGTCGACATCGACGGCACGCCGATCCTCCGCGATATCGATGCGATGATCGCGGCCGGCACGACCACCGCGATCGTCGGGCCGTCGGGCGCGGGCAAGAGCACGCTGCTGATGCTGCTCGCGCGCTTCATGGATCCGGACCACGGCACGGTGCGGCTCGGCGGCGCCGATCTTCGGCTGCTCGCGTCGGATACGCTGCGCGAGCAGGTGGCGATGGTGTTCCAGCAGGCCGCCGCGCTCGACGTGTCGATCGCCGCGAACATTGCGCTTTACCGGCCCGATGCCGATCGTGACGCGATTCGCGCAGCCGCACGCGCGGCCTGTCTCGACGAACGCATCGACACGCTACCGGGCGGCTACGACTGCGTGTGCGGTCGTGACGCGCGGCTGTCCGGCGGCGAACTGCAGCGGCTGGCGATTGCACGTGCGCTGCTGTCGCCCGCGCCGCTGCTGCTGCTCGACGAACCGGCCTCGGCGCTCGATCCTCACACCGGGCTTGCGTTGCGCAATGCGCTGCGCGGCGACAGGCGCACGCGAGTGATCGTCAGCCATGATCTCGACGCGATCCGGCATGCGGACCAGATTCTCGTGATGGATCGCGGCCGCATTGTCGAGCGCGGCACGCATGCGGCGCTGCTGGCCGCGCGCGGGCTGTATGCGCGGCTATGGCGCGAACGCGGTGCCGCAGGCGGGGAGGCCGCATGATGACGAAATCGCTCAAACGTTTGCAGTGCTTGCCATCCGAAGCGCGCCGCGCGCTGTGGCGCGGCGCCGGTTGGGCGGTGGCCGCCGCGTTGCTCGACGGCGCTTGCGGGTTGCTGCTCGTGCCGTTGATCCGCGCATGGTTTGCCGGCGCGCAGACGGCCGTGCTGCACTGGACGATCGCGCTCGGCGCGCTGACGCTGTGCCACGCGTTCGTGCTGTACGTCGCGCAGCGCGGCGGCTATCGCGCGGGCGGCGCGCTCGCGGCCGGCCTCGTCGAGCGCCTCGTGCGGCACCTGCCGCGCATCGCGTCGTGGCAGGCCGTGCGCGACAGTCATCCGGCCGGGCTGCTACGCGGGCCGGTCATGCAGGCGATGGGGATTCCCGCGCACCTGCTCGGGCCGCTGATCGGCGCGGTCGTGACGCCGCTCGCGGTCGTCGTGGGGCTCGCGTGGATCGACTGGCGCATCGCGCTGTGCCTCGCGGCCGCGGCCGTGCTGCTGTTCGCGCTGCTCGAACGCGGCGGCACGCGCACGCTCGCATTCGAACAAGATCGCGCGGCGGGCGATCGCGACATGGCCGTGCAGCTTCAGACCTTCGCCGCGCATCAGGGGCTGTTGCGCTTCGCGGGCCGGGAAGGCGCCGCGCGGGCGGCTTTGCAGCATGCGTTCGACGAGCAGCATCGCCGCACGCGTGCGCTGATGCGGCGCTCGCTGCCGATCGAGCTCGGCTTCGCGGGCGCGGTGCAGGGCGTGTTCGTCGCGATGCTGGTCGGCGGCGCATGGGCCGTCTCCGCCGGCCGGCTCGATGCCGCGACGGCCGTGGCGGTGCTCGTGCTGCTCGTGCGCTTCATCGAGCCGCTCGCGCAGCTCACGCAGCTCGACCAGGCGCTGCGCGGCGGCTGGCGCGCGCTCGACACGGTGCTCGCGGTGCTGCATGCGCCGCGCTTCGACAGCCCCGAGCGCGGTACGCCGCTACGCGATGCGAGCGTCGAGGCGGTGCGCGTCGGCTACCGGTCGGCCAGCGGCGCGACGCTGCTCGACGGCGTCGACCTGCATTGCCCGGCGGGTGGCTTCGTCGCGATCGTCGGCCCCACGGGGGCCGGCAAGAGCACGCTGCTGGGCCTGCTCGCACGGCTCGACGATCCGGGCACCGGGCGTGTGCTGCTCGGCCGCTCCGATGTACGGCACCTGAGCGAGGCGACGCTCGCCGCGACGCGCAACCTCGTGTTCCAGGACAACGGGCTGTTTCGCGGCAGCCTTGCGTGGAACGTGCGGATGGGCCGCCCGGACGCGACCGATGCGGAACTACACGACGCGCTGGACGCGGTCGGTTTGCTGCGCGACGCCGAGCGCCTGCCGGACGGGCTCGAATCCGACGTGGGGCCGGGCGGCAAGTTGCTGTCGGGCGGGCAGCGCCAGCGTGCGTGCCTCGCGCGCGCGCTGCTGGCGCGTGCGCCGGTGCTGATGTTCGACGAGCCGACCGCGAGTCTCGACGAACTGAGCGCGCGGCGCGTGCGCGACAGCCTCGTCGCGCTGCGCGGCCAGCGCACGCGCATCGTCGTCACGCACCAGCCGGCGCTCGCGGCGGCCGCCGACACGGTCGTCGTGCTCGACGCGGGCCGGGTGCGTGCGACGGGCACACACGCGCAACTGGTCGAGTCCGATGCGTGGTACGCGACGTTCGCCCGCGCCGGGCGGCCGTCCGACGCACCACCGCCCGCCGATGTGGGTGCCGAAGTCCGGCCGGCCGAGTCCGAACACTGACGTGAACAATGCGATCCGGTATGCCCGGAATCGATAGGAAAAGCCCCTCGATCGAAAAATCGCCCGCCGGTTCTATTTGATAATGAGAATGATTATCAAATACGGGGGCGTGAATGCGGTACGAGGTGCTGGAACCTGGGAGATCACGGACGAAGGGCGCGCGCGTCGCCCGTTCGGAGCGAGGGCGCTGGCGTCCGTCGCTGTATCTGGGCTTGCTGATTGCCGCGCATCCGGCGGCGGCATTTGCCGATACGACGCCGGCGCCGGCGGCCGGCGCGGAAGTCCGGAAGGACGAGAAGAGTGTCGCGAAGCCCGCCGCGGGCGAGCTGAAGGCGATTTCGGTGACTGCGTCGCGCGGCGTGACCGACGATCCGTCGGTGGCGACGGTCGGCAAGATGCCGCTGGCCTTGAGGGAGATTCCGCAGTCGGTCAGCGTGACGACGCGCGAGCGGATCGACCAGCAGAACCTGTTCTCGCTCGACGAAGTGATGCAGCAATCGGCGGGCGTGACCGTGCAGCCGTACGTGCTGCTCACCACCGCGTATTTCGTGCGCGGCTTCAAGGTCGATTCGTTCGAATTCGACGGCGTGCCGGTGGTGATCGGCGACATGGCGAGCGCGCCGCAGGACATCTCCGTGTACGAGCGCGTGGAAATCCTGCGCGGCGCGAACGGCTTGCTGCACGGCTCGGGCAACCCGGCCGCGACGGTCAACCTCGTGCGCAAGCGACCGCAGTACCAGTTTTCCGCGAACGCGAGCGTGAGCGTCGGCAGCTGGGACCGCTATCGCGCGGAAGCCGACATCGGCGGCCCGCTCAACGCGGCCGGCACCGTGCGCAGCCGGCTCGTCGCCGCGTACGAGGATCGTCATTTCTTCTACGACCACGCGAAGCAGGATACGCGCTCGATCTACGGGATCACGGAAGTCGACGTGACGCGCGACACGCTGCTCACGTTCGGCGCGCAGTACCAGACGACGCGATCGATACCCGACATGTCCGGCGTGCCGATGGCCCGCGACGGGTCGAGCCTCGGCCTGTCGCGCTCGATGTTCCTCGACACCGCGTGGGGTCACTTCGACTGGGACACGACGCGCGCATTCGCGTCGGTCGAGCAGAAGCTCGGCGCCGGCTGGAAGGCGAAGGTCAGCGGCGAATACCAGAGCGTGCGCTCGGACCTGAAGTACGCGGGCTCGTTCGGCGCGATCGACCCGGCGACCGGCGCGGGCGGCGCGCTCACGGGCGGCGCATACCAGTTCAGCAGCTACAGCCGCAGCCTCGATGCGAACGTGCAGGGCCCGGTGCATGCGTTCGGGCTCACGCACGACCTGCTGTTCGGCGTGACCTACGCGAACAGCAGCAGCGGGCAGATGTCGGCGCAGTTGCAGGGCAACGTGGTCGGCACGCCGGTGAACGTGTACCGCTGGAACCCGGGCAGCGTGCCCGAGCCGGACGTCGGCCCGTACCAGCAGTCGCAGCAGAACGACATTTCGCAGAAGGGCGTGTACGGGCTCGGCCGCATCAAGCTCGCGGAACCCGTCACGCTCGTGCTCGGCGGACGGCTGAGCTGGTGGAACCAGGACAGCCTCGGCGCGCACTACAACACCGGCCACCAGTTCACGCCGTACGGCGGGCTGATCTGGGATTTCGCGCGCGACTGGTCGTGGTACGCGAGCTACGCGGAAGTGTTCCAGCCGCAATCCAAGTCGATGTGGGGCGGCGGCATCCTGACGCCGGTGAAGGGGCGCACGTACGAGACGGGCGTGAAAGGCGAACTGGCGGGCGGCAAGCTGAACGTGTCGCTCGCGGCGTTCCGCATCGATCTCGACAACAACCCGCAGGTCGATCTCGCGCATCCGTGCGCGGGGCCGAACTGCTACTACGTGAACGGCGGCAGCGTGCGCAGCCAGGGCTTCGAATTCGAGGCGAACGGCCGCATCACGCCGTGGTGGAGCGTGTGGGCGAGCTACACGTACGACACGATGAGCTACGCGGACAACCTCGCGAACGCGGGCTCTTCGTTCGCGCCGTTGCTGAACCCGCGCCACCTGTTCCGATTGTGGACGAACTACGACCTGCCGTGGCAGGAGCGGCGCTGGAGCATCGGCGGCGGCGTGCAGGTGCAGAGCAATTACTCGGCGCAGGCGAACGGCGTCACGATGAGCCAGGGCGGCTACGCGCTCGCGAGCCTGCGGCTCGGCTACCGCTACGACAAGCGCTGGAGCGCGGCGGTCAACGTCAACAACCTGTTCGACCGCAAGTACTACCTGAGCCTGAGCAACCCGGGCTGGAACAACCGTTACGGGGAACCGCGCAACGTGATGCTGACCGTGCGCGGGCAGTTCTGATGGCGGGCGGCTGGGGGACGCGGGCGGCGCTCGCGATCGGCGGCGTGCTGCCGGGCGCGGTCGCACTGGCGGTCACGCTGGTCCGACATTACCCGGCCGACGGCCTGAACCGGCTCTACGCGGCCGTGCTGCTGTCGCTCGCCGCGGGCGTCGCCGCGTTGCTGTGGGTGCTCGTCGCGCCGGGGCGTCGGCAGGCCGCGTGGCGTGCGGGTGCATGGCTCGCGGTGCTCGTGCCGTGCGCGCTGTTCTGGGGAGGGCGCTGACATGGACGCCTCATTGCGTTCGCGCTGGCGCGCGCTGCATCGCGGCGCCGGCGCGCTGTTCGGCGTGGTGCTGTTCGTCGTGCTGTTCAGCGGTACCTGGAGCCTCGCGACCGATTCGATGCAGGGCTGGTGGCGTCCATCGCCGGTCGCCGTCGCGCGGCCATCGCTGCCGCTGAATGAACTCGTCGCACGCGCGGCGGCGCTCGGCGTGCCGTTGCGCGATGCGCGCATCGTGCTGCCGCAACCGGACGATCCGGCGATGCGTTTCTGCGACGCACGTCAGGCATGCACGCTCGCGCTCGACCCGGCGACGGGCGAGCGGCTGGCCGCCGGCGGACGCGCGGCGTTGCTCGTCACGTTGCACAAGACGCTGTTCGCGGGCTTTCCCGGGCGGATCTTCGTGAGCCTGTGGGGGATCGTGCTGCTCGTGCTCATCGTCGCGGGGTTGATCGTGCATCACCGGCGCTGGCCCGACGCGGCGCGTATCCGGCGCGGCAAAGGAATGCGTGCCGCGCTGTTCGACCTGCACGCGTGGATCGGCCTGTGGGGCTCGCCGTGGCTCGTGCTGTTCGCGTTCACCGGCGCATTGTCGGGGCTCGGCGCGCTCGGCACGGTGTCGCTCGCGGGCGTCGCGTATCCGGGGCAGCCGCAGCGCGCGTTCGCCGAACTGCTCGGCGGGCCGCCGCCTGCAACAGCCGGCGGCGCGTGGCATCGCGCGCCCGATCTCGACGCGCTGCTGCGGCGCGACGCGGCGCGCACGCCGGATTTCCGGCCCGAAGCGCTCGTGCTGCACGGCTGGGGCGATGCGAACGCGCGCGTCGAGATTGCCGGCACGACTGCCGGCCTGCCGAGTACGGCGGTGTTCGAGCGTCACCTGTATCGCGCGGCGAACGGCCAATGGCTCGCGGACGCCACCTCGCGCGGCCGCGGCTTCTGGCTGCGCACATTCATCGCGGTGCAGCCGCTGCACTTCGCGCAATACGGCTGGGTGGGGGCGATGGGCGGTGTGCTGCGCGTCGTGCATTTCCTGATGGGGCTCGCTGCGTGCGCGCTGTGCGCGACGGGGCTGCATCTGTGGATCGAGCGGCGGCGGGCGCAGCAGGATCGCTCCGCGAACGTGCTGGCCGCGGTCGCCGTCGGCACATGCGGCGGGCTCGTGCTCGCGGGCGGCGTACTGCTTCTCGCCGGGCGTGCGTTACCCGATGGCGTGCACGTCGACCATCTGCTCGCGATGCTGTTCTGGGCCGTGTGGAGCGGCGCGGTCGCGCTGGCGGCCTGTGTGACCGATCGCCCGGCCTGGCTGCGCAGGCTGATGCGTGCGGCCGGCGCCGCGTACGGGCTGGCCGGCGTGACGCACTGCGCGATGGCGCTGCTCGGTGCGGGCGAACCCGTGTACTGGCCGATCGACGCGGCACTCGTCGCATTCGGCGCGTTGCTGCTGCGTGCCGCGCGCCGTCCGCGCCGGGATGCAATGCGGCCCGCGCGCGTGCCGGCCGGCGCCGAACCTTTTTGATTTCATGCAACTGGAGACTTCGATGCGCGATCTGCTCGAACATCGGCGCCTGGTCATCACGATCACGCTGCTTTACCTGTCACAGGGAATCCCGATCGGCATTGCGATGGACGCGATGCCGACCCTGCTGCGCCACGACGGCGCGCCGCTTCACGCACTGGCGTTCCTGCCGCTCGTCGGTTTGCCGTGGGTCGTGAAATTCCTGTGGGCGCCCGTCGTCGACAACCGCTGGTCGCCGCGCATCGGCCGGCGGCGCAGCTGGATGCTGCCGATGCAGGCGCTCGTCGTGCTGTGCCTCGGCAGCCTAGCGCAGATCGGCATGACGGTCGCGACGGCCGGGTGGGCGGTCGGCCTGCTGGCCGTCGCGTCGCTGGCGAGCGCGACGCAGGACATCGCGAACGACGGAATGGCCGCCGAGCACTTCAGCGGCGACACGCTCGCGAAGATCAACGCGATCCAGATCGCGGGCGTGATGATCGGCTTCTTCGGCGGCGGCGCCGGCACGTTGACGCTGATCGGCCTGTTCGGCCAGCGCGCCGCGTTTCTCGCGCTGGCCGCCGTGCCACTCGCGAGCCTCGCGTGCGTGCTGTGGGTGCTGCCGCGCGATGCGGATCGCGCACGTGTGCAAGCCGAGCACAACGCGAGCCTCGTGCGCTTCGCAAAGCGGCCGCGTTCGTGGTCGCTGCTGTCGCTCGCGCTGCTGTCGGCGATGACGGCCGTATCGGGCTTCGGTCTGTCGAAACTGTTTCTCAACGACGCGGGCTGGACGCTCGACGCGATCGGGAAGCTCGGGATGGCCGGCGGCGTCGTGACGGTCGTGCTCGGTTGCGGCGGCGGCGCGTGGCTGGTCCGGCGGCTCGGGTTGTGGCCTGCATTTACGGCCGGCGTGAGCTGTGCGGGCGCGGCCGCGCTGCTGTGGTTTGCGCAGGCGAGCGGATGGCTGCCGGTGTCGTCGTCGTGGGCATGGCTGTGCACGGTGCTCGGTTCGCTCGCGACCGGGATCACGTCGGTGTCGATCATGACGGCCGGCATGCGCTTCGCGGGCGGCAGCGATCAGGCCGGCACCGACGTGACGGCCGTGCAGAGCACGCGCGATCTCGGCGAGCTGATCGCGTCGTCGACGATCTTGTCGCTTACCGCGAAGGTGGGTTATACGGGCGGGTTTCTCGCCGGTGTGGCGCTGGCGGTGCTGGCCGCGTTGATCGCGATGCGGTTGCGGCGGAGGGAGGCCGCGTATGCGGTGAAGGGGGAGGATGTGCTGGCGTCGTGAGTGACGTGGCGTGCGTACGATTCCGGCTGTCCAGGCGGCAGTCGGGAGCGCGTGCGAATTCGCAGCATGGCGGTGCCCGGTTGCGGCTTGATGTGGGAATCGGAAACAGTGGTGCGCGATTGCGCGGGATGATCGTCGATCGTTGCCGGAATGCGGATGTCGCATGTCGCGCAACGATGAGAGAAGAAATCCTGGTGCCGACGGCGAGACTCGAACTCGCACAGCTTTCGCCACTACCCCCTCAAGATAGCGTGTCTACCAATTTCACCACGTCGGCACTGCAAGGGGCGCAATTCTAGCGCGACGTTGCGCGTTTGTGAAGGGGGTGTGACACATTGAAGGGATGCACGCGGGCGATCCCGGTAGAATTCGGGCGATCGACCCGACGATCGTCGCAACCGCCACCCGCTTTCTCCGCGTGACACACACCCTCGAACAACTGCAGGCCGGGCAGCTCGCCGGCGCCCGGCAACTCAAGCTCGCATGCGGGTTGACGGAATTCCCGCGCGAGATCTTCGATCTTGCCGACACGCTCGAAGTGCTCGACCTGACCGGCAATGCGCTCTCCGCGCTGCCGGACGACCTGCCGCGGCTGCACCGCCTGCGCATCCTGTTCGCGTCCGGCAACCGCTTCACCGCGTTCCCCGGCGTGCTCGGCGCGTGCGGGCAGCTCGACATGATCGGCTTCAAGGCGAACCGGATTCAAACGGTGGCGAGCGGATCGCTGCCGCGCGCGCTGCGCTGGCTGATCCTCACCGACAACGCAATCGACGAACTGCCGGCCGACATCGGCGATTGCTCGCGGCTGCAGAAGCTGATGCTCGCGGGCAACCGGCTGCGCGCGCTGCCTGCGGAAATGGCCGCATGCCGCGCGCTCGAACTGGTGCGCCTGTCCGCGAACCAACTGGACGCACTGCCCGACTGGCTGCTGAGCCTGCCGCGCCTCGCGTGGCTCGCCGCCGCGGGCAACCCGTTCGGCGCCGCGCCGGAAGCCGCAGCATCGGCCGGGCCTGAGGTCGCCGACGTCGACTGGGCATCGCTGGCCTGCGAGCAGAGGCTGGGCGAGGGCGCATCGGGCGTCATTTACCGCGCGCAGTGGTGCGCGGACGGTCATCCGCCGCGCGCGGTCGCGGTCAAGCTGTTCAAGGGCGCGGTGACGAGCGACGGCCTGCCCGATTGCGAAATGGCCGCGTGCCTGCACGCCGGCCGACACCCGAACATGATCCCGGTGATCGGCAGGGTGAGCGGGCATCCGGACGGCACGCACGGCCTCGTGATGGAACTGGTCGATCCCGCGCTCACGAACCTAGCCGGGCCGCCGAGCTTCGCGACCTGCACGCGTGACGTGTATGCGGCCGACGCGAAATTCGCGCCGGTGAAGGCGATGCGGATCGCGCATGGCATTGCGTCGGTCGCGGGCCATCTGCACGCTCGCGGCATCATGCATGGCGACCTGTACGCGCACAACATCCTGCACGATGGCGAAGGCGGTGCGCTGCTCGGGGATTTCGGCGCGGCGTCGCTCTACGATGCGAACGATCGCGCGCGTGCCGCCGCGTTCGAACGACTCGAGGTGCGGGCGTTCGGCCATCTGCTCGGCGAGCTGCTCGAGCGATGCGAGCCGCGCACGTGGGCCGGCCGAAACGCGCTCGATGCGCTCGCGGTGGCGTGCCTGGACGAAGCAATCGATGCGCGGCCGTCGTTCGGCGAGATCGCGGCCGGGCTGGCCGCACACACGCGCTGACGGGCGCGCGTCGGCTTACGCCTGACGCGCAGTCAGCAGCCTGATCCCCAGCCCGACGAACAGCAGCCCGCTGGCGCGCTTGAGCGCACGCACTGCGCGGCTCATGCCGAAGCCGCGATGGAACCGGCGCACGCCGGCCGAATAGACGCTGTGAACGATCACCACCGTGCACGCGATCGTCGCGTACATCACGACGAACTGCAGCGCGAGCGGGCGGTCGTGCACGATGAACTGCGGCATGAACGCCGACAGGAAGATCATCGTCTTCGGATTGCTGCCCGATACGAACAGCGCTTCGCGGAACAGTTTCCCGCGGTCGGGCGCGGCGATTTCCGCTTCCCCGGTCGAAGCGGTGGCCTTGCGGTCGCCACGCAGTTGCCGGACACCGACGAACATCAGGTACGCGGCGCCGACCACCTTCATCGCGACGAACAGCGGCGGCATCGCGGCCAGCACCGCGCCGACGCCGAGCGCGACGAGTACGACGACCACACCCTGCGCGACGAGGTTGCCCGCAATTGTCGCAGCGGTGCCGCGCGTGCCGTAGCGCACCGTGTTGCGGATGACGAGCAGCACGTTGGGCCCCGGCGACAACGTCGTGGCGAGATAGGCTGCGGCAAACAGCATCCAGGTCTGAATGGACATGCGGCGCTCCGAGAGGCGGTTCCGGCGGTCGGGATGAAGCGATGGTGCCACGCCAATAATGGGCGCAGGCTCGCGCCGGAACCGCGCCATCGCGGCGCGTCAGCTTGCGTCGCGCATGCAGTACGCCGGGATCGACGGCGGCGTATCGATCGCGGCGGGCCGCGTCATCCACGCGATCCACCCGGCCCATAACCCGCAGGCGATCATCACGGCGACGTTCAGCGGCGTCCGGTAGCGGACGATCAGGTCGGCCAGCGGCAGGCGATGTTTCATGTGCATCTCCTTCGATCGGGGGCGGTGGACGTTACTGGCCGGCGTAGGTCGGCGCCTTGGCGTCGCAGGTCACGGACACTGTCGAACCGTCCGCGAAATGCAGCCGGAACGGCACCTTCGCGCCGGGCGCGACGGCCTGGCACGGCTGCTCCAGCATCACGTGATAGCTCTTCGGCTTGAAGGTCACGGTACCGTGCGCGGGCACTTCGACGGCATCGACGTGAACCATCTTCGCGGTGCTGCCGCTCGTTTGCGTTTCATGCAGCATCGCCATCCCGTATGCGGGCGAGTCGAGGCCCGTCAGCGTGACGGGCGCGTCGCCGTCGTTCTTCAGCGTGAAGTAGCCGGACGACGGCACGGTTGCCGGCATCGCGCGGATCCAGCAGTTTTCAGCCTGCACGGCCGGTGCGGCGAACGTGGCGGGGGCTTGCAGCGCCAGCAGTGCGAACAGCAGGCCGGTCGGAATCGAGCGCTTCATGGTTGGTTTTCCTTATGGGTAGATGCGGCGGGTAAGGGGGCGACACGGCCGGCGCGGAACGCCGATGCGCGTCGCGAACATCATTTCAGCGTGAACGCGTAGCGGCCTTGGGTGCGATGACCGTCGCTGGCCACCGCGATCCACGCGACCGAGTACGTGCCGGCCGTCAGATTGGTCAGTGCGACCTGCATGCGCTTCCGGTTGCCTGCATCGACGGACGATTTCCCGTCGACGACCGATTGCCCGTGGCTGTCGTTGACGGCGATCGAACTGAAAGCGGGCTCGAGCGCTTCGCTGAAGCCGATCGTGACCGCGTGCGGCGCGACCGAAAGCGTGGCGTTGGCGGCGGGTTCCTGCGTTTTCGGGACCGCGTGGGCGTGGGCGGCCTGAAGGACGACGAAGCCGAGCGCGGCGAGCGCGCCGCGAATGAAAGAGTGCGTATTCATGGTCGAGTGTGCGGGTGGCGAATCGGATGGAACAACACGGATTCGACGGACGGATGCACGCGTATCCTCGCAGCAGCACCGCTGGCGGCTGGCGTCGGCGCGAACGTGCGCGGCCGGACGTTCGCCCGCGAGCGAATGTCGGCGCGACCGTACGAACCGGAAGCAGCCAACCGCATGCACGGCACGACGCCGCGCGCATGACGGTGACACATGATCGTCCTTCGAATCGTGACATGTCGCGCACGCCGGCGGCGTGCGCGGACCGCGCGATGCTTTATGGCATCACGGGCATTGACGACGCATCAGGACGCGATCGGCGGGGCGCGCGGCTGCGCGGCCGAGAGCGGCAGCGCGCGGCGCAGGCTTTCGAAGCGGGTCGCTTCGCGGTGCTGAATGACGTGCACGTTGGCCGCGAACGTCAGTTCCGGCGCGGGCAGTGCCGGTGTGTGAGCAAGCAGGCTGCAGTAGCCGCATGCCTGAAGGTGGGCCGTCAGGCTCTTCTGCGACGGATCGGTGGAGCGCTCACCGGTGGTCGGCGCGGCCGTACAGTAGCCGGCCAGCAGCGTATCGACGCGCTGCTGCGTCGTCAGTGCCTGCGAGATCGTCGGCGCGAGCGCCGTCATCAGGATGGCGAGCATCCCGATCAGACTGCCGATTTTCCGGAGGCGACGACTCAGCATGCGATGTGCGGCGACGTACAGGCGACGATGGAGCGGATTATGCCACGCACGTCGGTGTGCATGTCGGCACGGACGTGCGGCGTGTCGGCGCGCTACGCGTGCTTTGCCAGGTATTTGGTGATCAACGTCATCTGCGCGGCCCAGCCGTGGTCGTTCATCTCGCGCGCCTTCGCGCGGCGCGCTTCGATCAACTGGTCGAAGCCGGTTTCGGTGACCGTGAGCAGCGTGCCGCCGGCCTGTGCGGCGAGCGTGAACGTGACGAGCGTCATCGGCTCGGTCGAGTAATCGACATTCGGATCGATCGCGAACGGATGCCAGCGAAACGAGAACAGTTGCTTCGGCTCGACGCGGTCGACGACGATTTCGAACACAGTGCCCGCGTAGGGCTCCTGTGCCTTGGCGACGTCGTCGTCGACGCGTGTCGGCGTGATGCGGCCGAACAGCGGCTGGCCGGCCGCGAACGGCCCGTCGAACGTGACGCCGAACCACTGGCCGAATTCGCCGGAATTGCTGACGGCTTCCCACACGCGGTCGGGCGATGCGTTGAGTTGGGCCTGTTTTTCGATGCGATCGGTTTGCTGGGTCATGACGTTCTCCACTCAGGATCAACCTTTGCTGGACGGCATGCGCGTGCGCGCACCGCGTCTAGTCGAGCATGACCGCGTCGGGCACGTCGAGCACGAGGTCCGACGTCGCGACGGCCACGCACGGCAGCGTATAGCCGTCGGCCTTTTCCTCGCGGCTCAGCCCCGGCCATTCGATCGTGTAGCGTACGCGTCCGCTGACGATCCGGCAAAGGCAGCTTCGGCACGTGCCGTTGCGGCACGAGCGCGGCAGCGACACGTGCGCGAACGCGGCGGCTTCGAGCAGCGTCAGCGAATCTGGCGCATCGAAGGTCGCGCCGAGCGGCTCGATGCGCACGAGGGGAGGGTGTTCCGGATCGGTCATGGCGGAGGCAGAGGCTGGCGGCGGTTCGGCGGCAACGCGCCAAGCATACCCGAACGTGCTGGCGGCCGGCGCCGGCCGGCCGCTGGCGTCAATGCCGGCGCAGGTGCCGATACACGGTATTGCGGGCGAGACCGAGCTCGCGTGCGGCCGCCGACACGTTGCCGCCGTGCCGTGCGAGCGCGGCATCGATCACCGCGGCCTGATGGCTTTGCAACGTCGTTCCTTCGCGCGTGCCGGCCGGTGCGGCCGGCATTGCGGTGGCCGCCGCCGGTGCTTCGTCGCAATCGAGCCAGAAATCGTCGGGCAAATGGGCGAGCGTGATTTCCGCTTCGTCTTCGGCGAGCATGCCGGCCGTGCGCAGCACGTTGGTCATCTGGCGCAGGTTGCCGGGCCAGCGGTGGCGCGTGAATGCGTCGAGCACGTCGGCCGCGATGCGGCGCGGCATCGGTTCGCTGCGCGCGAGCCGCGCGAGAATCCGCTCGACGAGTGCGGGCAGGTCGGTGCGTGCGGCGAGCGCCGGCAGCGTGACCGCGAGCCCGTTGATCCGGTAGAAGAGGTCTTCGCGGAACGTGCCTTCCGCGATCATCGCGCGCAGGTCGCGATGGGTCGCGCAGACTACACGCACGTCGACCGGCACCGCGCGTGCGCCGCCGAGCGGCATCACCGCGCGCTCCTGCAGCACGCGCATCAGCCTGACTTGCTGCGCGAGCGGCATGTCGCCGATTTCGTCGAGAAACAGCGTGCCGCCGTCGGCCTGCACGATCTTGCCGGGGCTGCCGCGCTTGCGTGCGCCGGTGAATGCGCCGTCTTCGTAGCCGAACAGTTCGGCCTCGATCAGCGAATCGGGCAGCGCCGCGCAGTTGACCGCGACGAACGGGCCGTCCGCGCGCGGCGATGCCTGGTGCAGGGCGCGGGCGAGCCATTCCTTGCCGGTGCCGGTCTGGCCGAGGATCAGCAGCGGCAGGTCGCGCCCGCGGATCTTCGCGACGCGCTCGAGCACGGCGGCCATGCGTGCGTCGCCCGTGTCGAGCGTCGCGAACGTGATCGTGTCGGGGTCCGGCGTGCGCACCCGTGCGGCGGGCGCGGGCGGCGTGACGGCGACGGTGGTCTTGTGTGCTTCCGCGAATTCGCAGCGCGCCAGCACGCGTACGCCGGTCGACAGCGTGAGGCGGAACAGCGCACCGGGCGCGCGTGCCGCCTGCTGCGCGAGCTGGCCGAAGCGCATGCCGAACAGCGCGTCGCTGGCCTGATGCTGCAGTGCGTCGAACGAGGCGCCGAGCTGGAATTGTGCGCTGCGGTTCGCGGCGATCAGCCCGCCGTCGGCGCCGAAGGCGACGAGCCCGGCGAACAGCGAATCGACGCATTCGTCGTGTGCATGAAAGCGCAGCCGCAACGCTTCCGCGCACTGGTTGGCGAACAGGTGGTTCTCGATCAGTTGCGCGGACATCCGCACGAGCGCGAGCGTATGCGGGCTCGAGCCGCGCGGATCGCCGCTGACGTCGAGCGTGCCGAGCGTGCGGCCGAACGGGTCGAAGATCGGTGCGCACGAGCAGGTGAGGATGTGATTGGCGCGCAGGAAGTGTTCGGACCCATGCACGGCGACGGCCTGGCCCGATGCGAGCGCGGTGCCGATTGCGTTGGTGCCGCGTGCGCCTTCCGCCCACGACACGCCGGTACACAGCGCGACGCGGTTGGCTTTCTCGATGAAGTCCGGGTCGCCGATGCTGTGCAGGATCACGCCGTCGGCGTCGGTCAGCAGCACGAGGCTTTGCGTGTCGGCGATCTGCGCGTGGAGGTTCTCCATCACCGGGCGCGCGTGCGAGAACAGGGCGTGATTCGTGTCGAGCAGTTCGCGCAGCGCGACGCGCGACAGCGGCGAGAAATCCGGGCGTTCGTGCGCACGCAGGCCGACCGCGGTCGAACGCGCATGCGCCTGCGCGAGCAGGTCGGTGCGACCCGTGGTGGCGGGCAGCACGAAGGGTTGCGGCATGACTTGTCTCCTGTCGGTCCCAGTTAGCGCTTTAGCGCTTACTGGGACCCCATGCTTCGCGGTCGGTCCCAGTTAGCGCTTTAGCGCTTACTGATGTCCCATGCTCCTCGAAATCGGCCGGTCCGGTACACACAAACGCACTGAAATCCTCTACGGATTCCCGCCTTCGCGTGCGGCGCACCATCGGTGTGCGACCGGCAACCATCCGGGTACGCATCATCATACAAGCGCCGCGTACGAAGCGCGACCGCGAACAAAATCCCCTTGCTTTTAAATGCCCGCCTGCAATGATGGAAATGGAGCACGCACGCGCCGTGTTCCGCAATGCAACATGCATGCGACGCGACATGCATCCGTTCGGGAGACGCATCATGGTTCGGACGGAACTGAGAGTCGTGCTGGCGGCCATCGCCACATTCATCATGCTGGGCGGCATCGCCGTGGCGATCCACGGGCTGCTGTTCGATCTGACCGATGCGGTGCGATACGGGGCGGCCGCGATTGCGGTGGGTGCCACGACGGCTGCCATCGCGCTCAACGTCTGGCCGAACGACCCTCACTGACGCCGGTTTTGGAAACGGTGCCGGATGCCGCGCTGATCAGACGAATGCGCGTCGGAACGACGCACGCCGGAAAATTTGTCTCCTGCGCGAAACCGTCTAAAGTGGAAATCAACCGGCATGCGTTGTCCGCGCCTATCCCCGCGGGCGGTGCCTCCGCCGGCGAGCCCGCGTACACTTCGTCCGGCCGGTAGCGGACGACGGACGCGGTCATTCGTTTTCTACCGGTCGAGGCGGCTCCCATGCAGATCCATTTCACGAACGAGAAGCCCGAGTATTCGGGGCGCGACCTGATGCTTGCGTTCACGGCGTTGGTCAATGGCGAGCGCGTCCAATGTCAGATCACCGCCGAGGCGCTGGAAGATCACTTCGGCGCGGCGTCGCCGCGCTTCGAGGACATGGTCGGCGCATTCGACCAGCACCGCGACCGTATCGAGGCGGCTGCACGGCGCCTGCTGTCGGAGACACGCGCGCAGTGCGTGACGCTGCGCAGTGGCTACGTCCGCTTCTACGAGGCCAACTGGCGCGGATGACACGACGTTCGTCTTGCGTCGCGCGTCGCTGAGCGCTGCGCACGCGAAGACGTTGCCTTCATGCGATGCCGTTCGGCGGGGCCGGGCGGCATTTTCGTATGCGGGCCGTACCGGGTGGCCCGAGCGTCGGTGTGTTCGTGCGTGCCGGTTCGTCAGGATCGCAGAAGAATCATGCAAAAACGGAAACGCCACCCGAAGGTGGCGTTCTTTCATCGTGCTTCCTGTATCGCGCCGAAGCGCCGCCGTCACTCGCTGCCGAGGTAGAAGAAGCGGAACAGGAACACGGCTGCGATGAGCCACACGATCGGCTTGACCGAGCGGCCCTGGCCCGTCAGCAGCTTGAGGCCGCCGTAAGCGATGAAGCCGAATGCCACGCCGTTCGCGATCGAGTACGTGAACGGCATCAGCAGTGCGGTCAGCGCGGCCGGCACGGCTTCCGTAGCGTCGTCCCACGGCACCTCGACCATCTCGCGCAGCATCAGGCACGACACGTACAGCAGTGCCGGCGCCGTCGCGTAGGCCGGCACGACGCCGGCGAGCGGCGCGATGAACAGGCACGCGAGGAACAGCACCGCGACGGTGATGGCCGTCACGCCCGTGCGGCCGCCGGCCTGCACGCCGGACGCGCTTTCGATATACGCGGTGGTCGACGACGTGCCGAGCACCGAGCCCGCGACGATCGCCGTGCTGTCGGCGAGCAGTGCCTTGTTCAGGCGGTTCATCTTGCCTTCGACGAGCAGGCCCGCGCGGTTCGCGACGCCCATCAGCGTGCCCGTCGCGTCGAACAGCTCGACGAGGAAGAACACGAGGATCACGTTGATGATGCCGGTCGACAGCGCGGCGCGGATGTCGAGCTTGAACAGCGTCGCGTCGATCGACGGCGGCGCGGAGAACACGCCGTGGAACTGGTTGTCACCGAAGAAGAACGACAGGACCGTGACGCCGATGATGCCGATCAGGATCGCACCGCGCACGCGCAGGTGGTCGAGCGTGACGATCGTGAAGAAGCCGACGATCGCGAGGATCGTGTCGTGCTTGTGCAGGTCGCCCAGCGTGACGAGCGTGGCCGGGTTGCCGACGATCACGCCCGACGTCTTCAGCGAGATGATGCCGAGGAACAGGCCGATGCCCGCGGTGATCGAGATCCGCAGCGATTTCGGAATGCCGTTGACGATCGCCTCGCGTACGCGGAACAGCGTGACGAGCAGGAACAGGCAGCCGGAGATGAACACCGCGCCGAGCGCGGCCTGCCACGTGAAGCCCATCCCCTTGACGACCGTGTACGCGAAATACGCGTTCAGGCCCATGCCGGGCGCGCACGCGATCGGGTAGTTCGCGTACAGCCCCATGATGAGCGACGCCAGCGCCGCGACGAGGCAGGTCGCGACGAACACGGATTCCTTCGGCATGCCGGCGTCGCCGAGGATCGCGGGGTTGACGAAGATGATGTAGGCCATCGTCAGGAACGTGGTGACGCCCGCGAGTATTTCGGTGCGGAAGTCGGTGCCGGCTTCAGCGAAGCCGAAATACCGCTTGATGGATTCCATGAAGGCGTTTCTCCGGTCGGTTGTCGTGTTGCTTGTTGTGCCGAATTGTTGTAAAGGCAGCGCGGCCGGCTTACTGTAACCAGCCACTATTGCCCGGCTATCGGCGGATTGTAATAGCGCGGATAGCTCGGACGATATAGTTGGAGGGCACGATCGAAAGATCGATCGGCTGCCTGCGCGCGAACGGTCTGGCAGCCCGGCCGCGCGACGAAGGCGCGCATTTTACCGGTTCGGGCGGAACGAGCCGGAACAATTGGCTGAAACGGGAGGAGTTGCGCGAACGATACCGAACGATGCATGCGCAACGGCGTGCAGGACGGCACACGCGGCGTATCACGCGGCGTGGGTACGGGATGATGACATCCGACTGAAACGGAGCGCCCGCACGCTGCACGAACGCGGGGCAGGCAGCGCATGCGCGCGAACGCACGTGCGTGGCCGGTGCGGATGCCCGGCAGCGGCGTGCAGCGGCCATTCGTCAGTCCAGGCGGGTGCAGACATCGGGCTATCGTGCGCCGAAGCCGTCCCGCCCGCAACTGTCATTTCGTGATGCGGGGGCGACTGTGGTTTCTGTGTAAAAGATTGCAAGACCCCATCGCGTAAACCGGCAAGTCTTTCTAGGATAGATACACCGCGCATGCACACGCCGGCCGGAAATTGCCGACGCGGGGGAGTCGCAGTCCGTGCAGGCCTGGCGGTGAAGTGCGGTCAAGGCCGTTGCACGTTCGGGCAGGCACGGCCGGTTGCGATTGCCCGATGCGGGTTCGTCCGTAATCACGGAGGTCAGCATGTTGAACTGGATCAGCCGTTGGGCGATGCGACACGCCCCCACGCCGGAAAAAACCGCTGCGTCGATGCTCGTGACGGCGCGCATGGAACTGTTCGCTGCCGAACAGCGCGTCATCGACGCGAAATTACAAGCGGATTACTGGCGCACACGTGTGTCATTCCTGGAAGAGGTGCAGAAGCAGGGTATCGATCCGTGGGTGACCTCGCAGGCAGCGCAACGTCCCGACCTCGAGTCCACTCCCCGAAGCACGGGCCCGCGTCTCGCCGCCAGCACCTGATGCACCTGCTGCATCCGGTCGCTGCGCACGGCGCGCGATCGCTCGCGGCACGCACCGGCGTGCCGCGTCATTCGATGCGCACCCGCGGCACGTTACGCCGCGGGTGCGTCCGTTTTCGGTCGCGGCCGTTCCGCGTCTCGCGTGCCTGACGGCGCGTCACTCATCCACTCGTTCTCCCTGCCCCGAAGAGCAAACGTTGCACGTGCGCGAGCATGCGCCTGAAGCGCTCGCCGCGACGCACGTATGCAGTCGTGAGCGTTGCTTCGGCCGACCGGTCGGCATCGGTGCCGAGCCAGATGCGCTCGCCACGTGCGATGCGCAGCACGTCGCCGGGCTGCACCCAGTAGTCGTCGACGCACGGTGGGCGCGTGACCCACAGCGCCGCGCCATGCGCGCGGAGTTCCGCGTCCTGCGGCGCGCGCCACGTCAACGTCGTACGCGGTGCGACCGGGAAACGGATCACGACAGTCGGTAATGCGATCGTGCCGGCGCGGCACCGATCGGGGCGGTCAAACAGCGGGCTTGCCTGGTCCATCGTCTTCTCCATTCAGTGAGCCGGACGAATGACGCGCACCAGAACAAAAAGGCCTCATCCGTTTCCGGTGAGGCCTTGTGTGACATGCGGTACTGCTCGACTGCTAACGCACACGCGCCTCCCGTGAACCATTCTTTCGAATGTTCATCGAGTGATGAATCGCGGCGGCGATGAGCGGGTACGTAGGCATGCGAACGAGTTTGTCTGCGTGGAACGACGTTGTCAACGATAATTTTCGGGATAGGCGAGGGTGATGCGTCGACGTGCTCGCCCGCCATGACGTGACGCCGCCGCATACCCGTATCGAGTGCGCAGCGGCACTTTCGTCATGGCCGACTTCGACATCGCTCGCGCAACAAGCTGCGCATGCGCGCGAGCGCACGCTCCAGCCACGCGCCGCGACTCATCGCGTAGGCGGTCGTGATCGATGCTTCGGCCGGGCGGTCGCCGTCGGTGCTCATCCAGATGCGATCGCCGCGCCGCACGCGCAGCACGTCGCCGGTTCGTATCCAGTAATCGTCGACGCTGCCGAGCCGCGTGACCCACAGCATCGCGTCGTGCACGCGGATCTCGGCGTCGTTTTTCGCGCACCATGTCAGCGTCTTGCGCGGCGCGACCGTGAATTGCATCACGACCCGCGGCAATGCGATCGTATCGGTGCGACACCGATCGGGGCAGACAACCAGCCGGCTTGCTTGGTCCATCGTCATCTCCATCCGTTGAGCCGGGCGGGATGACGCGCACCAAAACAAAAAGGCCTCATCCGTTTCCGGCGAGGCCTTGTGACATGCGCAACTGAATCTCGATGCTAACGCACAAGCGCCTCCGGTGATCGCCACGCATGGGCGTTCACTCGGTTTTTATGCGCGATGGCGGCGGGCTTGAGCATAGGCATGCGAACGAGTGTGTCGTGGCGGCGCAGCCATGTCAACGGAAATTTCGAGATACGTGGCGATCACGCGTCGCGTTGCGCGAGCCCGTTCACGAGCAGTTCCGACAGCAGGCCCGTCATCCCTTCCGGGTGCGTGGCCGCGCGGGCCTTGAGCTGTTCGACGAGTTCGGCGTTGAGCTTGCAGGCGAACGGCACGAGGCCCTGTTCCTGGTCGAGCTTGCGCTGCGCGCGGCGGTCGAGCTTGGCTGCGTCGTCGGCACCCTTGCCGAAACGCGCGGAGCTGGACTGCTTCATCGCGTGCGTCAGCTTGAGCGCCTTGTTCTTTTCGAGATCGGTTTTCTTCATGGCCATCGCGGCACCTCCGGGAAATGAAGCCGCGATTGTACGCATTTCGGCGGGCGCCGCCCGCCGAGCCGGCCGGAAACCCGTTCAGGCACCCTTCGTCGTGCCCCAGTTGCCGCCGTGCGCGGCCGCCTGCGCGGCCGGCGAGCGGGCGAGATAGGCGAGCGCCTGTTCGGTCGAGCCTTCGTGGTGCGGCGTATAGCCCGGCTTGAAATAGCGCAGCGCCGCGCCGATCACCTTCCAGAACGACGGCAGGTGCCCGCGCCGCGAGCCTTGCCACCACGCGAGTATGAAACCCGGGTAGCGGCCGGCGGCCGGGTCGCGCCGGTACATGAACTTCGCGCCCGTCGTGATGTAGTGGAGCAGCAGCAGGATCACGAACGCCATGTGCACGCAGCGTTCCGGATAGGTGCCGCCCAGGTGCCGGTAGATGTCGAACGCGACCGTGCGGTGCTCGACTTCCTCGGCGCCGTGCCAGCGCAGCAGATCGACCATCGTCGGGTCGGCTTTTCCTTCGTCGAGCCCGTGCGCGTTGAGCACCCAGTTGCCGAGATAGCCGAAGAAATGCTCGAGCGACGCGATTACCGCGAGCTGCTGGCGCAGCCAGAAACGCGTGTGGCCGATCTTCAGCCCGAGCGGCTGTTCGCCGAGCACACGTGTGAAGAGGCGATTGAGCTTCTGCGTGAACGGCTTCGTGTCGATCCCGTGCCGGTCGTAGTAGTGCTTGAGCACGCCGCCGTGCGAACGCGAATGCACGGCTTCCTGGCGCAGGAAGCCTTCGGCCTCGTCGCGCAGGCGCGCATCGGTGATCAGCGGCAACGCCTTGTTGTACACGCGGCAGAACCACAGCTCGCCTTCCGGGAACAGCAGGTTCAGCGTGTTGATGATGTGCGTGCTGCCCGGGTCGTTCGGCACCCAGGTAATCGGCGTGTCGCTGAAGTCGAACTTCACGTGCCGGGCCTTGATCTTGTGATAGTCGGCGGTATCGGTCATCTGTGTCTCCCTGTGCGGCGTCGTGCGCCGTCAATGCGATGCCATGCTGACGCGGGCGATCATCCGGCCGAGCCACGGCGTGAAGCGGCCGACGAAGCGCATCGCGTGCGCCTCGCCGCCGACCGCGACGACGGGGCGGTTGCGCAGCACGCCGTCGACCATCGCCTGCGCGACGGTTTCGGGTTTCAGGCCGCGCATCTGGTACAGCTTCGTCGCGCGCTTGCGCAGCCGCGCTTCGTCCTGTGCGTTGGCGCCCGCGTATTGCGTCGACGCCATGATTCCCGTTTCCGCGAAGCCGGGGCATACGGCCGTCACGCCAATGCCTTTTTCCGCGAGTTCCGCGCGCATGCATTCGCTGAGCATCAGCACGGCGGCCTTCGTCGTCGCATACGCGGGCAGGTCGCGCGACGGCCCGAACGCGGCGGCCGAGGCGGTGTTGACGATGTGCCCGCCGGTGCCGCGCGCGGCCATCTGCTGCGCGAACAGCCGCGAGCCGTGGATCACACCCCACAGGTTCACGTGCAGGATGCGCTCCCAGTGCCGCGTGCTCGTGTCGAGGATGCCGCCGGCCATGCCGATGCCCGCGTTGTTGATCACGACGTCCGCGCCGCCGAGTTCGCTGCCGACCCACGTCGCGAGCGCTTCCATTTCGTCGGCGGACCCGACGTCGACCCGCTTCGCGTGCGCTTGCGCACCGGTGAGCCCGATCAGCAGCGTGGTGCGTTCGGCGCTCGCGAGATCGATGTCGCACGCGACGATCGTCGCGCCTTCGCGGGCGAACGCGAGCGCCGCGCAGCGGCCGATGCCGCTGCCCGCGCCCGTCACCACCGCGACCTTGCCGCTGAAGCGGCCGCTCGTGGCGCGGCGGCGCGCATTCGCGAGCGCGGGCGGTTCGTTGCCCGATTCGACCGCGTCGATCAGTTGCCCGGCGAGCTCCGCGAAGCGCGTCGGATCGGCGAGCGGCAGCCAGTGGCCGGCCGCGACTTCACGGCGGTAGTACTGCGGCACCCAGCGCGACAGGTTCTCGGACAGCGCCGGGCTCACGTATTTGTCGCCGAGCGGCACGATGGTCTGCACCGGCGCATGCGCGTAGCGTTCGCGCGGCGCGAACAGGCAGCGGATGAAGTTCGCGCGATAGAGGCGCACGCCGCGCGCGCCGTCGTCGGCCTGCGTCGGGCGCGGCGTGGCGGGCGTTTTCTCGAGCCGGCGCAGCAGGCGCGGCCACGCGCGGCCGAGCCACAACCGCCAGCCGAGCTCGGGGATGAACGGCAGGTGGAACAGGTACACGTACCACGACCGCACGAGCTGGCCGCCGAGCTTGCCGAGCGACCCGGGTGTCGGGCGCAGCACGCGTTCGCGCAGCCAGAAGCCGACGTGGTCGAGGCACGGCCCCGAGCACGACGTGTACGACGCGATCCGGCCGGCGAGGCGCGAATCGGTGACGAATTCCCAGCCCTGGATCGAGCCCCAGTCGTGCGCGATCAGGTGCACGGCGCGGCCGGGGCAGAGCGCGTCGATGACCGCGACGAAGTCGTCGGTCAGCTTCGCGAGGTGGTAGTCGGCCGTGCGCTTCGGCACGCCGGACAGGCCCGCGCCGCGCACGTCGTACGCGATCACGTAGTGCTTGCGCGCGAGCAGCGGCGCGACGTGCTGCCAGACGCTGCTGTCGTCGGGGTAGCCGTGCACGAGCACGACCGGCGAGCGGGCCGGGTCGCCCCAGGTCTTGACCGCGAGCGTCAGGTCGCCGGAGGCGACCGCCGTTTCGCTATGAACCGATTCGAACAGGGCCAGCGGCGCTTCGTCGGAAAGAGGCTGCATCGTGAGTCCGTCGTTCAGGGAGTCGGGAGGAAGGGCGCGTTCGGGTCAGGCGGCGGCCGGCACGGTCGCGACGGCCTGCTTCCGCGCGGCCTGGCGGCGCTGCCAGCGGCGCACGTGCGGCAGGTCCTCGTCGAGCCAGTACGCGTCGTCTTCGGTGATGACGAGCAGCTCTTCGAATTTCGCGCCGACGCCGGCGAAGCCGAGATGCGGCTCGACGGCCCACAGGCCCGGCACTGGCGCGTGCTCGGAGCGGCGGTCGATCGACCACAGCGGCGACCAGCCTTGCTGTTTCGCCGCGCGGCCCTGGTCGAGCAGCAGGTTGCGCGTCGCGTTCAGCCCGAAGCGCGCGACGAAGCGCGGTTTCGACAGCTTGTGGATCTTCGCGACGCGATGCGCGAGCACCTTGAACGGATACGCCTTGTGGCGCGGCTCGACACCCTGGCGGCGGCACAGCGCGTCGACCTCCTGCGCGACCTCGGCCATCGGCCGGCGCGCCTTCACGAGCCGCACGATCATGTCGCGGTGGTCCATCAGGTCGTCCTGCAACTGTTCGAGGATCGGGTTGTGGCCGAGGCAGTGCGCGTAGCCGACATCGGCGACGATGCCGTCGAGCACCGGCGCGACGTCGAGGATCACCGGCATGTCGGTCTCGAGCTGGCGGTTGCTCGGGAAGAACGCGAGATTGAAGCCGCCCATGTGCTTGAGGCCCGAGAAGCCCTCGAATGCGGTGCGGTCGCCGAACCACGCGAACGGCTTGTGCAGCCAGTCGTGCACGCCGTTGTCCTGCAGCCATTCGGTCAGCAGGCGCGCCGCTTCCTTTTCGGTGATGCCGGGGTAGAGCATCGCGCCGACGGTTTCGACGCAGCGGTATGCCAGCTGCTGGACCGCACGGAATTGCGGCAACTCGTCGAGGTGGATTTCCGGCAGCGGGTGGTGGTCGGCCATGATGCGTCTCCGTTTGGGGGGCTGATCCGGAAAGCGCCCGCCGGCGTCACCGTCGCGGATTATTCGGTCAGCATTTAATGTGTCATTGAGTAATGTAACGATCATAGACGGTTCGGCATGGCGCGCCAGCCCCCGGAGGTGAGGATTTGTCCTAATGAAGGGCCGAAATGGAGCGGAAACTCTAGATTTCCGGAAGTTGCGCCGAAGGGCCCTCAGCGCACTCGTCTGAATCGGGGATGCCGGCCGGGGATCGCCGCGAGCGGTCTGCCGGCGCCGGCCCAGAGGGCCGCGCGTGAGGCCGCCGTGCGACTGCCCGACATGTCGCGCCGGATCAACTCCCCGTCGCGTCACGACGTGACGCTGTCAAATTGCCGAAATAATTTCGTCACATCATTCGCCCCCGGTTCGGAGCTGTCCCGATTTCGCCGCGCCGATCAGCGGCCGGTGCGCGGTGAGCCGTGCGGGATAGCGACTGAAACCGATTCGACATTTCCAGGGAGAGAGACCATGCAGCGCCGCCGTTTCATGAATACCCTTGCCGCGGCGACCGCCGCGACGTCGCTGATGCTCAAGGCCGGCACGGCCGGCGCGAAGAGCACAGCCGTGCCGGATGCGCTGGACCCGGGCCGCTGGTCGCCGTTCAACGCCGCGCGCCTGCAGGCGGTGCTCGACCAGCACGGCGTCGCGAGCGCGCGCTACGACGAAAAGCGCCGCCCGTACGCGGTGTTCGACTGGGACAACACGTGCATCATGAACGACTGCGAAGAGGCGCTGCTGATGTACCAGATCAACCATCTGCAGTACAAGCTGACGCCGGCCGAATTCGTCGACGTGATGTGGAAGGACGTGCCGAAGGGCGCCTTCATGAAGGACTATGCGACGGTGGACGGCAAGCCGGTGACGATGGAAGACCTCGCGGCGGACATCGAATCCGACTATCGCTGGCTCTACGCGAACTACCAGGGATTCGGCGGCGACAAGAGCCTCGACGAGATTCGCGAGACCGATCAGTTCAAGGATTTCCGCGCGAAGCTGTACTTCATGTACGACGCGATCTGCGATACGCATCCGCTCGAGATCGGTTACAAGTGGATCATCTATTTCTACAAGAACATGACGACCGCCGAGCTGCAGGCGATGGCGGAAGCGTCGAACAACTACGGCATCGGCGACGCACTGCGCAAGGTCCGCTACGAAAGCCCGAAGACGCTGCCCGGCAAGGCAGGCGTGGTGGCCGACACGCATTTCCACGGCATTCGCATTCATGAGGAAATCCGCGCGGTGATGCACACGCTGCGGGCGAACGGCATCGACGTGTACGTCAGCACGGCATCGCTCGACGACGTCGTGCGTGTGTTCGCCGGCAATCCGAACTATGGCTACGGCGTGCCGCCCGCGAACGTGATCGGCTTGCGTCTCGACATGCGGGACGGCAAGTACACGAGCACGTATCCGGCCGGCTGGCATTTCAACTGGGGGCCCGGCAAGACGGTGGGCATCCGCAACGTCCTCGAGTCGAAGAAGGGTTATGGCCCGCTGCTGGTGTTCGGCGACAGCGACGGCGACGCGTGGATGCTGCGCGACTTCAAGGACACCGCGGCCGGTGTGATCGTCAACCGGATGAAGAAGGGCGAGATCGGCGCGGACAGCAAACTCGCGGCCGAACAGATCGGGAAGTCGGACGCGCGCTTCCTGCTGCAGGGCCGCGACGAGCACACGGGCCTGATGATCCCGGACGAGAAGTCGATCAAGTACGGCAAGACCGAGCGCAAGCTGCTGGCTTGACGCGCGCCGGGCGCTGCGCCGTTGCGGCCCGGCGCCTATCGGAATCGACAGCCGCGCCGCGCGGGCCGGAAACGGGCGTCTCAGCGCTCGCGCGGCGAGCCCGACCGCTCCAGCAACGCCCCCAGCAGATCGACCGGCAGCGGAAACGGCAGTTCGCCTTCCGCATGAGAGGCAGGGATCGGCGCGGCGTGCACGGACGGTTGATCGCGGGTGGGCGGGGCGCTGAATCCGGGGATGGATGGAACAGGAACGAGGCCCGGTAATAAAAAAGGACGCTTGCGCGTCCTTTTGCCGTCTGGCGTGTTGCGCATCGTCGAGAGGCGTCCCCAGCGTTTTCATCGACGATGCTAGCGAAGTATCGACGGGTTGTCAAAAGGCCTCGTGCCGAAAACGGCGCAGCTCGTTGCCTCCGCCCTGAATTCACTGCCACGCCGGCGTCGAATGCCAATCGGGCGTGAAGCCGAGATGCGTCGCCGGGTCCACGTGCTCACACCCCGTCAACGTCGCTCGCAAGGTGTCGCGCCATTCGCCGCCATGACCGAGCGGGTCGAGCAGGGCCTTCATCATCGTCGCACGGGCGTAGAACGTCTCCGGCCGGGTCATTTCCGGGGCATAACGGACAAGATTTCGCCCGGCCGGCTTGGCGGGAGGCGATACCGTCAGCTTCATTCCCCAGAGCCTCGCGTGATGTGCACATGCATTGCGTAAGTCGGTGAGCGATTGCAGCCAGCTGGTGAGCACCGTATCAGGGATGTCCGGCCACACGTGGCGCCCGGCGACCTTGCGGTCGCGAGTCGAGAGTGCACTGAAGATGCGGGACAACGCGCCGAGGCTCAACCGCTCGCAGACCAGCCAGATTGGCGGCAGGTCGGGACTGGCGTAGGTTCGGTAGTAGTGAGTCAGTGCCGAGCCTTTCCGCGTTTCGCATTCCCGTGCAATTTGATCCAGGACGCGCGCGTAGTGGCGCAGGTCGACGAAACGGTCCCGCTCGACATACCAGTGGCTGCCGTAGTCGACGGCGAGGGGATTGCTCAGCGCAGCGCGCAATGCAACTTCGATGCGCTCGACCGCGTCCATCGTGACCGAGCGCAGACGTCGATCGAATGCGTAGAGTTCAACGATGTCGGAGAATCGGGTTCGAGGCCAGAACCGCTTGGTGGCGGGGTTCTGAAACCGTCGCATGTAGACCAGCAGCCGGAAGTGGCCGATCGACCGAAGCATTCGCAGATTCGCGGGACGGTCGTCGATGCGCAGGCCGCGATGCCACAGTCGATGCAGTGTTTCCTCGGCACTGAGGGCCACCTTGCCGTAAGCCCTGGTCGGCGTCGCCGATACTGTCTTCCTTGTTCGAGTCTTGCCCATCGTCGATCCGTACTGCCATGCATGCGGATCTCGTTGTATACGCCAACGGAGCGTGGCCTGCCATCTTCCATACCATTTGGCCGATGAGGTTGCGCCGGTCGCTATCGCGCCTGTAGTCCCTCGCCCGGCGGGCCCTGGCGTATCCGAATGCCTGCCTTACCCCTCCCGCTTCCCCCCCAACCGCTCCAGCAACGCCCCCAGCAGATCGACCGGCAGCGGAAACACGATCGTCGAGTTCTTGTCCGCGGCGATCGTCGTCAGCGTCTGCAGGTAGCGCAGCTGCATCGCCTGCGGCTGCAGCGCGAGCCGTTGCGCGGCCTGCAGCAGTTTCTCCGACGCCTGCAATTCGCCTTCCGCATGAATCACCTTCGCGCGCCGCTCGCGCTCGGCCTCGGCCTGCCGCGCGATCGCGCGGATCATCGTCTCGTTCAGGTCGACGTGCTTGATCTCGACCGTCGACACCTTGATCCCCCATGCATCCGTCTGCGCGTCGAGCGTTTTCTGGATGTCGGCGTTCAACTGCTCGCGCTCGGCGAGCAGCGCGTCGAGTTCGTGCTTGCCGAGCACCGCGCGCAGCGTCGTCTGCGCGAGCTGGCTCGTCGCCTCGAAGAAGCGCGCCACCTGGATCACGGCCTTCTCCGGGTCGACCACGCGGAAATACACGACCGCATTGACCTTCACCGACACGTTGTCGCGCGTGATCACGTCCTGCGCGGGCACGTCGAACACGACGGTGCGCAGGTCGATCCGCACGACCTGCTGGACGATCGGGATGATCAGCACGAGTCCCGGCCCCTTCACTTTCCAGAACCGGCCGAGCATGAACACGACACCGCGCTCGTACTCGCGGAAGATGCGGATCGACGACGCGACGAGCACCACGACGAAGACGATCAGGATGCTGCTGAAGCCGAACGTGAAACCGATCATGAAGGTTCTCCCTGGTGTTGTTCTCGATGTGGTTCCTGCCCCGGCACGTCGTAGAGCGGGGCGACCGTGAGCAGCAGCCCGTGGCGGCCGGTGACGCGCACGCGGCAACCGGCGGCAAGCGGCGCGCTGCTTGCCACGCGCCAGCGCTCGCCGCGCACGCGTGCCCAGCCGGCGGCGGACGGCGCAGTGCCGGCCGCGCCATGCGGCTGGTCGGCCTGCAGCCCGTCGTCGAGCACTTCGCCGATGCTGCCGACCATCGCCTCGGCGCCCGTCACGACCGGGCGGCGGCGCGCGCGCAGCGCGACGCCCGATACACCCGCGACCAGCAGCCCGCCGCCGAGCGCGAGGCTCGCGATCACGGGCCACGGGATTCCGTAGCCGGGCACTTCGGTGTCGATCAGCATCAGCGCGCCGATCGTGAACGACACGATCCCGCCGAAGCCGAGCACGCCGAAGGTCGGCAGGAACGCCTCGGCGACCAGGCAGCCGAGACCGAGCAGCACGAGGCCGAGGCCCGCATAGCTGATCGGCAGCAACTGCATCGCGAACAGCCCGACGAGCAGGCAGATCGTGCCGGCGACGCCCGGCAGCACGAAACCGGGGTTCGCGAATTCGAAAAAGAGGCCGTAGATGCCGATCGTCAGCAGGATCAGCGCGACGTTCGGGTCGGCAATGATCGCCAGGAAACGGCTGCGCCAGTCGGGCTCGACCACGACGAGCGGCGCATGCGCGGTCGCGAGCCGCACCGTGCCGGCGGTGGTCGTCACCGTGTGGCCGTCGAGCTGGCGAGCGAGGTCGGCGGGATCCTGCGCGATCAGGTCGACCACGTGCTGCGCACGCGCCTCGTTCGCCGACAGGCTCACGGCCTCGCGTACCGCGCGCTCGGCCCATTCGGCATTGCGCCCGCGCAACTGCGCGAGGCCGCGGATATACGCGGAGGCGTCCTGCATCGCCTTGCGGATCTCGGTCGATTGGGTATCGGTCGGCAGGGCGGCCGCCGTAGCCGCATCGGACGCCCCTGACGCGCCCGAGGTGCCGGCCGGCGCGTGCGGTGCCGCGGGGTTCCCGCCCGGCGGCGCCGCGCCGCCGATGCCGAACTGCACGGGCGACGCCGCGCCGAGATTGGTGCCGGGCGCCATCGCCGCGAAGTGGCTCGCATAGACGATGTAGGTGCCCGCGCTCGCGGCCCGCGCGCCCCCGGCGCGACGAACGCGGCGACCGGCACCGGCGAGCCGAGGATCGCCTTGATGATTTGCCGCATCGACGTGTCGAGACCGCCGGGCGTATCGAGTTGCAGGATCGCGAGCGGCGCGTGCTCGCGGGCGGCGCGATCGAGCGAGCGCACGATGAAGTCGGCGCTGGCCGGGCCGATCGCGCCGTTGACGGGGATCACGATGACCGGCCGCGCGGCGGGTGCGTCGGCGGGCGGCGGCGCGGCGACCGCGGCGCACACGACGAGCAGCGCCGCGAACAGCGCGGCGCGCGCGACCCGCGCGGAGAGCGGATGACGGGGCGGCCGTCGGGCGCGGCAGGCGCCGGCGGCGGCTCATGACGGTGAAAGAGCATCGGGGCGTCCAGGCGGCGCGCGGCCGCGCGCCGTCCGGCTCGCGGAAAGGGCGTGGGCCCGATGCTTAAAGATTAGGCGGTTTCTGCGGAAAGCGCGAAACCGCGGCCGTGCCGGCCGGATTCAGACCGCGCCGCCGCCGCGCGCGAGCACTTCGTCGCGATAGTCGGCCGGGCTGCGCCCGCTCCATTTGCGGAACGCGCGGTAGAACGCGCTGGGCTCCGCGAAACCGGTCGCCGCAGCAACATCGGCGATCGTGCGCGCGGGGTCGGCCAGCGCCTCGAACGCAAGATCGCGCCGCAGCGTGTCCTTGATCGACTGGTAGGCCTGGCCTTCCTGGTGCAGCTTGCGGCGCAGCGTGGCCTCGGCCACGTGCAGCCGCGCGGCCATCCCGCCGGCACCCGGCCAGGCCGCCGGCGGCATTCCGCGCAGCACCGCCCGCACGCGCTGCGCGAGCGCGTTCGGGTTGCGGTACTTGACGATGAAGCTCGCTGGCGCGTTGCGCAGGAACGTCTTCAGCGTCTTCGCGTTCTGCACGACCGGCAGCGTCGCGAATTCGGGATCGAAATCGACATACGAATCCGGCTCGTTGAAGCGCATGTCGTCACAGAACATCGACGGATATTCGTGGTCGGCGGGCGGTGTGTCGCAGCGGAAGCTCGCATGCAGCAGCGGGATGCGCCGCCCGATCAGCCAGCAGGTGAGCCCGTAGACGATGATGAAATAGGTCGCGTACGTGAACATCGCGGGCGTCGCACCGTTGTTGCGGTGCACGAAGCGCAGCCGCACGCGCTGCGGATTCGCGTCGAGTTCCGCATGCAGGTCGTCGAGCACGCAGTGCATGAAATTCACCGCGCGCGCCATCGCGTGCAGCCCGTCGCGCGCGGACAGCGCCGACTGGCTCATCGCGATGAAGCTGCCGCTGCGCATCGGGTGGCGATCCTGCCCGAAAAACTCGTCGTCGAGCGTGCGCGCGATCGCGTTCCACAGCGCGCCGTATTGTTGCGCGGACACCCGTGCGCGCGGCTGCCCGAGCAGCGCGGGCGCGATGCCGGCCTGCGCGAGCAACGGTTCGGCCGCGACGCCGCGCCGCGTGGCCAGCGCGACGCTGTAAGCGACGAGGCTGATCGCGACGGTTCCCTTGTCTTCCTGCTTCATCCGTGCCGCCGGTGTGGCAAAAACGCTCAGTGTAAATGAGCGACGCGAGCATCGAACAGTCGCGCCTGCTTGCCTACACTTGTTGCATCGAAACGCAAGGACGGTCGCGCCCGGCGGCCGCGGGAGACAGCAGCACCATGGACGAGCTTTACACCGAAGACCAGCGGATGATCCGCGACGCCGCGCGCGCGTTCGCCACCGAGATGCTGGCGCCGAACGCGGCGCAGTGGGACCACGATGCGCACCTGCCCGACGCGATCGTCGCGCAGCTGGGCGAACTCGGCCTGCTCGGGATGATCGTGCCGCAGGAACTGGGCGGCTCGTATACGGACTACGTGGCCTACGCGCTGGCGATGGAAGAGGTCGCCGCCGGCGACGCCGCGTGCGCGACGATGATGAGCGTGCACAACTCGGTCGGCTGCGGGCCGATCCTCGGTTTCGGCACGCCGGCGCAGAAGGATCGCTGGCTGGCCGACATGGCCGCGGGCCGCGTGATCGGCGCGTTCTGCCTGACCGAGCCGCACGCCGGCTCCGAGGCGAACAACCTGCGCACGCGTGCGGAACTGCGCGACGGCAAATGGGTGCTGAACGGCGCGAAGCAGTTCGTGACCAACGGCCAGCGCGCCGGCGTTGCGATCGTTTTTGCCATGACCGACCCGGAAGCCGGCAAGCGCGGCATTTCCGCGTTCCTGGTGCCGACCGACACGCCGGGCTTCATCGTCGGCAAACCCGAGAAGAAGATGGGCATCCGCGCGTCGGATACGTGCCCGATCACGTTCGAGAACTGCGCGATTCCGGAAGAAAACCTGCTCGGCAATCGCGGTGAAGGGCTGAAGATCGCGCTGTCGAACCTCGAAGGCGGCCGCATCGGCATCGCCGCGCAGGCGCTCGGCATCGCGCGCGCCGCATTCGACAAGGCGCGCCGCTATGCGGGCGAGCGCGTGCAGTTCGGCAAGCCGATCGCCGAGCACCAGGCGATCCAGCAGAAGCTCGCCGACATGGCCGTGCAGATCAACGCCGCGCGCCTGCTCGTGCATCACGCGGCGAAGCTGCGCACGGCCGGGCTGCCGTGCCTGTCGGAAGCGTCGCAGGCAAAGCTGTTCGCATCGGAGATGGCCGAGCGCGTGTGCTCGGACGCGATCCAGATCCACGGCGGCTACGGCTACCTGGTCGATTACGAAGTCGAGCGTCACTATCGCGACGCGCGCATCACGCAGATTTACGAAGGCACCAGCGAAGTGCAGCGGATGGTGATCGCGCGGCAGCTTTGAGCCGCGACGATTGCCCCGGCGACGACATCACGCAGGGCACGAGGGCAGCGCGGCGAACGCGGCATGCAACGACGTGACCGTGCGCCGCAACAGAGGCAACCGGGCATGCGCTGCAGCACATGCCCGGTTCGACGCATGGAGACTTGCCAGGGCATGGGACGAGAGTAAGCGCTAAAGCGCTAACTCTCGTCGACAGGAGACAATGATGACGGTACAGGCATTCCTGAACGCACGCGACTTTCTGCTGCGCCACCGCACCGACTACGACACCGCGTACCGCGAGTTCGAGTGGCCGGTGCTCGACGCATTCAACTGGGCGCTCGACTACTTCGACCCGATGGCGCGCGGCAACGACCAGCCCGCGCTATGGATCGTCGATGCGGCGACCGGTACGGGCGATCCGTATTCGTTCGCGCAGATGTCCGAGCGTTCGTCGCGGATCGCGAACTGGCTGCGCTCGATCGGCGTCGGGCGCGGCGACCGGATCCTGCTGATGCTGCCGAACCGTGTCGAACTGTGGGACGCGATGCTCGCCGCGATGAAGCTCGGCGCGATCGTGCTGCCTGCCACCACGCAACTGTCGCCCGACGACGTACGTGACCGCGTGCAGATCGGCGGCGCGAAATACGCGATCGTCGACGAGAACGAAACCGCCAAGTTCGAGCAGCCGGATCTCGGCCTCGCGCGGAAGATCGTCGCCGGCGCGCCGCGCGCGGGCTGGCTCGCGATGAACGACGGCTATGCGGCGAGCGCCGTATTCGAGCCGGACGCCATCACGCACGCGAACGATCCGATGCTGCTGTACTTCACGTCGGGCACGACGTCGAAGCCGAAGCTCGTCGAGCACACGCACCGCACCTATCCGGTCGGCCATCTGTCGACGATGTACTGGGTCGGCCTGCAACCGGGCGACATCCACTGGAACATCAGCTCGCCGGGCTGGGCGAAGCACGCGTGGAGCTGTTTCTTCGCGCCGTGGAATGCGCAGGCATGCGTGTTCGCGTTCAACTACGCGCGCTTCGAGCCGAAGGTGGTGCTCGATGCGCTCGTCAAATACCAGGTGACGACGCTGTGCGCGCCGCCGACCGTGTGGCGCATGCTCGTGCAGCAGCCGCTCGCGTCGTTCGACGTGAAGCTGCGCGAGATCGTCGGCGCGGGCGAGCCGCTGAATCCGGAGATCATCGAGCGCGTGAAGAAGGCGTGGGGCATCGCGATCCGCGACGGCTACGGCCAGACCGAAACGACCTGCCTGATCGGCAACTCGCCGGGCCAGCCGGTCGTCGCGGGTTCGATGGGGCGGCCGCTGCCCGGCTACCGCATTGCGCTGCTCGACCCCGACGGCGCGCCCGTGACCGAAGGCGAGGTCGCGCTGCCGATCGGCGCCGGCGTCACGCGCCCGGTCGGGCTGATGAAAGGCTATGCGAACAACCCCGACGCGACGGCCTACGCGATGCGCGACGGCCACTACCGCACGTCGGACATCGCGATGCGCCGCGACGACGGTTACTACGTGTACATCGGCCGCGCGGACGACGTGTTCAAGTCGTCCGACTACCGGCTGAGCCCGTTCGAACTCGAAAGCGTGCTGATCGAGCATCCGGCCATCGCCGAGGCAGCCGTCGTGCCGAGCCCCGACCCCGTGCGGCTGTCGGTGCCGAAGACCTTCATCACGCTGCGCCAGGGTTACGAGGAAAGCCCCGCACTCGCGCTGGAAATCTTCCGTTTCTCGCGCGAGAAGCTCGCGCCGTACAAGCGCATTCGCCGCCTGCAGTTCGCGGAGCTGCCGAAGACGATCTCGGGGAAGATCCGCCGCGTCGAATTGCGCCGCCGCGAGATCGAGCGTGGCGACGATGCAAGTGAACGGATGCCCGGCGAATTCTGGGAAGAAGATTTCGCCGCCGAATTGAAGTGACGTGACCGCGGGCCGCGCGCGCCGCCACTCGCGGCCGCCGCCCGCAGCCGAATTGAACCGGCCGCGCGGCGATATCGCGCTTCGCGGCCCTCTGCCAGGAGAAAAGATCGATGAACGCGAATTCGAAAGACGTGCCGACGGTCAAGCTGCTGATCGACGGCGCCTTCGTCGAGTCCGCCACGAACGAGTGGCGCGACATCGTCAACCCGGCGACGCAGCAGGTGCTCGCACGCGTGCCGTTCGCGACCGTCGCGGAAGTCGACGCAGCCGTGCAGGCCGCGCACACCGCCTTCGCGACGTGGAAGAACACGCCGATCGCCGCGCGCATGCGCATCATGCTGAAGTTCCAGGATCTCGTGCGCACGAACCAGCAGCGCATCGCGAAGACGCTGACGGCCGAGCAGGGCAAGACGATTCCCGATGCCGAAGGTGACATTTTCCGCGGCCTCGAAGTGGTCGAGCATGCGTGCTCGATCGGTTCGCTGCAGCTCGGCGAATTCGCGGAGAACGTCGCGGGCGGGGTGGATACCTACACGCTGCGCCAGCCGCTCGGCGTGTGCGCGGGCATCACGCCGTTCAACTTCCCCGCGATGATTCCGCTATGGATGTTCCCGATGGCGATCGTCTGCGGCAATACGTTCGTGCTGAAGCCGTCGGAACAGGATCCGCTGTCGACGATGCAGCTCGTCGAGCTCGCGATCGAGGCCGGCGTACCGAAAGGGGTACTGAACGTCGTGCATGGCGGCAAGGAAGTGGTCGACGCGATCTGCACCCATCCGCTCGTGAAGGCCATCTCGTTCGTCGGTTCGACGGCGGTCGGCACGCACGTGTACAACCTCGGCAGCGCGCACGGCAAGCGCGTGCAGTCGATGATGGGCGCGAAGAACCACGCGGTCGTGCTGCCCGATGCGAACCGCGAGCAGGCGATCAACGCGCTCGTCGGCGCGGGCTTCGGCGCGGCCGGCCAGCGCTGCATGGCGACGTCGGTCGCGGTGCTCGTCGGCAACGCGCGCGACTGGCTGCCGGACATCGTCGCGAAGGCGAAGGCGCTGAAGGTCAATGCGGGCGCGGAAGCCGGCACGGACGTCGGGCCGGTCGTGTCGAAGGCCGCGAAGGAACGCATCCTGTCGCTGATCGACGCGGGCGTGAAGGAAGGCGCGAAGCTCGAACTCGACGGCCGCGACGTGAAGGTGGCCGGCTACGAGCAGGGCAATTTCGTCGGCCCGACGATCTTCTCGGGCGTGAAGACGAACATGTCGGTCTACACGCATGAAATCTTCGGCCCCGTGCTGGTCGTGATGGAAGCCGACACGCTCGACGACGCGATCGCGCTCGTCAACGCGAACCCGTTCGGCAATGGCGTCGGCCTGTTCACGCAGAGCGGCGCGGCCGCGCGCAAGTTCCAGAGCGAGATCGACGTCGGCCAGGTCGGCATCAACATCCCGATTCCGGTGCCGGTGCCGTTCTTCAGCTTCACGGGTTCGCGCGGCTCGAAGCTCGGCGATCTCGGCCCGTACGGCAAGCAGGTCGTGCAGTTCTACACGCAGACCAAGACGGTCACCGCGCGCTGGTTCGACGACGACACGACGGCCGGCCCGGTGAACACCACGATCCGGCTGCACTGAGCGGCGGAGGAACCCAACATGAAAATCGGATTTATCGGCCTCGGCCACATGGGCGCGCCGATGGCGCTGAACCTGCTGAAAGCCGGCCATGAAGTGCACGCGTTCGACCTGAGCGCCGATGCATTGCGCGCACTGCAGGATGCCGGCGCGCAGGTGGCCGCGTCGCCGCGCGATGCGGCCTCGGGCGCGACGTTCGTCATCACGATGCTGCCGGCCGCACCGCACGTGCGCTCGGTGCTCACCGGCGAGAACGGCGTGCTCGCCGGCCTCGGCGCGGGCGCGACCGTGATCGATTCGAGCACGATCGACCCGGCGAGCGCGCAGGCGTTCGGCGCGCTGGTGCGCGAGCACGGCGGCGCGTTCGTCGATGCGCCGGTGTCGGGCGGCACCGGCGGTGCGGCGGCCGGTACGCTGACCTTCATGGTCGGCGGCAGCGATGCGGATTTCGAGCGCGTGAAGCCGGTGCTCGCGGGCATGGGCAAGAACATCGTCCACTGCGGTGCGACGGGGATGGGGCAGGTCGCAAAGGTCTGCAACAACCTCGTGCTCGGCATCTCGATGGCGGCGGTGTCGGAGGCGATGTCGCTCGGCGTCGCGCTCGGCATCGATCCGAAGGTGCTGGCCGGCATCGTCAACACGTCGACGGGCCGCTGCTGGAGCTCGGACACCTACAACCCGTATCCGGGCGTGATCGACACCGCGCCGTCGTCGCGCGGCTACTCGGGCGGCTTCGGCACCGACCTGATGCTGAAGGATCTCGGCCTCGCGAACGATGCCGCGAAGCAGGCACGCCAGCCCGTCTATCTCGGCGCGCTCGCGCAGCAGCTGTACCAGACGATGAGCAGCCGCGGCGACGGCCAGCTCGATTTCTCGGCGGTGATCCGCCTGTACCAACCGGCCATGAAGAAGGACGCGTGATGATCGAACTGGACTACGTCGACGACGGCGCGATCGCGTGCGCGACGCTCAAGCGTCCGCCTGCGAACGCTTTTACCGCCGACGGGCTGCGGCAACTGCAGGAAACCGTCGCCGAACTGAATGCGAACCCGCGCGTGCGCGCGCTGGTGATCACCGGCGACGGCCCGAAGTTCTTCAGCGCGGGTGCCGACCTCAACACGTTCGCCGAAGGCGATCGCGCTATCGCGCGTGCGATGGCGTCGCGCTTCGGCGCGGCGTTCGAGGCGCTGCACGACGCGCGCGTCGTGACGATCGCGGCGATCAACGGCTATGCGATGGGCGGCGGGCTCGAATGCGCGCTCGCGTGCGACCTGCGGATCGCGGAGACGCATGCGCAGATGGCGCTGCCCGAGCCGTCGGTCGGCCTGCTGCCGTGCGGCCTCGGCACGCAGACGCTGCCCTGGCTCGTCGGAGAAGGCTGGGCGAAGAAGATCATCCTGACCGGCGCGCGTGTCGATGCGGCCACGGCGCTCAGGATCGGCCTCGTCGAGGACGTCGTGGAGTCGGGCGCGTCGCGCGATGCGGCGCTCGCGCTCGCGCGCAACGTCGCGCGGCAGAGCCCGCATGCGGTTGCGTACAGCAAGGAGCTGATCGGCCTCGCGCGGCGAGGCGTGCCGCGCAGCGCGGCGCTCGCGGTCGAGCGCGAACGCTTCGTCGACCTGTTCGAGACGAACGATCCGCGCGAAGGCGTTGCCGCGTTCCTCGGCAAGCGCGCACCGCAGTGGCACAACGATGGAGAGCCGCAACGATGAGTACGCCGGTGACGAATCACGACGCGTTCGCGGAGCATGCACCGGAGGTGCTGTTCCGCGTGGTGAACCGCGTGGCGCTGATCACGCTGAACCGGCCGGCCGCGCTCAATGCGCTGTCGTATCCGATGATCGGCGAGCTGGCCGCGCTCCTCGAGCGCTGCCGTGACGACGACCAGATCGTCGCGGTCGTGCTGCGCGGCGCCGGCGAGAAGGGCTTCTGCGCGGGCGGCGACGTGCGCGCGCTGTACAGGATGGTCGCGCAGCGCGAGACCTGGCTGCCGTTCTTCGTCGACGAATACCGGCTCGACTACGCGATCCATACGTTCCCGAAGCCGGTGGTCGCGCTGATGGACGGCGTGACGATGGGCGGCGGCATGGGCCTCGCGCAGGGCGCGGCGCTGCGTGTCGCGACCGAGCGCAGCAAGATCGCGATGCCGGAGACGCGCATCGGCCTCGTGCCCGACGTCGGCGCGACGCATTTCCTGTCGCGCATGCCGGCCGAACTCGAGCTGTACGTCGGGCTGACCGGCGCGATGCTGTCGGGCGCCGATGCGCTCACGGCGAAGCTCGCGGATCTCTGCGTGCCGTCCGCCTGGCTCGACACATTCGAGACGCGGATCGAAAGCGTCAAGTGGGAAGGCGATGCGCTGCCGTTGTTGCGCAAGGTGTTCGAGCCGCCGTGCAACGTCGTGCCGCATGCGGCGCTCGACAGCCAGATGCCGTGGATCGTGCGTCACTTCGACAAGCGCTCGACCGTCGAGCGGATCGTCGCGACGCTGACGCAGGATCTTGCGCGCGAGGAGCTGTCGCGCGAGCACCGTCAATGGCTGCAGGCGACGCTCGATGCGCTCACCGGCCATTCGCCGACGATGCTGTGCGTGACGCGCGAAGCGCTGCTGCGTGGCCGCCAGATGACGCTGGCCGAATCGTTCCGGATGGAGCTCGGCATCGTCGCGCGGGCGATCGAGGAAGGCGACTTCTGCGAGGGCGTGCGTGCGCATCTCGTCGACAAGGATCGCAAGCCGCGCTGGGCGCCCGCGTCGCTCGTCGAGCTGCGCGCCGAACGCGTGCGGCATTTCCTCACGTCGCCGTGGAAGCTGTTCGCGCATCCGCTGGCCGATCTCGGCGCGGCGTGATACCCCGACGCGCCGCACGGCGCGTCGGCTTCAACCCGTTTCAGCGCGCTGCGTCCGCGCGCTCGATCATCGGCGGCACCGCCTGCGCGAGCGCGTCGATCACACAGCGCGTCTTGCGCGGCAGGTAGCGCGTCTTCGGCCAGATCGCGTGGATGTCGCCTTCGCAGACGAAGCAGCGATCCAGCACGACCACCATCTCGCCGCGCTTCACGTACTGGTCGAGCAGCCAGCTCGGCACCCACGCAATTCCGAACCCCGACGCACCGGCCGCCGCGATCGCCTGCACGTCGTCGAAACTGAGCTGGTGCGGCATGTCGACCCGCACCGTCGAGCCGTCCAGCGCGCGCAAGTCCCACGGTTGAATCACGCCCGAGCGTGAATACGCGATCGTCCGGTGGCCTTTCAGGTCGTCGAGCGTCTTCGGCATCCCGTAGCGGGCGAGATACGACGGCGCCGCGCCGAGGCTGCCGTATTGCGTGCCGAGCCGCCGCACCGCGAGGCTCGTGCTGTCCGCGAGCGTGCCGATCCGCACTGCGAGGTCGATGCCTTCCTCGACGAGATCGACGAAACGGTCGGTGATCGACACGTCGATCCGCAAATGCGGATACGTGCGCGCGAGATCGAGCACGATGGGCGTCACGCAGTGGTGCCCGAACGCGAGCGGCACGCTCAGGCGCAGCTTGCCGCGCGGCTCGTTGCGGCCGCAGTCGAGGTCGGCTTCCGCCGCTTCCAGTTCCGCGAGCGCGCGCACGCAGCGGTCGTAGTACGCCTGGCCGTCGTCGGTCAGGCTCTGGCTGCGTGTCGTGCGCTGCAGCAGCCGCGCGCCGAGTCGCTTCTCGAGCCGTGCGACGGCCTTGCCGACCGCCGAGCGCGTCATGTCCAGCCGTTCCGCGGCGAGCGCGAAGCTGCCCGATTCCACTACCTGGACGAAGGTCGTCACGCCGTCAAGTCTGTCGGTCATGGGGGAAATTGAGTCCTGCAGTTCCCCAGTCTGGAGAAATGCGTGCGTCAATGGGGATGAGAATTCTCACTATAGTACCGATTCCCGTCCTGCGTGCGTGACTGGCCGCACGCGGCGAATCTTTCTCACCTGGAGGCGCGCGGCCCGTTGCCGGGCCGCGGCGCAATACGCATGACGCAATCCGACTCCCGCAGGAATGCGGTCGCACTCGCGGCCGTCTGTCTCACGTCGCTGATGTTCGGCCTCGAAATCTCGAGCGTGCCGGTGATCCTGCCGACGCTCGAACACGTGCTGCATGGCGATTTCAACGGCATGCAGTGGATCATGAATGCGTACACGATCGCGTGCACGACCGTGCTGATGGCAGCCGGCACGCTCGCCGACCGGTTCGGCCGCAAGCGCGTGTACGTGATCGGCACCGTGCTGTTCGGTTTGACGTCACTGCTGTGCGGGCTCGCGCCGAACGTGCCGGTGCTCGTCGCGGGCCGGCTGCTGCAGGGCGCCAGCGGCGGCGCGATGCTGATCTGCCAGATTGCGGTGCTGTCGCATCAGTTCCGCGAGGGCCGCGAGCGTGGGCGCGCGTTCGGGATCTGGGGGATCGTGTTCGGCATCGGCCTCGGGTTCGGGCCGATCGTCGGCGGCGCGATCGTCGCGCTGGCGAGCTGGCCGTGGGTGTTCCTCGTCCATGCGCCGCTCGCGGCCATTGCGCTCGTGCTGATCGGCGGCGCGGTGCAGGAGTCGCGCGATCCGCACGCGGGCAGGCTCGACGTCGCGGGCATCGTCACGCTGTCGCTCGCGGTGCTCGGCCTGGCGTTCTATATCACGCAAAGCGCGGCGCTCGGGCTGACCAGCGCGGCCGGCCTCGGCGTGCTCGGCGCGACCGTGCTGGCGCTGGCCGGCTTCTTCATCGCGGAACGCGCCAGTGCGCGGCCGATGTTCGATTTCTCGGTGTTCCGGATTCGCGCGTTCACCGGCGCGATCTTCGGTTCGATGGGGATGAACTTCAGCTTCTGGCCGTTCATGATCTACCTGCCGATCTGGTTCCAGGTCGCGCTCGGCTACGACAGCGTGACGGCCGGCCTCGCGTTGCTCGCGTACACGTTGCCGACGCTGGTCGCGCCGCCGTTCGGCGAACGACTCGCGCTGCGCTACGGGCCGGGTGTCGTGATCCCGGGCGGCCTGTTCACGATCGCCGCGGGGTTCGCGTTGATGCGGATCGGCAGCGCGGCCGACCATGCAAGCTGGATCACGATGCTGCCCGGCTGCGTGATCGCCGGCATCGGGCTCGGGCTCACGAACACGCCCGTGACCAACACGACGACGGGCGCGGTGCCGAGTTCGCGGGCCGGGATGGCGTCGGGCATCGACATGAGCGCGCGGATGATCTCGCTCGCGCTGAACATCGCGGCGATGGGCTTCGTGCTGGTCGCGGGGATCGTCGCGAACCTGAAGGCCGGTGTCGCGGGCACGATCGGCGACGCTGCGCTGCGCCGGCTCGCGCAGGAGATTGCGTCCGGCCGGACCGACGGGCTGCACGAGATCGCACCGGCGCTCGCGCAGGCCGACCCGACCGGCGCGGCGCTGCACGCGGCGCTCGTGCACGGGTTCGGCTGGGTGATGGTGTATGGCGCGGCGGGCGTGGCACTGCTCGCGACGGCGAGCGCGGTGGCGTTCGCACCGGCGCGGCGTGGGGCGCCCGTGTGTGAATGACGCCGCGAGTGATCGGCGCGGCCGGCGCGGTGCACGCGCCGGTCAGGACATCCCGCCGCCGAGCGCGCGGTACAGCGTCATCTGGTTGTTGAGCCGGTTCAGGCGCGTCAGCTCGTCCGCGCTTTGCGCGTCGCGCAGCCGCTGCTGCTGGTCGAGCCACGGCTGCACGGCGGTCGCGCCGGCCGCGAAGCGCGCGGCGGCCAGCTGTTCGGCGCGCTGCGCTTGGGCCAGCGACAGCGCGCGCTGCTCGGCTTCGCGTTCGAGCTGCACGCGCGCCGACAGCGCATTCTCGACTTCCGCGAGCGCCGTGTAGAGCTTCTGGCGGAACCCGACCACGGCTTCCTCGTACTGCGATTTCGACACCTTGATCTGCAACTGCATCGTGTTCCACTGGATGAACGGCAGCGCGAGGCCGAGCCCGAGCGTGCCGACCGGATTCATCAGCACGCGCTCGAGGCTCGTGCTCGACGTGCCGGCCTGGCCGGTCAGCGTGAAGGTCGGATAGAAGCTCGTGCGCGTCGCATCGACTTGCGCGAGCGACTCGCGCAGCCGGAATTCCGCCGCGCGCAGGTCGGGGCGCCGGCCGAGCAGGCTCGCGGGCAGGCCGGCCGCGACTTCCGGCGGCGCCGCGACGGGTAGCGCCGACGGTTCCGCTGCGAGTTGCTGCGGCGGCCGGTCGAACAGGATCGCGAGCGCGTGGCGATTCTCGGTGCGCTGCTGGATCAGTTGCGTCTGTGCGGCGCGTTGCGCGGCGAGGCTCTGTTCGGCCTGCGCAAGGTCGAGCCCCGACACGGCGCCGGCCGTATGCCGCGACCGGACGACCGCGAGCGTGCGGACCGCATATGCGATGTTCGCGTCACCGAGCGCGATCTGCCGGTTCAGATAACCGATCTGCCAGTACAGCGACGCCGTCGTGCCGATCAGCGACAGCCTTGCGGCTTCGAGATCGGCGGCCGTCGCGTCGGCTTCCCAGCGCGCGGCGTCGCGCAGCGCGGCCAGGCGGCCCCACAGGTCGATTTCATAGCTGAGCGAACCGGTCACGCCGCTCGTCCGGCTCATCTGGTGCGTATCGAGCGTGCGCGACACAGTGCCGTTCGCGCCCAGTGACACGGTGGGCGTCAGGTTCGTATCCGCGAGCCCGGCCTGCAGCTGCGCGCGGTACACGCGGATCGCCGCGATCGCGAGGTCGTTGTTGGCACGCAGTGCGTCGTCGATCAGCGCATCGAGTTGCGGATCGCCGAAGCTGCGCCACCAGTCGCGCGTCGTGGCCGGTGCATCGGCGGAAACCGGTGCTTCCCAGTTCGCGGGCATCGCGACGGCGGGCAGCGGTTCGTGGCGCGCGCCGGCGCAGCCGGCGAGCAGCGCGGCCGCGCACGCGAATGCGCCGAGGCGGTGAAGCGGTGAGGAATGCGTCATGGCGGGCCTTGCGTCAGTCGCGCGCGAGCGCATCGATCGGATCGAGCCGCGATGCATTGCGCGCGGGCATGAAGCCGAAAATCACACCGGTGAGCGTCGAGCAGACGAACGCGGTCACGATCGCGCCGGCCGAGAACACCATCTTCCATTGCGCGACGAACATCGAGAACAGCGCACCGAGCCCGAACGACAGCGCGATGCCGATCGTGCCGCCGAGCAGGCAGACGAGCACGGCCTCGACGAGAAACTGCTGCAGGATGTCTGACTGGCGCGCGCCGACCGCCATCCGGATGCCGATTTCGCGGGTGCGCTCGGTGACCGACACCAGCATGATGTTCATCACGCCGATCCCGCCGACGACGAGCGAGATCACCGCGATCAGCGACAGCAGCAAGGTGAGCGACTGGCCGGTCTTCTCGACGGTCTTCACCACGCTGTCCATGTTGTACGTGAAGAAGTCCTTGCGGCCGTGGCGCTGCGTCATCAGCTTTTCGAGGCTTTTCTCGGCGGCGGCGCTCGGCTGCCCGTCGCGCACGCGCACGGTGATGCTGTCGAGATGGCGCTGCCCGAACAGGCGCCCGCTCGCGGTGGTGTACGGCACCCACACGTTCAGGCTCTTCACGCTGCCGAACGCGCTCTTCTTGTCGGCGGTCACGCCGATCACGACGCACGGCACGTTGTCCACCAGGATCACTTCGCCGATCGGGTTGCGCGTCGCGCCGAACAGCTTGCGGCGCGTGTTCTGGTCGATCACTGCCACCTGCACCTGGCGGCGCACCGCGTCCTCGTCGAATGCGACACCCTGCGCGAAGCGCATCCCGCGGGCCTGGAAGAAGCGGTCGCCGACGCCGCTCACGAGCGCGTTCACGTCGACGTTGCGGTAGCGCAGCAGCAGCGTGCGCGACGTTTCGGGCGTCGCGCTGTCGACGTACGGCTGTTCGGCGAGCGCGGCGACGTCGGCGGGCACGAGCGTCTGGATCGCGTCGGCGCGGCTGTCGCCCCAGTCGGTGCCCGGATAGAGGTTGATCGTGTTCGTGCCGATGCTGCCGATCTCGTCGAGCATGTAGCGCTTCGCGCCTTCGCCGATCGCGACGATCGACACGACCGACGTGATGCCGATGATGATGCCGAGCATCGTCAGCAGCGTGCGCAGCCGGTGCGACACGAGCGCGATCCACGCCATCCGGCACGCCTCGGCGAAGCGGCCGGAGCCGGCCGCGAAGCGTCGCGTGCGGGTGCCGGTATCGGTATCGGGATGCGCATCGGTGTCGACCGGTGCGGGCGGCGATGGCGTGTCGTGGCGATCGTCGGCGGGTAGCGCGCCGGCTTCCGCTTCGATCGACTCCGCCGCTTCTGCTGCGCCCACGCTCACTTCCGCGAGGGCTTCCGCATAGTGCCGATTCGGCCGGTCGGCAACGATCTCGCCGTCGCTGATCTCGATGATGCGCTTCGCATGGCGCGCGACGGCCTGGTCGTGCGTGACGATGACGATCGTATGGCCGAGCGCGTTCAGCTCGTGCAGGATGCGGATCACGTCCTGGCCGCTTTTCGTGTCGAGCGCGCCCGTCGGTTCGTCGGCGAGGATCACCTGGCCGCCGTTCATCAGCGCACGCGCGATGCTCACACGCTGCTGCTGGCCGCCGGAAAGCTGCCCGGGGCGATGGTGCGCCCGATCCGCGAGCCCGAGGCGCGCGAGCAGTTCGCGTGCGCGTGCGTGCCGCTCGGCGCGCGGCGTGCCGGCGTAGATCGCGGGCATTTCGAGGTTCGCGACCGCGTCGACGTGCGGCAGCAGGTGATAGCGCTGGAACACGAAGCCGAAATGTTCGCGGCGCAGTTGCGCGAGCTCGTCGCTGTCGAGCATGTGCGTGTCGCGGCCGCCGACCGTGTAGGTGCCTTCGCTCGGGTGGTCGAGGCAGCCGAGGATGTTCATCAGCGTCGACTTGCCGGAGCCCGACGCGCCGACGATCGCGACGATCTCGCCCGCGTGGATCGACAGGTTGACGTTGCTCAGGACAACGACATCCTTGTCGCCGGCCGGAAAGCGTCGCGTAACGGCAGCGAGTTTCAGCAGGGGCTGGCTCATCGTCACACCACGTCCGCGAGCGGCGCGTGGTCGTCACCGGCTGCGTCGCCGATCACGACGCGTTCGCCGTCCTTCAGGCCGGCCAGCACTTCGACGCGCACGTTGTTGTTGATGCCGATGCGGACGTTGCGCGTTTCCGTGCTGCCGTCGGCGCGCAGCACGCGCACCGCGTAGGTGCCGTCCTTGCGTTTTTCGCCGAGCGCGGCGGCCGGAATGCTGAGCGCGTTGCGTGCGTTGCTGAGCACGATGCTGACTTGCGCGGTCATCGAAATGCGCAGCCGATGCTCGGGATTCGGGACTTCGAACAGCGCGTTGTAGAACACGGCCGAGTTCGGCTTCGAGCCGCCGCCGAGCGGGCTCTGCGCTTCGGCATAGTTCTGCGGCGCCGGCTCGATCGCGCGCAGCTTGCCGTAGTGACGCTTGTCCGGTTCGCCGAGGATCGTGAAATACGCGGGCTGGCCGGCGCGCACGCGGATCACGTCGGCTTCCGACACCTGCGCCTTCACGGTCATCGTGTCGAGATCGGCGAGCTTCAGGATCACCGGCGCCTGCTGTTGCGCGATCACGGTCTGGCCTTCCTGCGTGACGACCGCGACGACCTCGCCGTCGATCGGCGCGACGATGCGCGTGTAGCCGAGGTTGGCCTGCGCGGTTTCGATCTGGATGCGGGCCGAGCGGATCTGCGCGGCGAGCGACGCGAGGGTCGCGCGCTGCACGTCGAGCGTCGCACGCGCGGCCTCGAACGATTCGCGCGAGGTCGCATCGTCGGGCAGCATCGCCTGCTGGCGCTTGAATGCGAGCTCGGCCTGCGTGAGTTGCGCGGCGGTCGATTGCTGCTGCGCGCGCAGGCTTTCTTCGCTGGCGCGCGCCTGGCGCAGTGCGTTTTCCGAAATCACGGGATCGATCTCGGCGAGCCACTGGCCCTTCGTGACCTTGTCGCCGAGCCTGACCTTCAACGATTTCAGCTGCCCGGACACCTGCGCGCCGACGTCGACCTGCTTGAATGCCTGAAGCGCGCCGGTTGCCAGCACCGCGTTTTCGAGATCGCCGCGCGAGACGGGCGCGGACAGGTATTGCGGATGCTTGTCGGGCGCGCACGCCTTCAGCGTGACGCCGGCGGCGATCGCCACGATGGCAAGGGTAGCCAGCACGATGCGCCGGCGGCGATGGGTCTTCTGAGTCATGAGCGTGCGGCGAGGATCAGGCGGTGCCGGCGATGCGTGCGGCCGGGCGGGACGATCCGGTCGGCGTCGCATGTCGGGCAGGGTGCCCGCGACGGCATCCGCGTACGCATCGCGCGGGCGTGCCGAGTCGAATCAGCCGCTCATGGTAAGCGAGGACTTCACGCCAAACCGTGTGGAAATTGTGCTGAATTGTGCGAACGCCGCACGGCAACGGAGGCCGTGCGGCGTCATTGTTGCGGACCGTGACAACGGCAGGCGAAGGTTCGTGCGGGTGTCGCGGCGTGCGCTGACGTGCGTTAGCGCTGCGCGGCGACGAGCGCCATCATCGGCCGGTCGCGTTCTTCGTCGAGCGCGGGCAGCGCATCGACCTGCGCCTGCGTCGGCGCCCATTCGTTCAGGTGCGTGAGCGTGAAGCCGCTGCCGATCAGCAGGTTCACGAGCGTGCCGAGCGTACGGTGCTGCTTGACGACGCCCGGCGCGAGCCAGTCGGTCACGCGCTCGCCTTCGCGCTGGTAGCCGTCGAGCGGCCAGGAGCGGTTGCCCTGCGCATCGACGACGAAGCCGGGCCGGCGCGGCGCCGTATAAACGGGATGCTCGATCGAGAACACGAGCCGCCCGCCCGGCACGAGCGCGCGATGGATCGTTCGCAGCAGCGTGTCGAGTTGCGCGACGTAGTGGAAGGCGAGCGAACTGTACGCGAGATCGAACGCGGCATCCGGCAGCGTGAGCGTTTCGAGATCGGCGCGGCGGTACGCGATCGCCGGGTGCGCGGCGGTCGAGGCCGCGCGTTCGAGCATGCGCGCAGAGACATCGATGCCGAGCACGCTTGCCGCGCCCTGACCGGCCGCCCAGCGGCTGAACCAGCCGTAGCCGCAGCCGAGGTCGAGCACGTTGCGGCCGCGCAGCTCGGGCAGCAGCGCGCGCAGCGCGGGCCATTCGGGGGCGCCGTCGAGGCCGTGAATCGAGCGATTCAGGCGGCTGTAGCCTTCGAAGAAGGCCGGGTCGTCGTAGATATTCTGCGTCATGCGTTGGGCCTCGTGCGGGCTGCGCGCGCGGTGCCGCGTGCCCGATCCCGCGAGCTTACGCGCGCTGCCCGCGCGCGTCGATCCGGCGCTGCGTGTCGGCATCGACGATGTCGCGGATCGCGGTGAACAGCGGCGCGGCGTCGGTGTAGCGGCGGCCGTAGCCGAGATTGAACGCGTAGTCGAAATCGGGCGGGTTGCTGCCCTGGTTGTGCTGCAGGATCGTCTCGAGCTTGTCGAGCGCCTTCGCCGCGCGCGCTTCCGGCGTAGCCGCCGCCTCGTATTCATCCCACAGCGCGACGATTTCGTCGCGTTGCGCGGGGTCGAGCGGTGCGGTCAGCGTCAGCAGGTCGTCGCGTTCTTGCGCGCTTTTGTCGGGGTGCGTGGCCTGATCGATCGCGGGAATGTCGCCGTGCAGCGCCTCGCCGAGATCGTGGACGACGCACAGCTTCAGCAGCTTCAGCGTGTCGATGCCGGGCAGCGCGTCGGCGAACACGAGCGCCATCAGGCACAGCCGCCAGCTGTGCTCGGCCGTGCTTTCCGCGCGCCCGGACGACGTATGGCCGCTGCGCAGCACATCCTTCAGGCGTTCGGCTTCGCGCAGGAAAGCGAGCCGCGCGTGGATCGTATCGGGGGTCATGGTCGGCGTCCTTGCGATGAACTGCCTAGCGTAATGCGGATGGGCGCGGGTCGTCCACGCATGAAATATGCGTGGCGGTGGCGCTTGACCGCGCCGCTACTTCACGAAAAGTCCGGCCCAGCAGAACAGCGCGAAGAAGCCCGTTTGAACACCGACGATCAGGGTGAACAGCCAGGGGCTGCTGCGGCGCGCCACGCGCCGTCCGCCGGCGTTGGCCACACCCGAGCGAAGCGCGACCAGCACGGCCGCGCCCGTATAGAGAATGAACGCGACGATCACGAGTTCTCGCATGACAAGCGTCGACATGTGGCATGTCCCCTTGGCGTGCTGCCATTCACGTTGCTTTTGTTGGCGTGGCATGCCGGATGCGTCGAAGGTCGCCGCGCCGTTGCCTGCATGCGGTTCTTCGTCGCGATCCAGCGCTTATGCATCCTGGAGCGTCTCCACGAGCCGCACGGCCGAGCCGTCCGACAGCGTCATTCGCGTCCACCGGCACATGCTGCCGCGGATCGGCACGACGCGCGACGCATTCGCACCGGTGTCGAATTCGACGCTCGGTGGCCCGGCGTGATCGTGCCAGCCGAGCGAGTCGAGCGCGGTTTCCATGCGAACGATCTCCGGCGTCGCGTAGCGCCACAGCGACGTGTCGAGCAGCATCGACAGCGGTTGCGAGAATTCGGCCGCGCGCGCCGGCGAAGAAGCGAGCAGGCGGTGCGTGAGGTCGCACACGAGGTGCATGCGGCCCGCGCTGCCCGCGACGAGCCGCGCGAGCGCGTGATCGCCGGCTGAATCGAGGCGCGCGGCGAGCAACCGCTCGGCGGTCGCGCGCTCGTCGGGCGACATCTGCTGGCGGCCGGCTTCCCAGCGCGAGATCGTCGATTGCGCGACGCCGAACAGCTCGGCCGCGTGGCTTTGCTTGACGCGGTGCAGCGCGCGCCAGCGCTTGAGTTGCGGGCCGAGCGGCGGGACGTGAAGCGGTGAGGCGGTCATGGTGGTGCTCCAGTTGCGCTCGTACCGCACGCCTTTACATGATCCGGAGGCCGCCGTTCGCCTGGATCGCAATTGCCGCGAACGGCAAGAGCACGATGCCGCCCAGTACGAGCACGCCGTCGGCGGCAACCGTGACCGGCGTGGCGAGAATCCGCAGCCCCATGCCGAGCGCGGAAGGCGATTGCCTGATGTAGACCGAGTACGGCCGGTTGAACGGCTGCGTGCTCGTCTTGTACTTTTCGGCGAATCCTTCCGTCGAATAGCGCTTGCCGCTGATGTCGCCTTCGAGCACGAGGCCGGCCTGCGCGGCGGTGAAGCCGTCGGCGGCGGCCGCCTGTCGATCGTCGTCCGACGCGTCCTTCGGCAGCACGATCCGGTATTGGCCCGTGATGCTGCCGCCGCTCGCATGAAAGGCGGCGAACGTCGTGCGCAGCGACTTCCGGTAACCGGACATCAGTACCGGCCGCAACTGCGCCGGCAGATCGAAGATGTAATGGTAGTCCGTGCCCAGGACGACGAGTTTCTTGCCGTCCTCGGTCATCATGAATCCGGACACTTGTTCGCTGTATCCGTCGTCCTTGTACAGCTTCGGCGTGAAGCAGCCCGACAGCGCGAGGCTGCTGGCGGCCACGCCGGCGGCCAGCAGGCGCCGGCGCGTGATCGATACGTTCATTGTTGTTGTCCCGTCTGTGCGGTTCGGTTCAGTGGCTTTCGCCCTCGGAAGCCGGATTCTCGCGTATCCGACGCAGATTGTCGAACGGGAAATCTGCCTTGGCAGCGGTCGGCGGCCCCTGCCAGCGCCATGCCGACAACGTTTCCGTCGCCGCTTTCAACCGTCTCCGCCATATCTTATTATTCGGCCAGTGCGGAGGTATATCGGCCGCCAACGGTCATGTCGAGGCATGACGCGCCGGTATGAATTACCGCCTTTCGGCTGACGCGTCGCACGATGCGCGGTCGAAACGACAGGAAACGCGTGACCAGCGCGTATCCCGAAAAAATGACGAGAGGGCGCGATGGTACGACTGGTCTTGCTGCTGCTGGGCATCGAATACTTGCGTACCCGCTGGCGCGGGCTGACCGTGCTCGGCTGGGTGTGGGTCGTCGCGGGCGTCGTGATCTTCGTCGACGCGCTCGACGGCGCGCTGCACTTCCCGATCCAGATCTTTGCGTGGCTGTTCCTGATCGAAGGGCTCGCGACGCTCGCGGTGGCCGGCAGCGGCGTCGGCGGGCAGCGCACCCTGCGCTACGTGAAGGGGATCGTGGTCGTGGTCGCCGCCGGGCTCGTGTTCGCGGGTCATCACCACGGCCATTTCCTGCTGTCGATGATCTTCGGCACGCTGTTCCTCGTCGACGGGTTGCTGCAGTGCACCGCCGCGTGGATGGTGCGCTATCGCCGCTGGAACGTCGCCTTCGCGTGGGGCGTCGTCGAGATCCTGCTGGCCGTCTTCTTCTATCAGCCGTACCCGACGCACTATGTGGGCACCGTGCCGTACTGCCTCGGGCTGCTGCTGATGTTCGGCGGGATGCACATGCTGAGCCTCGCTGCGCGCGTGCGGCGGCTGACGCGCAATCCGGCGTTCGCGTCGTCGCCGGCGCCGGCGCTCGCGCCGGATCTCGACGATGCGCGCGACCTCCCGCAGTTCGCGCAATCCGAGTGGGACGGCCCGCCGGCCGACGGCGAGCATGCGCTCACCGTGCACGTGTGGACGCCCACCGGCACGTCGAAAGCCGAAGCGCAGCGCTATCCGGTGATCGACCGCTATATCGCGGCCGTGGACGTCAATGGCGTGATCTCGACCGGGCACGCGGCGCTGGAGTCGCCCGAGGGCATCTATATCAGCCTCTATCCGGGCGTCGAAATCGATCGTTCTCCGGACGAATTCACGCGCATCCTGCGCGCGACCCGCGAAAACGACGTGCCGGGCCTGTTCCAGCCCGACTACGCGACCGAGTCGAAGGCGTGGTGCCCGTCGACCGTGCGCGTGCGGATCCGCAACTACGATCCGTCGAAGCTGGATGCGTTCTGGACGTCGTACCGGCAGAACGTGACGTACAACCTCACGCACCGCAATTGCTCGAGCACGGTGTCGAACGCGCTCGAAGCCGCGCTCGACGGCGCGGTGTGGCGGCTGAAGGGCGCGCGGGCCGGGTGGGGCGCTTTCGTGCGGCTGCTGCTCACGCCCGAGCTGTGGGTTGCCGCGCAGATCCGCAAGCGTGCGGTGACGATGGCATGGACGCCCGGGCTCACGCTCGACTATGCACGCGCGCTCAGCATGCTCGCCGATCCGCGGCCGTTCGCGTGGTGGAAGGTCGCGCGCTCGGCCGTGAAGGCGATCATGACGTCGCGTCGCACGTGGCGCGAGCAGGACAACGCGGCGCTGTCGCCCGGCGGAGCGGAGGCAGCGTCGATGAAGTGATCGCGTGCCGCCGGACGCGGGCCCGGCGTCACTGCGGCCGCCGCCGCGCGGCTGCGCGATGTTGCTCGCCCCGAGAACTCCCTACGCCAACAACAATGAACAAGACGAGAGCTTTCCGCATCCTGATTCCCGCCGCCCTGGCGCTGACGAGCGCCGGCTTCGTGCAGGCGAGCGCGGACGAGGTGCCGCGCATGAGCAACGACGTGTACCGCACGTCGGTGTCGTTCTGCTCGAACGTCGCGGCCGCCGAGAAAATCGAGTGCCAGGGCGACATGATCGCCGCGGGCAGCCGGATCGTCGCGGCGATCGGCGGCCTGCCGCCGGCATCCGCCACGTCGATCGACGAAGGTGCGCGCAACAAGCTGCCGGCGGCGGAGCGCAAGGGGCTCGCGCCGGTCGAGCCGGGCGCGATCGACAAGGACGACGACCTCGCCGGTCTTGCCGGCATGGTGCGTCTGTGCGACGTGTACGAATCCGAACCGGCGTCGCGCGCGCGGCATCACGCGGCGCTGAAGCAGCAGGCGCCGGCTGCCGCACCGCGCGTCGAGGCGTTGCTGGCCGATGCGTCGACGGCGGCGCGCCAGCGCGTCAGCATCGGCGTGTGGCAGATCCTCGCGCTTGAAGGCCCCGAATCGATCACACGCGCGTGCACGCAACTGGGTGCCGGGTCGTGAGCGACGGTGTGCCGCCGCGTCGGCGGCGCGCTTCAGACATGTGAAGCGGCGCATGCCTGCACTTGTGCTCGTGTCTCCGGATATCTTTCGTCCACCTTCACATTCGTGCCACGTTGCGTCGGCAACAATCGCGGACAGACATTCGACAACCTTGCGGCGCATCCTGCGACCGCAAGCCTTTACCGAGGAAACGCCATGCTCAAGACGCTCGCCCGCGCCGCTGCCGCACTCGCCGTCGCTTCCGCTTCACTGCACGCCACCGCGCAGACCAGCTACGACTACCTGTTGCTCGCCGCGTCGTGGGAGCCCGGCTTCTGCGCGTCGCACGACACGCCCGAATGCACGAACCTCGCCGGCACTTACGCAGCGACGAGCCTGTCGCTGCATGGCCTGTGGCCGAACAACTACGACGGCAACCAGCCGTTCTACTGCGGCGTGCCGCAGAACGACATCGACCTCGACAACGCGCACCAGTGGTGCAGCATGGACGCGTACCCGATCAGCAGCGCGACCCGTAACACGCTGTCGACGTACATGCCGGGCGTCGCGTCGTGCCTCGACAAGCACGAGTGGTTCAAGCACGGCACCTGCTCGAATTCGGCATCGCCCGATGCGTACTGGAACCAGGCTTCCGGCATGATCAGCCGGCTCGGCAACACGTCGTTCAACGCGTTCCTGCAGGCGAACGCGGGCAAGACGGTCACGCGCAACCAGTTGCTGTCGGCGTTCGAAGGCGCATTCGGCAGCAATACGCGCAGCGCGGTGTCGCTGAAGTGCACGAAGACGAATGGCGTCAGCTACTTCACCGAAGCGTGGATCGCGGTGAAGACCAATGCGACCACGCAGTTCCCGAGCGCCGCATCGCTCGTGACGGACGGCAATACGCAGGGCACGTGCCCGACGTCGGGCGTGTTTATCGCGAAGTAACGGGGAAGGGGGCGACGGCGTGCGGTATCACGCATGCCGTCGCCGGTCACGGTTTCGGCGGGATGCCCGACCACAGCAGCCGGGCCAGCTCCGGTGCGTCGAGCTGCGGCTCGTGTTCATCGATCGCGTCGGGCAGCGCATGCCACGGCACCGCCGGATTCCGGTGATGCTGCAGGTGAAGGTTGATGTGATACGGCCACACGAGCACGCGGCCGATCCAGCCCGTGCGCCATGAATACGACCAATCGGCCCAGCCGGGCGTCGCATGCGGGCCACCGCTGTGCTCGGCCATGCTGCGGATCTTCTGCAACAGTACCGACAGCGTGAGCAGCGGCACGAACCATAGCGCCGCGACCAGCAGGATCGTTCGTGCGGAACAGGCCCATACGAGCAGTGCGACGATGATTACCCACACGGCCGCGGCTGCCTGGAACGGCAGGCCGAGGTGCGTGGCCTGTCCGCCCGCACGCCGGAACGCCGCCATGTTGCGCACCATGTTCAGCACGAACAGGTCGCCAAGGAATTGCCGCGCGAGCGGCCACGCATCGAGCGGCCGGAACCGCCACGGCTGGTCGTGATAGAGGAACTGGCGCTCCGGGTCCTGCGCGGTGCCGAGATGCCGGTGATGCGCGAGATGCAGCGGCCGGTAGAACTCGACGGGCACGAGCCCCGGCACGCCGATCGCGACGTTGATCAGGAAGTCGTTGAAACCGCGACGGCGCGTGAGGTGATAGTGGGTCGCGTCGTGATACAGGATGAACAGCGCATGCTGCCGCGTTGCGACGACGAGCACCGCTGGCGCATACAGGTACCACCCGCCGAGCGCGATGGCCACGCTGATCGCCACGACGATGCACGCCCATTCGAGCAGCGCGGCCGCCACCGTGCGCAGGTCGACTTGGGCGCGCAGCAGCGTGAGCGTAAACGCGCCGGCCGCGATGCCGATCGCACCGCCCCATGCGACATCGGCGGCACGATGCTGGCCGGTGGTCAGTGTCGTGACCATCAGCAGCGCGCTCCACGCGGCGAACAGCACGGCCGACCGTTGCCGCAGCGCCAGCAGTACGATCGCGATTGCAACCGGAAGCGCGACGTGGCCGCTCGGCGATGCGGCAAGCGGCGTATCGATCCGCTGAAGCCACGCGATCCAGTCGTCATGAGCGGTCGGCCACACGACGGCGGTCGGATGCAGCAGATGACACACGAGGCAAACGCCGGCCGCGAGCGCGCCGGCGAAGAACGCCGGCAGCAGCCAGGCGCGGCCGCGCCCGAGCCAGACGAGCGTGGGCATCGCGAACAGGTAGCTGAGATAAAGCGGCACGGTGCCGGGCAGCAGCGGAATCGCGCGATCGAGTGCGCCCGCCGGAATGACCGTGACCGGCGCGAGCGGCAGGTGCGTGACGAACGTGTAGAACACACCCGTCACGACGAGATAGGTGGCGAGCAGCAACCATGGCCGGGCGATCGGCGCGTTGTTCGCATCCTGGCGGGAAACGGCGTTGGACATGGCGGGAGCGGGCGGGTAACGGGCTATCATAGCAAGCTGTTCAGTCTTGCAGGAGTAGCCGATGGAGTTGCGTGCCACCGCCGTCGAACGTGCGGCCCTGGGCCCGGACGACATCGACCGGATGTTCTCGTTGTATGCGGCGTCCTATTGCGACACGGTCCGCGCGCAGTTCGACCGCGATCTCGGCGACAAGACGCACTGCATCCTGCTGCGTGACGGCGGCGGCGCGATCCAGGGCTTCTCGACGCTCAAGCAGTACGAGACACGCTGGCGCGACGCGTCGATCCGCGTGATCTTTTCCGGCGATACGATCATCGATCCCGCGCATTGGGGCACGCAGCATCTCGCGTTTGCGTGGATCCGCCACGCGGGCGACGTGTGGCGGCAGGCGCCCGCCGTGCCGCTGTACTGGTTTCTGATCTGCAAGGGGCATCGCACCTATCGCTACCTGCGCGCGTTCGCGCGCGACTATGCGCCGCGTGCCGACAACCTGACCGCACCGGCCACGCAGGACCTGATGGATTACCTGGCCGCGAGCCGCTACGGGCACGCGTACGACTCCGCCACCGGCCTGCTGTCGTTCGACACCCCGCAGGGCCGGCTCACGCCCGCGCTTGCGGAGGTACCGGCCGCGCACCGGCGGCTGGCCGACGTCGACTACTTCCTCGCGCGCAATCCCGGCTACGCACAGGGCGACGAACTCGTGTGCCTGTGCGAACTGTCGGCGTCGAACCTGCGGCCGCTCGCGCGCCGGCTGTTCGACGGTGTGTGAGCGGGGCACATGCGGATCCGTCTCGCGCAACCGGCCGACAACGCGCGCATTCTCGATTTCCAGTCCCGCCATGCGATGCAGGGCAGCCTGCCGCTGCGCTTCGATCGTGCGCCCGACTACTTCGCGCTGCATCGCTGCCACGCGCCGCATCATGAGGTCTGGCTCGCGGAGGACGAGCGCGCGGCGCTGAAGGGGCTCGCGAGCCTCGTCGTGCGCGACGGCTATCTCGGCGAACGCGCGCAGCCGGTCGCCTATCTCGGCGATCTGCGGCTGATGCCTGACCGGCGTCTGTCGCGCGAGTGGACCGACTCGGTGCGCGCACGTTTCGCGATGCTGCGTGCCGACACCGGCGTGCAGCATGCGTATTGCTGCATGATCCGCGACAACCGGCTCGCGGTGCAGTCGCTGGCACGATCGCGGCGCGAGAACAGGCTGCGTTTCACGCACTGGCACGGCTACGAGAACGTGTCGATCTACGCGCAGCGCGGGCTGTCGTCGGTGCCGCGTTGCGTGCCGGGCGTGCGGATCGTCGAAGCGCAGCCGCGTCACGCAGACGCGTTGCGCGCGTTTCTCGATGCCGAATCGCGCCGCCAGCCGTTTGGCGGCGTGTTCTCCGCGGACGAATTCACGCGGCGGCTCGACACGTGGCCGTCGTTCGGCATCGGCGCGTTCCTGCTGGCGCTCGACGCGCACGACAACCTGCTCGGCTGCGTCGCGCCGTGGGACGCCGGCGATATCAAGCGGATCGTGCTCGAACGATTGCCGTTGCCGCTGCAGGCGGTCCGTGTCGCCTTCAACGCGCTCGCGCCCGCATTGCGCCGTCCGCGTATCGCGGCGCCCGGCGAGCCGTTGCGCGACGTCTACCTGACGCACCTGCAGGTGCGCGACCGCGATCCGTCCGTGTTCGCGGCGCTGCTCGATGCCGCGTGGCTGCGCGTGCGCGACAGTCATGCGCTGATGCAGTTGTGCCTGTACGACGGCGATCCGCTGGGGCCGGCGCTCGCGCGCTACTACACGGCGCGTACGCCGATGGATCTCTACACGCTGTCGACCGGTGAGCCGGGCGCACCGATCGGCAGCCAGCTGGCCGGGCGCGTGCCGGGCTTCGAGATCTACCTGGTCTGAGCGCGCGTGACGTGCAGCAGGTCGGCGAGCGCGAGCCAGAAGCGGCCGGCGTCGAAGCCGAGCCCGCCGAGCACGGGCTGGCCGTGGTCGAGCCGTGGCAGGCAGATCTGCGGGATGCCGGCCATCACCTGGTGCTCGAGATAGAACTGTCCGTCGTGCGCGCAGCCGGGACGATGCCCGTTCAGCCTCCCGTGGTGCGAATCGAAGCGCGTGGATGCCTCGACGGACCAGCTCACGCCGTGCACGAGATGCAGGTCGCGTGGCAGTGCGGCAAGCATGTCGCTGACCCGTGGATCGCGCCGGCTGCTGATGTCGCGCGTGCCGGCATCGGCCCAGCGCGTGCGCAGCATGCGGCGTGCGAGGCGGTCGGGCCAGGGTGCGGCCACGTGCGGCGGCATGCCGTGGCGGAAGATCGTATCGACGATCGCGGACGGGCCGCACGGCGGCTGCATCAGCGCGAGGCCCGCGCAACGCACCGCCAGCGTCGGGTCGCCGACGAGCGCGGCGAGCGTGTCGATGCCGCCCTTGCTGTGCGCGAGTGCGACGAAGTCGCCGCCGGCCGGCAGATGCTTGCGCAGGAACGCGCCGATATGTGCGCCCTGATCGAACACGCCGCGCGCGGAACGCACCGGCACCGTCAGCACGCGATAGCCTGCCGCGCCGAGCGTCTGGCGCGCGCCGCGATTGCAGCCGGGCAGCCATTCCGAATACAGCCCGGCGACGAGCACGAGCGTCGTCGTCAGCGGCAGGCGGGCAGTGCGCCGCGTCCAGCCTTCGATGAACGCGTCGGTCCGGTCGAGGTTCGCCGCGGCACGCGCGAACGGCGTCGCCGGATAGTGGCGCCGCCAGTCGTCGAACCCGTCGGGCGTCCACGGCGCGTGCGTCATGCGTGCGACTCCGGTTCGGGTTCGGCAGTGGCCAGATACGGTTCGAGCGCGGCGCGTGCCGCGCGCAATGCCGCATCGCTGTCGAGGCGATCGGGATGGAAGCGCGGCGAGAACCAGAACAGCCACATCGGCATCACGCGCGTGAAGATGCCCGGCGCGACGAACAGCCAGCGCAGCAGTTGCAGCCAGCCGCGCACGTTCCAGGTCTGCCCGTCGACGGCGACGAGGCGGTGCACGAAATAGATCAGGTCGATCACGAAGTAGACGGAGATCCCGAGCATGGCCGCGCAGCGCACGACATAGCGCCGCACCGCATTCGGCATGGCCGCCGCGAACACGTCGAACGCGACCGTCTTGTGCTCGGTTTCCTCGATCGCATGCCAGCGCCACACGGCCGCCATCGTCGGATCGGCGCCGTCGAGGACCGCTGGGTCGCTCAGCAGGCGGTGCGCGAGGATCGTCGTGTAGTGCTCGAGGCACGCGGTCAGCGCAAGCCGCGTGACCGGCGATACCTGCCGCGCGGCATTGCGCTGGCGCTTTTCGAGCAGCGCTTCGAGCGCGTCGACCGGCACCTGCTGCGACGCGAGGCGCGCGTTGTAGAGCCGGTGCACGCGGATATGCGACGCTTCCTGCCGCACGAACGCATCGACTTCGGCCGTGAGCGATGCATCGCCGCCAACCTGGTCGCGAAACGGCCGCACGCTGTCGATGAAGAAGCGCTCGCCGAGCGGGAACATCACGGAAAACGCGTCGAAGAAGCGCGTGACATGGCACGTGCCGCGATACCAGAAGCGCGGAATGCGCTCGTCGATCGCGAAGCGCACGTCGCGGGTCGGCATGCGCGACGCGGGGCTGTCGGCGCTCGGGCGGCGAAACGGCCGCATGCTAGTTCCGCCCCGCCAGTGACGGAGCGCGGGCCGTTTCCGGCGGCTGACGCATCTGTTGTATCCTCCCGTGCAAACAACCGCCATTCCGAGCCATGAACCGACCGAGCGCGCAAGCCGCTGCCGCGCAGACCCGACGTTACGATCGGGCGAACCTGCTCGTGCTCGCGCTGCAGAGCGCGGCGTGGGCCGGCACGCTCACCTGGCTGTCGCATACCGGCGCCGGCGCGATCAAGTGGCTCGTGCTCGTGCCGTTCTGCCTCGTGATGCAGGGCGTGTTCTCGATGATGCACGAGACCTTCCACGGGTTCGGGCATCGCCGGCCGATCGCGAATTATATGATGATGTGGTGGGCGTCCACGATGTTCGGCGCGGCCGCGACGCTCATCCACGTGAACCATCTTGGCCATCACGTGCGCAACCGCACGCGCGCCGAGCGCGCGGATTTCGCGACGGCGGACGAATCGCTGCTGCGCAAGCGCATCGAATACTACGCGGCGATTCTCGGCGGCATCTGGCTCGGCAGTTTCGTCGGCAGCTTCGTGCTCGCGCTGGTGCCCGGCCGCACGATGCAGCGGCTCGCCGCGCGCGGCGACGACAACACGTACGCAGCCGCCTTCAAGGAATTCACGACGGCCGACTTCCGCCGGATCCGCTACGAAACGCTCGCTGCCGTCGGCGCATGGCTGCTGGCCGGCTGGCTGCTCGACTGGTCGGTGTCGGCGGTGCTGGTCGCATATGTCGCATTCGCCTTCTCGTGGTCGTCGCTGCAATGGGTGTACCACATGCGCACGCCGCTCGACGTCGTCGAAGGCACGTACAACATGCGCGCGCCGACGCCGGTGCGCTGGCTGCTGCTGAACTTCAACTACAACCTCACGCATCATCGTCGCCCCGCGCTGCGCTGGCAGGACATGCACGCGGTGTCGGACCTGCGCGAGACGCGGCCGTTGTGGTACGGCTGGCTCACGATCTTCACGCCGCCGCGCCGGTTGCCCGACGATCTCGCGCAACTCGACAAGACCTATTTCTGATGGATGCCTCCGCCCGCAGCCTGCCCGACGCGTGGCGCACGTTCGCGCGCGCCGCACAGCCGGACGTCGATCGCTGGCAGGCCGGCCTCGAAGCACCGGGCGACACGCAGGCACGGCGGCTGACGGCGCTGCTGGCCGCGAACCGCGATACGGCGTTCGGCCGCCGGTTCGGCTTCGACCGGATCGACAGTCCCACGCAGTTCCGCGAGCGCGTGCCCGTGCATGCGGCCGTCGATTTCCTGCCGTGGCTCGACCGCGTGTCGCACGAAACGGAACCGGTGCTGACTGCCGAGCGCCCGGTGTTCCTCGAACGGACGAGCGGCAGCACCGCGCACCAGAAGCTGATTCCCTATACGCCCGCGTTCCTGCGCGAACTGCAGGCCGCGATGATCGTATGGCTGGCCGACATGCATCGCGCCTGTCCGGCGCTCGGCGAAGGGCGCGCGTACTGGTCGATGTCGCCGCCGCTGCAGGCGCCCGGTGTCGCGCCCAACGGGATTCCGGTCGGCTCGGCGAGCGATCTCGACTACCTCGGCGACAGCAGCGCGGCCGCGCTCGCATCGACGCTGCTCGTGCCGCCGCTGACCGGTGACGCAGCGACGTGGCGGCGCGAGACGCTGCATGCGCTCGTCGCGGACAAAGCGCTCGCGTTCATCAGCGTATGGAGCCCGACCTTCCTGACGAGCGTGCTGCGCCCGCTGTTCGATCGCGATGATGCCGACGGCGCGCGCGATCTCGCATGGGTCGACGCGTCGCTGCCGGCCGAGCGTCGCGCGGCGCTGCGCCGCGCGATCGAGGAGGGCGATTGCCGTGCGCTGTGGCCGCGCCTGGCCGCCGTGAGCTGCTGGCTGGACGGCCCGAGCAAGCACTACGCCGACGCGTTGCGCGTGCGGTTTCCGCAGGTGCAATGGCTGCCGAAGGGGCTGTTCGCGACGGAAGGTGTCGCGAGCGTCCCGTTCAGTGCCGGTGAAGGTAGCCCGCTCGCGATCGGCAGCCACTACCTCGAATTCGTGCGCGACGACGGCAGCGTGTGCGACGTCGATGGGCTGCGCCCCGGCGACGAAGCACAGGTGCTGCTGACCACGGGCGGCGGGCTGTATCGCTATGCACTCGGTGATCGCGTGCGCGTGGTCGGCATGACCGCGCGCACGCCGCGCATCGCGTTCGTCGGGCGCGCGGCGGCGAGCGTCGATCTCGTCGGCGAGAAGGTCGACGAACAGATTGCTGCCGACGCGCTGAACCGCGCACATGGGCAACACCGCGAAGTCGGCGCATGCATCGTGCCGTGCCTGGCGAAAGAAGGGCTGCCGCATTACGTGCTGTGCGTTGCCGGCGACATCGGCACCGATGCAGCAGACGCGATGTGCGCAGCCGTCGAAGCCGAACTGGCGCACGCGTTCCACTACGCGCACGCACGCCGCGTCGGCCAGCTCGGCCCGCTGCGCGTGCGCCGCCTGGGCCGATCGCCGGAACGGCTCGGTGACCTGCTGCAACTGGCGGCCGAACGGGCCGGCATCCGCGCGGGCGACGTGAAGCCGTGCGCACTCGTGACGCGGTTGCCGGTGGCCGACGCGCTGCTTGTGATGACGAATGAATGACGCAATGAACGACATGATCGAACCACGCGGATGCGGGCACGACTGCCCGTCGCGCGATGCGGCGGGGGCGCACGCGCACGAGCATGCGCCGTCGCCGGACGGCCTGCGCGAGCAATGGTTCGTCGCGTGCACCGAACGCGAACTCCCGCGCGACAAGCCGCTCGGCGTGCGGATTCTCGATACCGGCATCGTGCTGTTCCGGCAGCGCGACGGCCGGATCGCCGCGCTGATCGACCAGTGCGTGCATCGCGGCACGCGTCTGTCGGCCGGCAAGGTCGACCGCGACACGCTCGTGTGCCCTTATCACGGCTGGCGCTACGACGGCGAAGGGCAGGTCGTCCACGTGCCGAGCATCGACGGCACGCAGCCAACGGGTGCGCCTGGCCGCTATCCGTTCCGGCAGCGTACGCTGCCCGTGCAGTTGCTCGACGGGCTCGTATGGGTGTATCTCGGTACGGGCGACCCGTCGGCGCGCGCGATCTTCCGGATGCCGTTTTGCGACGTCGCGCCGTGGCAGTCGTACTTCATGGTCAACACGTTCGACGGTGACATCGCGATGCTTGCGCAGAACTTCATGGACGTGCCGCATACGGTATTCGTGCACGACGGGATCTTCCGCAGCAGCCGCGGCCAGGCTATGGAAGCGACGGTCGCGACGACGCCGGACAGCGTCGCCGTCACGTATCACGACGGCGACGACAAGATCGGCTTCTGTCTCGACTGGCTCACGAACCCCGACAGCGTGCCGCTCGCGCACGTCGACCGCTTCATCGCGCCGAACGTGACGCGCTGCGACTATCTGTGGGGCGAACGTTCCGGTTTCCTGATCGTCAGCCAGATCACGCCGATCGATGCACGTCGCTCGCGCGTCTATACGTACATCGCGTATCGCTTCCGGCTGCCGCGCTGGGTGTTGCGCGCGCTGCGGCCGCTGCTGAACCTGTACACGCATCTCGTGATTCAGCAGGACGTGCGGATCATGCGGGCGCACCGGCAGGGCCTCGACAACGCGCCGGGCTTCCGTCCGCACAACGTGCGCGCCGACATCGTTCACGTCGCGATCGACCGGCTGCTCGATGCGGTGAAACGCGGCGAGCCGCTGCCGGCCGCGCAGTGCGGCGAGAAGGTGATGCGCTTCGAGCTGTAGGCGCGGCACGCAGGGCCGCGTGGGGCGGGGCGTCTAGCGGGTGGAGCCGGCCTGACCCGGCGCGAATGCGGTGCCGTCCGTCAGGTAGCGGTGCACGGCCGGCAGATGCTCGAGCGCGAGCGCCGGATACGCATGATGCACCTGGTGATAGCCGATGTTGCGCGGATACAGTACGAGCTTGCCGATCCAGCCGAACGTCATCGTGCGCGTCATGCGCCAGATCGATTCCGGCGCGCGTTCGTCGATCTCGACGTGCTGATGTTCGAGCAGCACGCGGTTCGCGTTCATGATGCCGCCGACGATCCACGGCAGCCCGTAGTACGTGAAGAACGGCAGATCCCAGTGTACGACGGCCGCGATCGCGAGCAGATAGCCCGCGCAATGCGGCAGGTCGGCGCGCGCGCAGGCAATGACTTCAGGGTGACGGCGCAGGTCCTGGCGCGAGCGGTCCTGCATGAAGCCGCGCGCATACCACGGCCGGAACGCCGGCCATGCGAGCGCAAGCGGCGCCATCAGCGCGCGCAGCGGCCACCAGACCGGCAGCAGCGCGCCGCGCAGCATCATCACGCGCTGCACCCAGCCGCCGCGCGCGGCCAGCCGGTGCAGGTACGGATCCTCGGCGGTGCCGACCGCACGGTGATGGCGCAGGTGGTGATAGCGCATCGCGGCGATCGACGAACCGATCGTCCAGCCGGCGAGCGCCTCGACGAGCGCGAGCGGCAGTGTCATGCGCCGCATCGGAAGATGGCAGGCATCGTGCAGGATCACGCCGAATGCCTGCAGCCGGCCGGCGATCAGCAACACGGCCGCGACATAGACGACCGGATTCGGCACGAAGCGGATCGCCGCCCAGCACAGCAGGATGCCGAGCCAGTCGATGCACGCATAGCGGACGAGCCGCCATGGCCGCGCGCCGGCGGCGAACGGCAGCGTGCGGTTCAGTTCGGCAGGTGTCGGCAGGGCGGATGGCGTGAGCATTCGATGAGGTCGGGTGCGCCGTCGATGGCGCGCATGCAGGTGTATCGGTCGGGAATATACACCTGATTCCTCATGCGACGAGCGGTAGCGTTCAACGCCTGGCGCAGGGTGTGCCGAACCATCGCAGCCGCGTGCGTGGCTTCGTCGACGTTCGATGCATCGTCACTGGCCCTCGCGACGACACCGTCGGGTCGTGCGAGCACCGCACGCAGTCCCTGCCGGTCTTTCGCATCGCTCGCGCGACCGCTTGTTTACTCGAGCAGCCGCAACGCGTCCGCGAGCGACAGCACCGTCGTGCGCGATTCGAAGGCGGTGGAGAACAGGTGCTCATGGACCACCGGGTCCGGGTCGTAGCAGCAGTCCTTGACCGTATACAGACGAAAGTCCGCATCGCTCGCGTGGGCGATCGACGACAGCATCACGCCCGTCGACGCGATGCCGACCATGATCAGCGAATCGACACCTTGCTCGACGAGCCGCGCCTGCAGATCGGTGCCGAAGAACACACTGGCGCGGTGCGCGATGATCAGCGGCTCGTCGGGCTGCCGGCCGAGCTCCGGGCACGGGCCGTCGTCGATGAAGAGGCCGAGCTGCTTGATGCCCTGGCCGTTCTTGTTGCGCGGGCTGACTTCCGGATAACCGGGGCTGAACCGGAGGTTCGCGAACCAGACGCCGATGCCGCCGGCCCGCGCCGCATCGCAGAGCCGGCGCGTATTGGCGAGCAATTCGGGCGCGACGGACGGAAAGAGCCCGAGGATGTCGGTCTGGTAATGCATGACGAGCAGCGCGGTGCTCGACGGCACGATGGCGGGAATCGGCACGGACCGGCTGTCGCCGGGGTTCGTGCGGGTTGTCGTTGCGATATCCGGTGCGTGTTGCCGAGTCATGAACGAGAGTCTCCAATAGCCCGCGGGGAATGTGAGCGTCCTCGATTTGTACCGGAAAATCGGGGCGGCCGCCGAAGCGATTTTCGTAGGGGCGAGTTGCCGCGCTGTGCGGCCGCCACCGCCAAACCGGCGCCACGTCTCTGCACGGCCACTCCGACGTTCGGCCGCCGGTCGTGCTCGGCATTCGGTCATTCGACTCAGGGAAATATCCGGAAGCGGTTGGTCGTCAGTCGAATGTGATCAAGTCCTTGAAGATCAATTGTCCCCACTGATTTCCGCGCGCATGCACAAGGAGCCCGCCATCCGAAAGCCCGCCCAGTTTGATTGGCGCAAAACCGAGTTTCTCGGCAAGCGCGCCGATCTCCGCTGCTGCGGCGTCATCGTCGCTCGCCAGGAACACGACTCTCCTGCCGCCATGTATCGCCGGGTCCTGGCCGAGGACGGCGGCAACCAGATGATTGAAGCCTTTCACCAGCCTGGCTCCGGTGAACGCGTTCGCGACGAAAACGGAGGAGGGCAGACCGCCCAGTTCCTCGAGCGGGGCCTGCGTGTTCATCACGTCGATAACCGTCTTCCCCCTCCAGTCGGGCAGTGCTTTCGCGACCTCCGGGTGCGACTCGAAACGGACAGCCAGAAAGAGGGTGTCCGCCTTGACGGCTTCCGCCAGGGTTTGGGGAATGATAGTGGGGCCGATCGCGGCCGCGTCGGCCGCGAAGCTTTCCGGGTCGCGCGTGGTTGCAACGGCCACTTCGATGCCGTTGCGGGCGAACGCCTTGGCAAGTGCGTGGCCGATCTTGCCGAAGCCGATGATTGCGTAACGCATATGTTTCTCCTTCGTTTCCGTGCGCGCTCAGAGCTTGTAACCACCGCTCGCTTCGATCGTCTGGCCGGTCACCCAATAGCCATCATCGGAGGCCAGGAACGCCACGACGGCGGCGATTTCCGACGGCTCGCCGAAGCGGCCCAACGCGATCTGGGCCTCGGCCGCCTTGACGAGTTCCGGATTCTCCCGAACGGCGGCGTTGGCATCCGTTCGCGTGAAGCCCGGCGCGACGGCGTTTGCGGTGATGCCGCGCGGCCCGAGCTCGATGGCGAGCGTATGGGTCAGGGTATTGATGGCTGCTTTCGCCATTGAGTAGACGGGCGCTGCCGTCACGGGCTTCGTGGCGGCGGCGGAAGAAATGTTGATGATGCGGGCACCATCGGCGAGACGATCCAGAGCGGCCTGAATGATGAAGAAGGGCGCGCGGGCGTAGACCGCCATCAGGGTGTCCCAACTCTCCGGCGTCGCGTCCTTGAAGCCGACCCAGCCGGAATTGCCGGCGTTGTTGACCAGAATGTCGAGGGCTTTGGTTCCGTTCCGCCGGGTGAGTTCGTCGTCGAGTCTCTCGAACAAAGCCGGGACGGCCGCCGGATCAACGAGATCCGCGTGGATCGCGAACGCAGTGCCTCCCGCTTTCTCGATGGCTGCGATCGCCGCGTCCACGCCGGATTGACTGGCGTTGTAGGTGAGTGCGACTGTCGCACCGTCCTTGGCGAGACGTTCGGCGATGGCGCGGCCGATGCCCCTTGAGGCGCCGGTCACGAGCGCAGTTTTGCCCTTCAACGAGTGCGTCATGTGATCTTTCTCCTCAGAGTTGTGCCAGGCCACCATCAACGGCAACCTCGCTGGCGGTCATGAAGCTGCTGTCCGACGACGCAAGAAAGGCGGCCACCGCCCCGATCTCCGCCGGATCGGCCATACGCTGGAGCGGCGTCATCGCCCCATAGGCCTTCTGGCCTTCCTCGCCCAGCGCCTCCTTGGCCAGTTCGGTCGCCGTCGCCCCCGGCGACAGCACGTTGACGCGGATGCCGGTGCCCTTCAGGTCCTCCGCCCAGGTCCGGGCGAGGTTGCGCACCGCTGCCTTGCTCGCGCTGTATGCCGTGAATCCCGCGGCTCCAGTGGTGCCGGCGCTCGATCCCGTCAGGATGATTGAACCGCCCTGGCCCATCAGCGGCAGCGCCGCCTGGACCGTGAAAATCGAACCCTTCACGTTGGTGTCGAAGATTTCGTCGATGTGTTCGGCGGTGATCTTGCCGAGCGGAAGCGGGCTTCCTGCGCCGGCATTGGCGAACACGATGTCGATGGTTCCGCGCTCCGCCTTCACCGCAGCGTAGAGCCGCTCGAGATCTGCCGGATCGGAAACCGAACCCTGCACCGCGCGGGCATGGGGCCCGAGGTCGGCTACGGCGGCGTCGAGCGCTGCCTGCCGCCGGCCGAAGATGAAGACGAAGGCGCCTTCGTCGATGAAGCGTCTTGCGGCGGCGCGGCCGATTCCGGTAGCGCCGCCGGTGATCACTGCGGTCTTTCCATTCAGTCTGTTCATGCCCTGCATCCTCGGAAACGAAAGTGACGAACATGATTCTGGACCGCTTGATTCATGAATCCAATTGACTGAATATCTATAGATACCATCTACTTTCTAGATAGATATGCTGGACAACGTCACCATCAACCAACTTCGGGCTTTTGTCGCGGTATGCGATCAGGGAAGCTTCTCCGGGGCTGCACGGCAGCTGAGGCGTGCACAGTCGGCAATCAGTCACGCGATCGGCGCGCTCGAGAGTGCCTTCGACGTGGTGCTGTTCGAGCGCAACACGCGCAAGGCGACGCTCACGGCGGCAGGCCGCAGCCTTCTGCCGGATGCGCGGGGGGTGATCTCGCGCACCGAGGAAATGAAGATGCGCGCGGTTGCCATTGCCGAAGCCGGGGTGCCCCAGGTCTCGATTGCCGTGGATACCTATTTTCCGCGTGCGCACCTGATTGAATGCCTGCGCATCCTGCAGGCGGACTTTCCAACCGCTGCAATCAATCTGCGCATGACGACCATGCAGGGTGGCGAGCGTCTGGTTTTCGACGGCACGTGCGCATTGGCGGTCACGATCATGGACGTGCCCGAGTTGAGCCAGGGCACCATCGAACGGCAGCATTTATGCGAAGCGCAAATGGTGACCGTCTGTGCGCCATCGCATCCGCTGGCCGCACTTGCGGGGCCGATCCCGCGGGAGGAATTCGGCCGGCATATCCAGCTCGTCGTAACGGACAATCAGCCCGATGCGGGAAAGAGCCAGCAAGGGGTCGCCAGCGAACGCCAGTGGTGGGTGAACGATCTCGGCGCGAAGCACGATCTGCTCAGGGGAGGCTTGTGCTGGGGGCACATGCCGCGCCATCTGGTCGAGGAAGACCTCGCGAAGGGGGCGCTGGTCGAACTCCGACGGCGCGCGTGGCACATGCGCTCGCTCACGTTCATGATCTCCCAGCGGCGCGGATACGCCTTTTCCGAATGCGAGACACGTCTGGTCGAACTCCTGGGCAATCGTCATCCCGTCTCGAAGGACGGGAAGGCCGCGGCCCGCGTGAAGCGCGGTCGCTGACGGGTTTGCCGGGGGTGTCGTGCGAACCGTGACGTGAGCGCCGGCCGAATCGGCCTTTGAAGAGGCATGTTCGACTGCTCCACGTCGAAAAATCGACCTTCCCGAATAAGGCGTCAACCACTCCAGCGCCAGCGGGCCGGTACGCCGGCAATATAAACCCGCGTCAAAATATTTAATTCTTTAAAATCAAGCCACTCATGTATTGATTCAAATCGCGGAAATCCTGGACTGTCCAGGAGTGGGGCGGGAGTTTCACGCCGTTCTCTCGCAACGTTTTCGGAATCAGGTCCCCATTGGGGCGAAGGATGACCGACGAGACAATCACGCCCGGATAATCGTTGAGTCGTTTTTTGAAGGCGGGCGTCGTGAGGTCGGGCGTGGGCGGGTTGCTTTTATTGGCCAGTGGCCCGGTGCCTCGGGCATCTGCTCCGTGGCACATCGAACATCTCGCCAGGAAGATCTTTTTCCCGTTATCGCTATCCGCGAAGGCGGGTGATGTTTGAGCCAGCAATACTATTCCCAGTGAAGCGACGAGGAGTATTTTCATTTTTCGTGGTTTTATTGTGTGAACTGCTGCCTGTCTCTGTGGGAGCGATTGCGGCCGAATGGCGAGTTCTCCATTGGGTGCGCCGATATTCACCTGCCAGCCTGGCGCCAGGTGAGGTGCGCCCAAACCCCGTCACCTCAAAAAATCGACCTTCCCGAATAAGTCGTCAACCACTCCAGCGCCAGCGTCCCCGCCAACGAGTTCCCGTTCGCATCGAGCCCCGGCGCCCACACGCACACGGCCATCTCGCCCGGCAGCACCGCGACGATCCCGCCGCCGACCCCGCTTTTCGCGGGCAGCCCGACGCGATATACGAAATCCCCCGCCGCATCGTAGGTGCCGCAGGTCAGCATCAGCGCCGACAGCCGCTTCGCGGAACTCGAATCGACGATCCGCTCGCCGGTGACCGGCGCGACACCGCCGTTAGCCAGGAACAGCGCCGCGCGCGCAAGCTCGACGCAGTTCATCGTGATCGCGCACTGGCGGCAATACGCATCGATCACGATGTCGGGCGGCATCTGCATGTTGCCGAAGCTCGCCATGAAGTGCGCCATCGCACGGTTGCGCTCCGCGTGCTGCAGCTCCGATTGCGCGACGCGCGAATCGTAGTCGATGTCGTTCGCGCCGATCAGCCGCCGCACGAATTCGACGAGCGCCGTCTCGGCCTTCACGAAGCGGCGGCACAGCACGTCGGTGACGACCAGCGCACCGGCGTTGATGAACGGATTGCGCGGCTTGCCGCGCTCGCTCTCGAGCTGCACCAGCGAGTTGAACGCGTTGCCGGACGGCTCGCGGCCGACCCGTTCCCACAGTTCGTCGCCCAGCAGCTGGAACGCCAGCGTGCACGCGAACAGCTTCGAGATGCTCTGGATCGAGAAGCGCTCGTACGCATCGCCAACCGTGCAAACGTTTCCGTCCAGCGTGACGACGGCCATCCCGAACTTGTCGGCGGGCACTTTCGCGAGCTCGGGAATGTAATCGGCAACCCGGCCCTGGCCAATCCAGGGGGCGAGGTCGGCGTGGATGCGTTCGAGGATCGTCTGGTAATTCATCAAGTCAGGGGGGCAGGGCATGGCCCGGATTCTGGCGAGCCCGTATGGAACCGTCCCGGCGCCGATTCGTCAAGCGCGGCGCGATATCGCGCCCTTATTTTCAAGACGTCTAAACAGGCAATCGGCGGGCGCAGTATCATGCGGTACGTTTCGGCCGATGGCCGGCGTCCGGCACCGGCCGGCGCCGCCGTGGCTTCCTCGATGACCCGACCGCTGCCCATGTCTTTTCGCATCCTGCTCGTCGAAGACGACACCCGCCTGTCCACGCTGATCGCCGGCTACCTGCGCAAGAACGACTATGAAGTCGACACTGTGCTGCATGGTGACGCCGCGGTGCCGGCGATCCTGTCCATTCGTCCCGATCTCGTCATTCTCGACGTGAACCTGCCGGGCAAGGACGGCTTCGAAATCTGCCGCGAGGCACGCAAGCAGTACGACGGCGTGATCATCATGGTGACGGCGCGTGACGAGCCGTTCGACGAACTGCTCGGCCTCGAGTTCGGCGCGGACGACTACGTGCACAAGCCGGTCGAGCCGCGCATCCTGCTCGCGCGGATCAAGGCCCAGCTGCGCCGCGCGCCCGCGCGCGTGACCGAGAGCACCGCGCCGCAGCCCGAGCGTTACGCGTTCGGCAAGTTCTCGATCGACCGCACCGACCGCTCCGTCGTGCTGCCCGACGGCAGCACGCCCGACCTGACGTCGGCGGAATTCGACTTGTTGTGGGCGCTCGTCTGCCATGCGGGCGAAGTCGTCAGCCGCGACGACCTGATGCTGCAGTTGCGCGGCGTCGAGTTCGACGGCCTCGACCGCACGATCGACGGGCGCATCTCGAAGCTGCGCCGCAAGCTGCGCGACGACGCGAGCAACCCGCAGCGGATCAAGACGATCCGCAGCAAGGGCTATCAATTCAGCAAGCACGCGTGGGAATGACGCGGCGTTCGCACGACGCCGTCACGTTCCACGCGGGTCTTCCACCCGCCGGCCGGGAGCCGAGATGATCCGACGAACCCGTTCGCACCCCGATGCACCGCCGTTGCCGACGCTGCGCTACGTCAAGTGGCGCTGGCTGCATTTCCGCCGCGCGTGGACCGACACGCGCGCCGATCGCATCCCGAGCTGGTCGCGCCTTTACGTGCGGACCTACCTCCATCTGCTGGGCCTCGTGCTGCTGACCGCGCTCGTGCCGGCGCTCGCGCTGTGCGTCGAGCTGTCGCCGCAGGTCGTGTGGCATGCGTTCGACTCGCTGCCCGGCGACATCTGGATCGTGCTCGTCTTCGTGTTCGCCGCACCGGCACTCGCGGCGTACCGGTGGATGCGGCCCGTGTGGTCGGATCTCGTGATGGTGCGCGAGCGCGCGATCGACTTCACGGGTGGACGCTTCAACACGCGTGCGCGCGAATCGCACAGCGTGATCATCGGCCCGCTCGCGCGGACGCTGAATGCGCTCGCGATGCGCATGGAACGGCTGATCGCCGCGCAGCGCGATCTGACGAACGGCATCTCGCACGAGCTGCGCACGCCGCTCGCGCGTGTGCGGTTCGCGCTCGAAATGCTGCGCGAACCGGGTTCCGCGGCCGAATACCAGGGCGCGCTCGAGAGCATCGCGCAGGACGTGACCGAGCTCGAAGAGCTGATCGACATGAGCCTCACGTATGCACGGCTCGAATACAGCTCGCTGCAGTCGAATCTCGAGTTGACGGCCCCCGTCGCGTGGTTCGAGCATCAGGTCAGCGATGCGCAACTGCTGTATCCGGAGCGCGCGATCGAGTCGCGCATCGCGATCGCGTCGGACCTGCGCGTGAAGATGGACCGGCGGCTGATGTCGTATGCGATGCGCAACCTGTTGCGCAACGCGAGCAAGTACGCGAAATCGCGGATCGTCGTCGGGATCGCGCTCGTGCACGGCAACATCGGAATCTTCGTCGAGGATGACGGCCCCGGCGTGCCGGAGAGCGAACGCGAACGAATCTTCGACGCATTCGTGCGCCTCGACCGCCGCACCGGCGGCTATGGCCTCGGCCTGTCGATCACGCGCCAGGTGCTCCATGCGCACAACGGCCGGATCGCGGTCGTCGATCCCGTCGAACTCGGCGGCGCGCGCTTCGAGATCAGCTGGCCGGTCTAACGATACGCCGCCCGGGCGCCGAGCCCCGTCAGTAACAACGGCACGACCGCACCCAGCCGCGCGGCGGATTCGAACGCGCCGCCGGCCTTTCCCGCCGTACCTTCCAGGTATCAATGCGTTCCCGCACCGCAATCGTCGCGTGACGATTCGTTTGGCACGCGCACGCGCTTTGCATTACGATTGCAATTGCAACTATATCGGCGGGCCGATCCACGACGGTGCAGGCGAGTGGCCCGCCACGCAGCAGTGAAGCCGGGGCCGCCATGATGGCTACCCCCTTGTTCATGCATTCCTGTCCGGGTCACACATCATGCGGCTTTTGAATATCGTGTCTTCTCCCCGCGGCGCCAGGTCGGCTTCGATCGCGGTCGCCAATGCCTTTGTCGATGCGTACCGGCAGACGGGCGCCACGATCGACGTCGATACGTTGAATGTCTGGGAGGCGGACTTGCCGGACTTCGACAGCGATGCGATCGGCGCCAAGTACAAGGGCGTCGCAAACGCGCCGATGGATGAGGCGGAGCAGTCGATCTGGCGGCGCATCCAGTCGCTCGTGAAGCGCTTTCAGGAGGCGGACCGGATCGTCGTGGGCGTGCCGATGTGGAATTTCGGCTATCCGTACAAGCTCAAGCAGCTGATCGATCTCGTCAGCCAGCGGAACATGCTGTTTACGTTCGACGGCAGCGCGTACGCGCCGTTGCTGGAGATTCCGCGCGCGCTGGTGATCCATGTTCGCGGGCAAAGCCGGGAGCCCGGTGCGGGCGCCGACAATCCCGGATTCCGGCATCAGGCCGACTACATCGAATTCTGGTTGAGGTTCATCGGCGTGAGCGAAGTCAGGAGCCTGACCGTCGAACACACGTGGGGCGCGCGGGCCAGCGACAGCATCGAACGGGCACAAGCCCGCGCGGTCGCGATGGCCGCGGCGTTCTGATCCGGGCGGGCGGCGCGATGGAGACGCGGATGCGGCCGAAGCGGCATCCGCGCACGCTCAGTACGTGCGGCCGAGCTGCAGGTAGAAGTTGCGGCGGCCGCCGGGCGCGAGCGCGACGCCGATGTACACGGGCCCGAACGCGGTCGACAGGCTGGTGAAGAACGTATAGCTTTGCTTCAGCGTGCCGCCGCCGACCTTCTGGCCGCTCGACCAGACGTTGCCGACTTCCGCGCTGGCGCCCACCGACAGCGCCTTGACCGGCGACGCGTTGAACGTCATCAGCTGGTTCATGTAGGTCACCTGCGCATACGCGAGCTCGTTGCCGTTCAGCTGGTCGGCCGCATACGCGGACAGATGCTGGAAGCCGCCGAGCGTGAAGTTGAATGCGTTGATCAGGTTGGTGCCGCCGATGCTCTTGCCGCCTTCGATCGTCGCGCTGACGCTGTGCCGGCCGAACTGCTGCGCGACCATCGCCTTGCCGTAGATCTCCGTGTAGGGCGCGTTGTTGATGCTGTCGTCGAACTCGGACGCCGAGCCCCCGTTGCGCGACACCAGCGAGCGTTCGACGCGCAGCTCGGTGAAATAGCCCTTGCGCGGGAACAGCGGATCGTCGAGCTGGTCGATGACGAGCCGCGCGCGCGCGGTCAGCGCCTGCGACGTGAAGCTCGGCCACAGCAGCGACTGGCCGCTGCCGTCGTCGAACGGCAGGTTGTAGGTCGGCGAGCCGTGCCCGGTCACGTAACCGAGGCCGATCCGGAAATCGCCGAGTCGCCCGATCGGCAGCCCGAAATCGAGCCCGGCGCGTGCGGTCTGCATCAGGTACTGCGTGATCTTCACGTCGCCGGTGTCGTCGTACAGGTTCGCGTAGCGGCGCTGGTATTCCGCGTACGGCGACAGATAGACGCCGTAGGCCATCGACAGCGGCTGGCGGAACTCGATGCGCGCCGATTGCAGGTCGCTGCCGATCGTCGTGTCCGCGCGGAATTCGAGCCCGGATTCGGTGAGCCATGGCCGCCGGTAGCCGACGTGCAGGCGGAAGCCGCCCTCGTCGGTCGAACTGCTCGACATGCCGAGCCCGAACAGCAGGAAGTTCGGCCCCCAGTATTTCTCGCGCGCATCGATCTCGAGCACGTTTTCGTCGCCGCGGCTCACGATCTGCTGCGTGACGCTCTCGAAGTTGCCGCCCGTCGTGAGCCCGAGCAGATCCTTGCTGACTGTGTCCGGATCGTAGGTGTCGCCGGGTTTCACGTGCAGCGCGTTGCTGACGACCCGCTTCGGTACGCCGCCGGTGGTCTTGATGTCGATGCGCGTGATGCGGATCGGCGGCGGCAGCGGCTGCGCGTGCGCAGACCGGTAGGCCGCGTACTGTTCCGGCGTGAGCGCGAAGCGCTTCAGCTTCGGCAGGGCCGCGGTCGCGGCGGCAGCGCCTGCGGCGATCGCCTGCTTCGCATTCTGGAAATCGGTGAACGCGAGCGAGCCGAGGTCCGGCGTGAGCAGCACGTCCTGCGCGTCGAGTTGCTTGCGCTGTGCGGTCACGTTCTGGCGGATCAGGATGCCGACCATCTGCTGCATCACGTCGGCGGGCGACGCGAGCGCGTCGAGCGGGCGCAGTTGCGAGCCGATGTCGACCGCGATCACGACGTTCGCGCCCATCTGCCGCGCGGTGTCGACGGGCAGGTTGCTGACGAGCCCGCCGTCCACGAGCGCGCGCCCGTTGATTTCGGCCGGCGCGAACAGGCCCGGCATCGCCATGCTCGCACGGATCGCGAGCGGCAGCGAGCCGTGGTCGAGCACCACCATCTGGCCCGTCTGCAGGTCGGTCGCGACCGCGCGGTACGGGATCGGCAGGCGGTCGAACGGCTGGTTGGTCGGCACGGCGGCCGTCCAGCTCGCGAGCAGCGCCTGCAGCCGGTTGCCCTGCACGAGGCCGACCGGCACTTTCACGCCTTTCTTGCCGAAGCCGAGCGTGAGCCCGTTGATGTACAGGCGCTCTTCCTCCCGGCTGGTTTGCGGCAGGTCCGCGCGCTCCGTCACGTCGAACGCGATGTCGGCGAGGTTGACCTCCGACAGCCGCTTCTGCATCTCGCCGGCGGCCATGCCGCTCGCGTACAGGCCGCCGACCACGGCGCCCATGCTGGTGCCGGCGATGCAGTCGATCGGGATGCGGTTGTCTTCCAGTACCTTCAGGACCCCGAGATGTGCGTAGCCGCGCGCGCCGCCGCCGGACAGCACGAGGCCGACCGACGGGCGGCCGGCCGGGCCGCCGTCGGCTTCGCAGGTGTGCCCGGATGCGGCGGGCGCGGCAGCCGGCGCGCTGGCGGCAGCGACCGGCGCGGCGATCGGGGCGGCGGCGGTGACCGCGGCCGCGGCGGCGGAGTCGGCGGCCGGCAGCGGTTGCGCGGCGACCGTGCAGCACCAGAAGGCGACGAGCGTCGTGCAAAGCGGGCGCACCCGCGCCCAGCGGAAGGAAACGGTCGCTGTCATGGAGGAAATACCTGGCGTGATCGGGCGTCTGAGGCCTGCCGGGAGCAGGCAAGACCGAGAGATTACCGTGTTTTACAGGCGCAATGCGAGAGGCTGTCGCGTAGCCGGATGCGTCCGGAACGGCATTTTTGACAATTCAGTCGCGAAAAAATCATCGGAATTGCCTAAAGTATCGGAACGATTTGCCGCTAAGTTCGTGATGGGGCGGCATGGACGCGTGGCAAAATGCAGCGCGGCTGCCCTGGTCCGTTCGATTACAAAGGTTTGATATGTCGACACCGCTGTTCGGAAAGTTGTTTGCGCAACCCGTTGCGATCGACCCTGGAACGGCGAGTACGCGGATTTATACGCACGAACGCGGCGTGGTGCTGAACCAGCCGTCGGTCGTCTGCTTCCGCAAGGCCGGTGCCGGTGCGACCGACGCCCGGCCGACGCTCGAGGCCGTCGGCGAGCTCGCGAAGGCGCTGCTGGGCCGCGAACCGGGGCATCTCGAAGCCGTACGGCCGATGCGGCACGGCGTGATCGCCGACGCGCACGCGGCCGAGCAGATGATCCGCAGCTTCATCGACATGTCGCGCACGCGTTCGCGCTTCGGCCGCCGCGTCGAAGTCACGTTGTGCGTACCGTCCGACGCGACGGCCGTCGAGCGCCGCGCGCTCCGCGAGGCCGCCTTCGCCGCGGGTGTATCGGAGGTCGAACTGATCGAGGAATCGCTCGCGGCCGGGCTCGGCGCGGGCTTGCCGGTGACCGAGCCGGTCGGCTCGATGGTCGTCGACATCGGCGGCGGGACCACCGAAGTCGCGGTGATCTCGCTCGGCGGCATCGTCTACCGCGAGGCGATTCGCGTGGGCGGCAACCAGTTCGACGCGGCGATCGTCAACCATGTGCGCAACCTGTATGGCGTGCTGCTCGGCGAACAGACGGCCGAACACGTGAAGCAGACGATCGGCTCGGCCACCAGCGCGGTGCCGCGCCGGTCGACGCGCGCGGTCGGGCGGGGTGTCGGCGACGGGCTGCCGCGCTCGATCGAACTGTCCAACCACGACGTGGCGGACGCGCTGGCCGCGCCGCTCAAACAGGTGATCGGCGCGGTGAAGTCGGTGCTGGAGAACGCGCCGGCCGAACTCGTGACCGACATCGCGAATCGCGGCGTGGTGCTGACGGGCGGCGGCGCGCTGCTCGCGGATTTCGAGCGCCTGCTGTACGACGAGACGGGGCTCGTCGCCCGGATCGCCGACGAGCCGGCCACCTGCGCGGTGCGCGGCGCAGGCGAGGCGATGGGGCGGCTCACGATGTGTCAGGCCGACTGATTCGGGTCGTGCCGGCCAGGCGCCGCCGAGCGGCGCGCGCATTGACACGCTTTCGATCTCCGTATCGCGTACCCGCGTCGCAGGTACGTGTCTCCAGTCGACTTTCAGGAAGGCTGTCCGGCATCGGTCCGTTGCGTGGACACCCGAACGCGCACCATGCTAGCGTTACGCGCCCGTCCAGGGCCGGGCAAGCCGCTACGCCCGACGACCTGAGAGACCGAAAACCTTGAAAAACCACACCAAACGGGGCGCGTTTGCCCGCCTGGGCCGCCTGCTGGCCGTCGTCGCCTGCCTCTGGATCGTCGCGGCCGTTGCACTCGTCGCGTACGGGATGCGGATGCCGAGCGAGCCGGCCGACGTCGCCGTGATCTTCGGCAACGCGCTCGACGAGGCCGGCGCGCCGAAGCCCGTGCTCGCCGCCAGGCTCGACGTGGGCGTGCGCTGCTACCGCAGGGGGCAGTGCCCGGCGTTCCTCGTCAGCGGCGCGATCGACGGCCCGGGGCTGAACGAGGCGACCGCGATGCGCGACTATCTCGTGGCGCGCGGCGTGCCGGCCGACCGGATCGCGGTCGACGACCAGGGCGACAACACGCTCGCGACCGCGCAGCACACGCTCGCCTATCTGCAGGCGCATCGTGTGTCGCGCGTGGTGATCGTCAGCCAGTATTACCACCTCGCGCGGGCGCGCCTCGCGTTCGAGCGCGTCGGCATCGCGCGGGCGGACATCTCCGCCGCGTATCCGCGCCGCTTCCAGTTGCGCGACGTCTATTCGAGCTGGCGCGAAGTGCCGGCGTACGCGGTGTATGCGGTGCGGCTGTGGGTGAACCCCGATGCGCGGCCCGTCTCGTTCCGGCCGATGCTTTATCTGATGAGCCTGTTTTCGTAACGCGGGCGCGGGAGCTTTCCGCGACGGCCACGTCGCATGGCATCGCGTCTTTTTCCTCGCTGCGCACGTTCCCCGTTCTGTCCTATCCTGTGCGAAACACGCGACGCGCCGCGCGTTGCGACCCGACACAGGAGCATCGATGCCGAATCACGCTGAAGCCACGACGACCCAGGCGCCGCAAGTCGCGCCTGTTGCCCCGACCCCCGCGTCCGGCCCTGCCTTCATCGCGCCCGAAGCCGATCCGCAGGCTCTCGCGCGCAACAACCAGTACGTGCTGAAATCCGGCGATGCGTTCGTGGTCAGCGACGCGCTCGGCGACATCGGCGGTCACGACGATGGCCTGTTCGTCGACGACATGCGCGTGCTGTCGAAGTGGCGCCTGACCTTCGGCGGCCGCGCGCCGTCGCTGCTGTCGGGCGCGACGAGCGCCGACAACGCGTCGTTCACCGCCCACCTGACGAACCGTCCGCTGCCGCCGCTCGGCGGCCACGAAACGCCCGAGGGCGTGATCCACATCGAGCGGACGCGCGTGCTCGCGGGCGACGTGCTTTACGAAGCGCTGACGCTGACGAACTACGGCGCGAGCGAAGCCGAGGTGCCGCTGTCGCTGTCGTTCGCGGCCGATTTCAAGGACATGTTCGAGGTGCGCGGCACGCAGCGCCCGAAGCGCGGCACCGTGGTGGCGCCGCGCGTCGACGCGGGCGCGGTGCGGCTGCGCTATGACGGCCTCGACGGCGTCGAGCGCAACGTGACCGTGCATTTCTCGCCAGCGCCCGATGCGCTGTCGGTCGATCGTGCCGACTACACGCTGACGATCGCCGCGCAGGCCTGCGTGTCGATCTACCTGACCGTCGACGCGACGCTCGGCCCCGCGCATGCGGAAGGGCCGGGATGCGGCCGCGTCGCGCTGCGCACCGCGCTCGTCGGCGTGCATCGCGAGATGCGCGCGCGGCGCGAATCGATGGCGCGCGTGAACACCGGCAATCCGCTGTTCGACGCGTGGCTCGACCGCTCGCTCGCGGATCTCGGGCTGCTCACGACGCAGCTCGACACGGGGCCGTACCCGTATGCGGGCATTCCGTGGTTCTCGACGCCGTTCGGTCGCGACGCGGTGATCACGTCGCTGCAGATGCTGTGGCTGCAGCCGTCGCTCGCGCGCGGCGTGCTGCGGTTCCTGGCCGAGCACCAGGCGCGCGAGACTTCCGCATTTCGCGACGCGGAGCCCGGCAAGATCATGCACGAGTTCCGCCGCAGCGAGATGGCCGCGACGGGCGAGGTGCCGTTCGCGCTGTACTACGGCGGGGTCGATACGACGCCGCTGTTCATCGTGCTCGCGGGCGCGTACGTCGAACGCACCGGCGACGATGCGCTGATCGACGAGCTGTGGCCCGCGCTCGAGCGCGCCGCGCAATGGGTGATCGACAAGTGCGACCGCAATCCTTACGGACTGCTCGATTATCAACGCACGTCGGAGCGCGGCCTCGCGAACCAGGGCTGGAAGGACAGCCACGATTCGGTGTTCCACGCGGACGGTCGCTTCCCGGACGGCCCGATCGCGCTCGTCGAAGTGCAGGCGTATGCGTGCGCGGCGCTCGATGCGATGTCGATGTGCTCGCACCGGCGCGGCCACGCGATTGACGCCACGCGCTACGCACTGCGCGCGAAGACGCTGCGCGAGCAGGTCGACGCGCTGTTCTGGATGCCGGAAGGCGATTTCTACGGCATCGCGCTCGATGGTCATGGCGACCTGTGCCGCGTGTTCGCGTCGAATGCGGGGCACCTGCTCGCGTTCGGGCTGCCCGACGCCGAGCGCGGCGCGGCGGTCGCCGGCGTGCTCGGCTCGACGCTGTTCCAGACGGGTTGGGGCATCCGCACGCTTGCGGCCGGCCAGCCGCGCTTCAACCCGATGGCGTATCACAACGGCTCGGTGTGGCCGCACGACAATGCGCTGATCGCGCGCGGACTGGCGCGCTACGGCGACAAGACAGCCGCGGTGAACCTGCTGCGCGCGCTGTTCGAGGCGGCGGTGAGCTTCGAGATGCGCCTGCCCGAGCTGTTCTGCGGGTTCCCGCGCCGGCGCGGCGAACCGCCGACCGCGTATCCGGTGGCCTGCCTGCCGCAGGCGTGGGCGGCCGGTGCGCCGTTCATGATGCTGCAGGCGTGCCTCGGCGTGAGCATCGACGCATCGCGCCACGAGGTGCGCGTCGAGCGCCCGACGCTGCCGGAAGGCGTCGACTGGCTGCGGATCGATGCGCTGCGCGTCGGTGACGAAACCGTGTCGCTCACGTTCCGCCGTGTCGACGGGCAGGTCGTCGCGGCGGCGGAGCAGCCGGGCCGCGTGAAGGTGGTCGCGGTGCTGTAGCGCGGCGCCGCGCGAACGTTGCGCGATGTCGCGCCACGTTCGCGTGCAGCGGCATAGAATCGTGACATGACCCTTGAACGATGGCGGAGGTAGACGATGACGACCGACAACCGGCCCGACGACAGCGAGCACAAGCTCGAGAATCTGGAAGCGGCGGTCGACCACCTGCACAAGTCGATCGAATCGCAGAGCATCGCGGTCGGCGCGGCGAAGGGCATCCTGTTCAGCCTGATCGAAACGCTCGGCGCGCTGATCGGCGATCCCGACCTGCCCGAGCATGCGCGCTCGGGTTACGAGGCGCTGCGCGACAAGGCGAGCGAATTGCGCGGCGGGCTCGACCGGCATTGATGCCCGGATGGCCCCGGCCCTTGCCGCACGGGCTGGGCCGGGGCTGCCCGTTTCTGTAGACGAAGCACAAAACCCCGTGCGCTCAATGAGTTAGGTGGCCGGTGCGCAGGATATCCACAAGCTTGCCAACACAATCTGTGGAGAACTGTCCGGCCCCGAGAGCCGGGTGCGGCCCGGGCCGTGCGAAAGCGCCGGCGCTGCCACAGGGTTGACCTCGCAAGGTCCGTGAATCGAATCCCCTTTTGTATCAGGGTGTTACGCGCCGCGCTGGAAGGATATCCACAGGCTTGCCAACATATTCTGTGGACAACTTGCAATCGATTGCGTCGCGACAGTTGCGGATCGGCCCGCCCGGGGCCGGCTCGCGAAGCCCGTGAACAGAGGCTGCCCGATCTCTGCGTCGGCACGCTAATTCGTGCACGATCAAGGGCTTAGGCCCCGGGTACCCAGGATATCCACATCCTTGCCAACACTTTCTGTGGACAAGCCGGGCCGTGTCACCCGGCCTGCGCCGTGGCGGCCGCCTCGGCCACGATCCAGTCGCGAAAGAGCGTCATCGCCGGCGTGAGCGGTTTCGACTTCAACGAGGTGAGCCAGTAGCCGCCGGCGCGCACGTCGATGTCGAGCGGCCGCGCGAGGAGGCCGAGCTGCAGTTCGCGCGCGAACATGCACGCCGGCGCGAGCGCGACGCCCGCACCCTGCATCGCAGCCTCGACCATCAGCCGCGACGAATCGAACACGGGCCCGTTGACCGCCCACGGCGCGAGCCGCGCGGCGTCGAACCAGCCGTGCCATTCGTCGGTGCGGTACGAGCGCAGCAGCGTTTCGTTCGCGAGATCGGCCGGTTGCGCGAGGCGCCGCGCGATGTCCGGCGCGCACAGCGCGGTGAGCGGCGCGTCGAGCAGACGCTCGTTGCGCGTGGTCGGCCAGTTGCCCTCCCCGAAGCGGATCGCGAAGTCGAGGCCCTCGGCGGCCAGGTCGACGACGTTGTTGTTGGTCCGCATCCGCAGCTCGACGAACGGATGGGTATCGCCGAACTGCTTCAAGCGCGGCATTAGCCAGCCTAGGGCAAAGGTGCCGACGACGCCGAGCGTCAGCACCTCGTGGAAGCGCCCGCCGTCGAACTGCTTGAGCACGGTCTCGATGCGGCTGAACGCGTCGCTGAGCGCCGGCAGCAGCGCGCGCCCCTCGTCGGTGAGCCCGAGGCCGCGCGGCAGCCGCGTGAACAGCGTGCAGCCGAGCCGCTCCTCGAGCGAGCGCACCTGCTGGCTGACCGCGGCCTGGGTCACGCTCAGCTCGAGGCCGGCGCGTGTGAAGTTCAGGTGGCGCGCCGACGATTCGAACGCGCGCAGCGCATTGAGTGGAAGATGAGGGCGGAGCTTTGTCATAAGAATTTCTTTTGTCAGCGCTCAATTATCGTTGCTTGTCAGGCAACCGTAAAGTCCCGATAGTGCTGTCTCGCCGGCCGGGCGTGTTCAACACCTTTTCGCTCACATTCCACCACGAGACAACCGACATGACCTACTCATCGAAACGTCGAACCCTGTTGCTGGCCGCTGCGACGGCGCCGCTTGCGTTGAGCGTTGCCGCGTGCGCGTCGCGGCAGGCCGCGGCGCCGGACGACGCAACTGCCGCCGCCGCAGCCGCGGCTGCGGCCGTGACGCCCGCTGCCGCCGGGCAGGTGCTGGCCGAGCTCGAACGCAGCGCGGGCGGCCGCCTCGGCGTATGCGCGATCGACATCGCGACCGGGCGGCGCGCGGAACATCGCGCGGACGAGCGCTTCCCGTTCTGCAGCACGTTCAAGGCGATGCTGAGCGCGGCGGTGCTCGCGCAGAGCGTCGATCGACCGGCGTTGCTGCAACAGCGTGTGACGTACACCAAGGCTGACCTCGTCAACTATTCGCCGGTGTCGGGGAAGCATGTCGACGACGGCATGACGGTCGCCGCGCTGTGCGAGGCCGCGATCCAGTACAGCGACAACTCGGCCGCGAACCTGCTGATGAAGCTGCTCGGCGGCCCGTCGGCGGTGACGGCCTACGCGCGCTCGATCGGCGACGACGCGTTCCGGCTCGATCGATGGGAGACCGAACTGAATACCGCGCTGCCGGGCGACCCGCGCGACACGACGACGCCGGCCGCGATGGCCGCGAGCATGCGCGCGCTGATGCTCGGCGATGCGTTGCCGGCCGCGCAGCGTGCGCAGCTCGTTACCTGGATGCGCGGCAACAAGGTCGGCGACAAGCGGCTCCGTGCGGGCGTGCCGGCCGGGTGGACGGTCGGCGACAAGACGGGCACCGGCGACTACGGGACGACCAACGACGCGGGTGTCATGTGGTCGCCGTCGGGTGCGCCGATCGCGCTGGTCGTGTACTACACGCAGACGCGTGCCGATGCGCGCGCGAAGGACGACGTGATTGCGTCGGTCGCACGCATCGTGGTCCGGGCATTCGGTTGAAGCGGGCGGCACGACGTGCATGACGCGATCCGCGTGCATGCCGTGCCGCAACCGTGACCCGCGTGATCAAACGTTGTGCGATCAACGACTTAGGTCACGCATGCTCAGGATATCCACATGCTTGCCAACAAAAATTGTGGACAAGCCCGCGCGCGGCCGCATCGGGCGTGGCGCGGGCCGCCGTGCCGCGTTTGAAGCAGCGCGGACAAAGTCTTACGGATCAAGCGCTTGGCCCTGGTATGCGCAGGCTGTCCACACGCTTGCCAACACAATCTGTGGACAAGCCGGTTCGCTCGCGCGGCAGGCGCCCCCCACGTGGTGAATGGGCGTGCGAGCGGCACTTTCCCGGCCGCGTGCCGCATTTGAAGCGGCGCGGACAAAGTCTTACGGATCAAGCGCTTGGTCGCGGTATGCGCAGGCTATCCACATGCTTGCCAACAAAATCTGTGGACAAGCCTGGCGGCCGCGAGGGCGACGATCAGGGCTGCCGATCGTCGACGGTGGGCCAGCGCGCGAACGCGAACACCCACAACATGATGAAGTTCAGGACCGGGACGAACATCGTCAGGATCACCAGCCCGAATGCCCGGTGCGCCGAACGATGCGGACGTACGGATAGATGACGACGGCGACCAGCACGAGTGAGACGACCAACTGCCACGCGGTGAAGTGTTCCATGGTCTTCCTCGGAGTGAGGTGTCGTGGTGCGGCGCCGGCGGAATGGCCGGCCCGTTGAGCCGTCGTGCAAAGCCGATGATGCGCGGCCGCGCGCGGCTCGCGTGATCTTGACGCGTGGCGGGCGCGAGCGTCAAGGCGACGGTGATGCGCTGCTGCTGCGCGGGATCGTGCGCTTGCGTGCAGCTCCGGGCCGCAGGGTGCCGCAACCGTGACGCCGAGCATGAACCGTAGCCCGATCAATGGGTTAGCGCAGGCTTGCGCAGGATATCCACAAGCTTGCCAACAAATTCTGTGGGTAAGTGGCGCCACGCGTGTCGAGCGCGTGTGAACCGGCTGCGGCGTGCATCGTCGTGGCGTCGTGATGCCAAGTGCGGCGAAGCGGGGTATGCGCTGGCCATCGCCGGGGTCTCGTCTGCATCACGCATGCCAAAGTCCATCGGATCAAGGGTTTAGCGTCGCGGTGCGCAGGATATCCACAAGCTTGCCAACATTTTCTGTGGAGAAGTCGGGGCGCGCCATCGGGACGCCGGACACGGGCGGATGCCACACGTTGCCCCGACGCGCGCGTGCGCTCACGCCGTGCAGATACCGGCCACGCCGACTTTCCGGAACAGGTGCGGGCTGGCCACGGCGGACGACGGATAGGTGGAGAGTTTCGACGCGAACTCGGGATGCTTGAACGCCGCGCGAAACGCCGCCGTCGATTCCCAGATCGCGTAGTTCAGGTAGGTCGGGCTATCGCCGAGCGCGCGATGGAGCTGGGTCGAGATGAATCCCGGCTGTCGCTTCATGAATTCCGCATCGTCCTGCCATACCGCGAGAAACGCCGTTTCGTCCTCGGGGGCCAGGGTGAACACGTTGACGAGGACGACCGGCTCCGCGTCGACGCCAATCTGTTGCTGGATCGGAAACGCCGGATCCATCGGCTTGAATTGCAGCATGGAAACTCCCGTGGGTAAGGGGAATGGGCGATCACGCCGGCGCATCGGCACCGTGAGCGCTGGACATCGCCGATAACACACGAATGGCCGCGTCCAGGTCGGCCGAACTGAAGTTGCCCGCGATCTCGCGGACATGCTGTTGCCACTGCCCGACCACGGCCTGATAGGCCGCCTCGCCGCGAGGCGTCAGCGCATACAACGGGGAGCGCTTGTGCGCCGGATTGGGCAGCGCATCGACCAGCCCGTCGCCGGTCAGCACGTTGATCTGTTTCAGCACCGCCTGCCGCGTGATGCCCATCGCGTCGGCGATCTGCGGGATGCTCGGGGCCTCCGTCGCCATCGCAATGGCGCCCAGCACCTGCCAGCGCGCGCTGGTCAGGCCGTGCGGCTCGGAAAAGGTATTGCCCCATTCGATCAGCAGGCCGTTCAGCCGGAATACAGACAGTGCGACGGCGGTCAATTTCGCGGATTTCGTCATGGTCGAAGCGGGTCGTCGAGTATCGATCGATGACCATTCTGCTAAATTGACAACTGGTTGTCAATTGTCGCCGTATGCGTGCCGGGCGTGACCGCCGCCGGCATTGCCGCCCCGCCGGCGGCGCGTGCACAATGCCGGTCCGGGGACGACCGGGCACCATCCTGCCCGGATTTTTTGAGGTGACGGAAGAACATGAAGAAAATCTGCATCGTCGGCGCGTCGGGCAAGCTCGGGCGCTACATGGTTCGGCATGCGCTGGAGCGCGGCTACGAAGTTGTCGCCGTGTGTCGTGCGGCAAGCGTGGCGAAGCTCGCCGGTTTCGGGGATCGCATCACGATCGTGCCCGGCGCGACCGACGATCGCCGGGTGATCGAGCAGGCCGTGGCCGGCTGCGACGGCGTGCTGACCGTGCTCGTGCCGTGGGGCATGCAGCGCTACGCATCCGGAACCGCGCAAGCCGTGCTGGATTTCGCGCCGGCGCACGCGCGGCTCGTGTTCTCGTGCGGCTGGCACATCACGCGGGATGGCAAGGATGTCTATCCGATGTCGATCCGCGCGGCGGTGGCGATCGGCGGCTGGCTGCTGCGGCTGTTGCGGGTCGGCGAGATCGACGATCAGGTGGAGGCCTGCCGGCGCGTGTTCGCGAGCGACGCGCGCTGGACTGTGGTTCGAGGCAGCAACCTGGAGGAAGGGGGGAGCGACGGGTTGCCGGTGTGGAGCGAGCACGTCGGCGATGCGATCCTCGCGAGCAACCGCACGCGCCGGATCGACTTTGCGCTGTTCATGGTCGCGGCGCTGACCGACGATACGCTGATCCGCCGCGCACCGGCGATCTGCGGGCGCCGCACGCGCTCCGCGTTGGCGGCCCGCGCGGCGGTCGAACAGGCGATGTCGGAGCCGCGCGTGCCGCCGGGTCGTTAGGCATGGCACGGCGTGACCGTTGCAGCGCGCCGCGGCGACGATGGCGGGCCACCCGTCGGGCGGGGCGCGCAGGGCAGCCGTGTGCCCGCCGGACTGCCTCGAACGTGTGCGCATCCGGCGCGCGCCGGGCCGGGAGATGCATCCGTCCGGCGCGGCAACGCGCATTGCCGGTGCACGACCGACAAGTCTTTTTCCATCAACGACTTGGTGTTGCTGGCCGCAGGTTGTCCACAGGCTTGCCAACACAATCTGTGGACAAGCCGTGCGATGCGTGCGCTACGCCGGTGCGGAAAAGCGCACCGTGACGGTCAGCCCGCGTCCGCCGTGCGTCGTGCTGAGCGCGACCGTCGCGCGGTGCTGTTCGGCGATCCGCTTGACGATCGACAGCCCGAGCCCGCTGCCCGACGACGTGACGGCCTGCGCGCCTTCGCCGCGATAGAAGCGCTCCCATACGTCGGTGCGTTCGGCTTCCGGGATCCCGGGGCCGTCGTCGGCGACTTCGAGCACGGGCGTCGTGCCGTCGATCCGCGCGGACACATCGACGCGCGCACCGTCGCCCGCGTAGCGGATCGCGTTGTCGACGAGGTTGTTCAGCAGCACGCGCAACGTGTCCGCATTGCCCGACGTCATCACCGGCGTCGACACGATCGCGCCGAGATCGATCCGGTGCGCGTCGGCGACGCGCGTGCGATCTGATACCACCGATCGGCACAGCGCGGCGAGATCGACCGGGGCCGACGCGGAGGCGGCAGCCTGCGCGTCGGGCTCGAGGCGCGCGAGCGTCAGCAACTGCTCGGCGAGGTGGCCGAGGCGCGTGGTGCCCGCATGGATCTGCGCGAGGATGTGCTCGCGCTCTTCGGCGGTCGCCGCGCGCCGCAGCAATTGCGACTGGATCGACAGCCCCATGATCGGCGTGCGCAGTTCGTGCGCAGCATCGGCGATGAAGTGGCGCTGCAGCGTGAACGAGCGGTCGAGGCGCGCGAGCAGGTCGTTGATCGCTTCGGCGAGCGGCCGGACTTCGTTCGGCATCGAGCCGACGTCGACCGGCTCGAGATTGTTCGCATTCCTGCGTTTGAGGCCGGATGCAATCGTGCGCAGCGGCCGCAACCCCGCACCGATGCCGAACCACAGGCCGATCGCGAGCAGCGGCAGCATCGAGAACACGGGCCACAGCAGGTGCACGGCGATGCCGGCGATCGCTTCCCATCGGGCGTGCCGTGCCTGCGCGAGCCGGATCGTCGTGCCGCCTCGCTCGGTCACATAGGTGCGCCACGGCTGGCCGTCGACATCGACGCTCGCGATGCCTTTCTGCTCGGGCGGCGGCAGTTTCGAATCGCGGTCGGTCGAATACACGAGCGTGCCGTTGCGCCAGACCTGCAGCAGCACCGCGTCGGGGTCGCTCGCTTCGAAGCCGTGCTTGCCGTTCGCGTGGTTGCTGAACGACAGCTCGCCGTTCGGGCCGACGACGATCTGCTTCGACATGCTGCGCATCTGGTCGTCGAGCAGGTCGTCGAGTTCGCGCAGCGCGCCCCAGTAGGTGCCCGCGCTCGCGACGAGGCCGATCACGCAGGCGGCCGGCATCAGCCACGTCAGCAGGCGCCGCCGCAGCGACGCGTTGCGCCATCGCGCGATCGCGCGTTGGATGCGCGTCATGCGCCGTCACCGATCCGGTAGCCGACGCCGCGCACCGTGCGGATCGTGTCGTGGCCGAGCTTCTTGCGCAGGTTGTGGATATGCACCTGCACGGCGTTGCTCTCGATTTCCTCGCCCCAGCTGTACAGCCGTTCCTCGAACTGCTCGCGCGAAATCACCGCGCCCGGGTCGCGCATCAGCTCGTGCAGCAGCACGAACTCCTTCGGCGACAGCGGCACTTCGTCGTCGTTGAGCCAGACGAGGTGCTTGACGGGGTCGAGCCGCAGCGGGCCGATCACGAGCGTCGTCTGCGCGCGGCCCGCATGGCGGCGGGTCACCGCGCGGATACGGGCGAGCAATTCATCGAGCTCGAACGGCTTGACGAGATAGTCGTCCGCGCCGCTGTCGAGGCCCGCGATGCGGTCGGGCACGCCGTCGCGCGCGGTGATGATGATCGCGGGGAGGGTTTCGTCGCGGCGGCGCAGCGCGGCGAGTACCGACAGGCCGTCGCGGTTCGGCAGCCCGAGATCGAGCAGCAGCAGGCCGTAGCCGGTCGCGCGCAGCGCGAGCGACGCGGCGTCGCCGTCCTTGACCCAGTCGACCGCGAAGCCTTCCTGTTTGAGGCCTTGTTCGAGCCCGCTGCCGATCAGCGGATCATCCTCGACGAGCAATACGCGCATGAATGGGTGTCTCTTCAACGGGGCGTCGTGGCGCCCGGGGTTCCCATGATAAGCGCCCGTGACTTAGGCGGACCTTAAATGCGGGCGGCACGCGGCGCGCCTTCGTACTCGTCCAATGCGGCACCGTGTCGCTTCGGCACACCCTTCAGGTTTGCTTAATCTTACGGTCCGTAATCTGGCGCCGTCGTGCTCAACGGGGCGCGGCGTCACATCGAAGAAGAGGACCGACATCATGAAACACCTGGCCAGAATCCTGACGGTTGCGCTCGCCACGCTGCCTGCCGCCGTCTACGCGCAATACACGGGGCCGTCCGCACTGACCACGACCACCGTGAAGGAGCTGCTCGCAAACGGCAAGGACGACCAGCACGTGCAGTTGCAGGGCCGCATCGTCAAGCATGTCGGCGGCGAGGATTACGAATTCGCCGATGCGACCGGCACGATCCGCGTCGAGATCGACCACAAGCTGTGGGCGGCCGGCCAGCCCGTCAGCGACAAGAACGAAGTGAAGGTGACCGGCGAATTCGAGCGCAAATGGTCGGGCAGCGTGAAGGTCGACGCCGATCACGTCGAAGTGCTGCGCTGACCGGTGCGCGCGGGGCCGGTGATACCATGGACGACCGGTTCCCGTACCCACCAAGATGGCCGCCAATTTCGACGAACTCGCGTCCCGGATCCGGGCGCAATTTTCCGAGCTGAGCCCGCAATTCCAGGCGGGCGCCGCCTTCCTGCTCGATCATCCCGACGAAGTCGCCACCTCGTCGATGCGCAAGGTCGCCCAGCGCGCGCAGGTGCAGCCTGCGTCGCTCGTGCGGCTCGCGCAGCAATTCGGCTTCCCCGGCTGGAACGAGCTGCGCGACCTGTGCGTCGCGCGCGTGCGCACGCGCCCCGAGCCGCTCACGCAACGGGCGCGTTCGCTCGTGCGGCCCGACGCGAAGGCGTCGCTCGCGCACGACCTGCTGGCCGCGCAACAACACAACCTGTCGGCCACCGCCGCGCAGAACGAGCACACGCTCGTGGATGCCGCGAAACTGATCCGCAAGGCGTCGCACGTGCATGTCGCGGGGTTTCGGTCGTGTTATCCGGTCGCGTTCGGCTTCGTGTACGGCTACCGGCTGTTCCGTCCGAGCGTGTCGCTGCTCAATGGCGTCGCCGGTTCGCTCGAAATGGAGCTGCGCACGATCGCGAAGCAGAGCGTGACCGTCGTCGTCAGCTTCGCGCCGTATTCGCAGGAAGCGACCCGCGTCGCGCAGGCCGCGAAGGCGCAGGGCAGCCGGATCGTCGCGATCACCGATAGCGCGGTGTCGCCGATCGCACTGCACGCGGATGCGCAACTGATCTTCACGCACGACAGCCCGTCGTTCTTCCCGTCGCTGGTGGCCGCGCATGCGATGGCCGAAGCGCTGGTCGCGCAGTTGCTGGCGCTCGAAGGCAGCGATGCGATCGCCGCGCTCGAGCGCACGGAAGCGGAACTGCACGCGAAGGGCGCTTACGTCGTTTGACGCGGTTCGTGCGGCTTCAACCCTGCCTTCTTTTCGATTCAAGCGGATTCAACCGATGACGTTCACATACGAGGTGACGGACGCGGGCGATGCGAACGTTCGCAAGCAGATCGTCGCGCCGCTCGTCCGGTTCAACGAAAGCCGGGCCGGTCCGAACGACGCCCGTGCGCTGGCCGTGGTCGTGACCGATGGCGAGGGCGCGGTGGTGGGGGGCTTGTGGGGCAGCACGGCGTACGGCTGGCTGCACGTCGACCTGCTCGTGGTGCCCGAGGCCGCGCGCGGCCAGGGCGCGGGCACGCGCATCATGGATCTGGCCGAGGCGGAAGCCGTCGCGCGCGGCTGCCACAGCGCGTGGCTCGATACGTTCGACTTCCAGGCGCGGCCGTTCTACGAGAAACGCGGCTATGTCCGCTTCGGCGAGCTGCCGGATTATCCGGTCGGACACTCGCGTATTTTCCTGACGAAGAAGCTCGCTGCAGGCTGAGTGCCATCGCCGCTGCAACGTGCGGCGCGGTTGACGGCGTCGCCGGCCGTCGCCTAGGATACCGGGCAGCGATGCAGGTCGCTTCCGGGTCCGCGGAAAGGGTTGAACCCACCTGTCGCAGCAAATTCAGCTTTCCCCCTGTCCTTTGTGCTGGCGGTATTGCGGACCTTCGGCCATTCACTGCACGAGGATTCGCATGAAAAAGCTGCCTCCCGGGGCCCATCCCGATCATCTGAAAAAGCAGGCCAAGGCATTGTTGCGCCTGTACCGGCAAGGTGACGCCGATGCCGTCGCGCGCTTTGTCCGGTTTCTCCCTTCCGCCGCGAACCGCACGCACGACGAAGCGCTCGCGCTCGGGCTTCGGCTGCATGACGCGCAGTCCTGCATTGCACGCGAGTACGGTTTCGCGTCATGGGCCGATCTCGGCGCGTTCGTCGAAACGCATGCGCTGGCGGGGCAACAGCGCGCGCAGTTGATCCGGCGCTGGCTCGACCTGGCGTACGGCGGCGACGTGACCGGCGGCTTCGACGCGCCCCGGCCGCGCGTCGCCGCGCAATTGCTGCTCGACCATCCGGATCTCGTTGCCGGCGATCCAACCGTTGCTTGCGCGGCCGGCGATCTCGACGCCGTGAAGGCGGCGCTGGCCGCCGATCCGGGCTGGGTCGCGCGTGCAGGCGGCGCGCTGAAGCTGCCGCCGTTGGTCGCCGTCACGCATTCGCGGCTCGGGCAGCTTCCCGAATTTGCCGCCAGGCTGCGCGCCTGCGCGCGTCTTCTGCTCGATGCCGGGGCCGACCCGAACCAGCGAATCGGCAACCGCTTTCCGCCGGCTTCGCTCGCCGAACCCGACGAAGCGGGGCCGCTGTCGGCGCTGTACGGTGCAGCGGGCGTCAATCGCGATCCGGTGCTCACCGCGATGCTGCTCGAAGCCGGCGCCGATCCGAACGACGGCGAATCGCTGTATCACTCGGTGGAGAATCCGGCCTGCACGCGCGTGCTGCTCGAACACGGCGCGCGGGTGGGCGGGACGAATGCGTTGCGGCGCACGTTCGACATGCACGACGCGGATGCGCTCGAACTGCTGCTCGCGCATGGCGGCGACCCGAACGAGCCGCCCGGACCGGGGCTGGCGCAGACCTGGGGGCGCCGTTGTTGCGGGCGATCGGCGTGCGCTGCTCCGCGCGCCATGTCGCCGCGCTGCTGGCGGCCGGCGCCGATCCCGGCGCGCGAACCCCGACCGGCGTCAGTGCGTACCGGCTGGCGATGCAGGCCGGGCTGTCCGACGTCGCGGCGTTGTTGCGTGCGGCCGGCGCGGAGGAGACGCTCGACGCGGCGGACGCGTTCGTGGCGGCCTGCGCGCGCGCCGACGCCGGCGACGCGCGGCGTATCCGAGCGCGCCATCCCGAACTGCCCGGCGCGCTGCCGGATGAACAGCTGCGGTTGTTGCCGGACGCCGCCGCATGGGGCTCGGGCGACGCGGTGAAGGTCATGGTCGAACTGGGCTGGCCGATCGCCGCGCGGGGCGGCGACTGGGACGCGAGCGCGCTGAATCACGCGGTGTTCCGCGGCGACGCGGGCTTGCTGGCGTTCCTGCTCGCGCACGGCGCGAACTGGCGCGACATGCACGGGTTCGGGAGCGACGCGCTCGGCACGTTGTCCTGGGCATCCGTCAACGAACCGGAGCATGTCGGCGCCGCCGACTGGGAGGCTTGCGCGCGGGTGCTGCTCGCGCACGGCGTGCCGCACGCCACGCGTGACCCGTCGAACCCGGACGACGTGCTGATCGACGGCCGCAAGATGCGCTTCTCCGAGGCCGTCACCGACGTGTTGCTCGGCATCGACGGCGGGCCGACCGCATCGATCTGAACGATCGTGGGCCGCTAATGAGCCGCTAACGCGCCGGTGGCGGCGCCGGCCCGCTCGTCGCCGGCTGCTGGCGTACAGTCGACGCGCCAGGTTTTTCCAGTCGCGCGCCGACATTTCGGCGAACGCTGAAACGTCGCGTGCACGACCGGCGTAAGCTCGGTCGTCAACTTCCTTCCGGAGTCCGCGATGACCCGTTCCGACCTGCAAGCCCGCCAAGCCGAAGCCTTCCGCGCCCTGCATGCGCGCCCCGGCGCGTTCATCATCCCGAACCCGTGGGACGCCGGCACCGCGCGCCTGCTCGCGATGGCCGGCTTCGAGGCGCTCGCGACCACGAGTGCCGGCTATGCGTTCTCGAAAGGGCAGCCCGACAACGCGATCGACCGCGACGCGATGCTCGATCACATCGCCGAGATCGTTTCCGCGGGCGGTTTGCCCGTCAGCGCCGATCTGGAGAACGGCTTCGGCGACGCGCCCGCCACGGTGGCCGAAACGATCCGGCTCGCGGCCGAGGCCGGCGCGGTGGGCGGCTCGATCGAGGACGCGACGGGCCGCGCCGACGCGCCGATCTACGCGCGCGAAGCGGCGATCGAGCGCATCGCGGCGGCCGTCGACGCGGCACGCGCGCTGCCGTTTCCGTTCACGCTGACCGCGCGCTGCGAAAACTACCTGCATGGCCGCCACGACCTCGCCGACACGATCGCCCGGCTCGTCGCCTATCGCGACGCGGGCGCCGACGTGCTGTACGCGCCGGGCATCACCGATGCGGACGATATCGCGGCGGTGACGCAGGCGGTCGGTGCGCCCGTGAACGTCGTGATGGGGCTGCAGGGCGGCTTGCTGAGCCTCGACGCGCTGGCGGCGCTCGGCGTGAAGCGCGTGAGCGTCGGCGGCGCGCTGGCGCGGGCCGCGCTCGGCGCCTTTCTGCGCGCGGCGAAGGAGATGGCGCAGGACGGCACGTTTACATTTACGCAAGCTGCCGTGCCCGGGCGCGATATCAACCGCTGGTTTGCGTCACCCGATAATTCGCCGGTTTTGTTCGGGGAATGAGCGTCGATAAAGCGTGGGATCGTTTCCAATCAAATGTTGATTGACAATAATCAACCGATTTCGCGTTCGAATTAAACGTCGGTGACGACGCAAAATACATCGTCTATTCTCCGCATTCCCGCCCGTTCGACCGGCGCCGGCGCACAAGCCGCGCCGGATCGGGCGATCGGGTGAGCGCCGCGCGCGTCGATGCCGCGCATTGTTGCATTTTCCCGTTCAGTATGTTTTTGAACGCGGGAGTTGCCGGCTGATTTTTTGATTGATAATCTGCGGCACGTTCGAATGAACGGTTGGCAAGCCCCCGGGAATATCGATATATAAATATGCTGAGAGAGCGATGACGAACCGAGAAAATCAACGCGTCAGGTTTCGCGTCGGCGATGTCGTGACGCTGAAGACGGGCGGCCCGCGCATGACCGTCACCTATGCCGGGCCGGTCGTATTCGACGACGGCGACTGGCTGATCTGCCAGTGGTTCGACGAAAACGGCGAATTCCGGCAGGAAATGTTCCCCCACGACACGGTGGTGCCCGAGCCGCGCGCGATTTCGGCCGGGCGCGTCCGCATGCGGATGCAGTCGCATCGCTACCGGTCGGCGGCCTGACGATCGGCTTTCGTCGCGATGCCGCCATGCCCGGTACCCGCGCCGCGACATTTCACGTCAGCCCGAAACATGCGGCAGTGCGCTGCCCCGATACTGTCTGCATGAACCCGACCGATCCCATCGCAGCGGTCACGCACCGCGATCCCTATCCCTACTATGCGGCGCTCGTCGACGGGCCGCCGCTCGCGTTCGACGCCACGCTCGGCCTGTGGGTCGCGAGCCGCGCGGCCGCCGTGACGGCCGTGCTCGGTCATCCGGCCTGCCGGGTTCGCCCGCTGGACGCCCCCGTGCCGCCCGCATTGCGCGGTACGACGGCCGGCGCGCTGTTCGGCGAGCTGGTGCGCATGAACGATGGTGTGTTGCGGCACGACGTGCCGAAGCAGGCGCTGCGCACGGCGTTCGCGCCGATCGACCCGGCGGCGCTGCGCGACCGTGCCGCGCAGGTTGCCGCGCGGCGCTTGCCGGCGCCGGGCGATGCCGGCGCGCTGAACGCGTGGTGCATGACGGTGCCCGTTTGCGCGGTTGCCGATCTGCTCGGCTTCGACGAGACGCAGCTCGACGGTATCGCGGCGCAGGTCGTCGATTTCGTCGCCGCGCTGTCGCCGTTGTCGGATGCCGCGGCACTGGCCCGCGCGAGCGACGCGGCGCGAGCGCTGCTCGACCGGATGACGGAGCGCGTCGCGCGGACGCATGCGCACGACGGCACGCTCGTTGCCGCCGTCCAGCAGGCGGCCCGCGCGTCGGGCTGGCAGGCAAGCGGCGCGCTGGTCGCGAATCTCGTCGGGCTGCTGTCGCAGACCTGCGAGGCGACCGCCGCATGGCTCGGCAATACGCTGGTGGCGTGGCACGGGGAAGCGGGGGCGAATGCCGCGCGCGTCACGCCGGACGATGCCGCGCTCGACGCATTCGTCGGCGAAGTCGGGCGCTTCGACTCACCGGTGCAGAACACGCGCCGCTTCGTTGCATCGCGCTCGACGATCGAAGGCGTGACCGTCGAAGCCGGCGATGCGATTCTCGTCGTGCTCGCCGCCGCGAACCGCGACCCGGCCGTGCATCGCGATCCGCAGAGGTTCATGCCCGGCCGCGCGGCCGGGCCGAATTTCGGCTTCGGCACGGGGCCGCATGGTTGCCCGGGCGAGCGGATCGCGCGGGCGGTGACGGCGGGGGCGTTCGGGGCGTGGCTGCGGGCGGGCGGCGTACCGCCGCGCGACGGGCTGGCGTGGGACTACCGCGCGTCGACCAACGTCAGGATGCCGAAGTTCGACGCGGCACGGTGAAGGGGAAAGAGGGACTTAACGGCAGCCTTGTTTCTCCGCCCATTGCTCCTGGGCGGCCACGCGGCGCTGCACGCGTTCAACGAGACCGGTCGAGAAGGTCCGCATGCTGATGCCGCGGCGCTTTGCGAGGATCGTCTGCGCGACATCGGTGCGCGGGTTCGGCTGGCAGGCCCAGTACAGCGTCATCAGCCAGCCGATGCCGGTCCACCCGAACAGCGCGTTGAACATCGCGACCGTCAGCTTGTCGTGCCGGCCACGCCGGTCGGCGATGACCGCCGGCAGGAAATAGATCGCGATCGCGGCTACCGAACCGGCCACTTGAATCAGGACTGCGTTCTGCATGTTGCTGCTCCATCCGAACTGCAATGGAACCGAGTATCGCGCTTTTTCCGTTTGCGTGCAGGCCGTGGCCAAGCAATTGATTGTTGCGTTTTTAATGACGATCAGCCGGCTTCGGTGCCTGCCGGTGGCACTTCGTTGCTCAACGCGAAACCTTCGTCGAGCCAGCCCGTCACGCCGCCGATCATCAGCTTGACCGGCCGGCCGAGGCGCGCGAGCTGGATCGCCGCACGCGCGGCGCCGTTGCAGTGGGGGCCCGCGCAGTAGACGACGAACAGCGTGCCGGCCGGATAGCCGGCGAGCTTGCTCTCGATGATCTTGCGGCGCGGCAGGTTGCGCGCGCCGGGCACGTGGCCGGCGGCGAACTGATCGGGGCCGCGCACGTCGAGCAGCACGAAATCGGGCGTGCCCGACGCGAGCGCGTCGTGCACGTCCCAGCAGTCGGTCTCGAAGCGCAGCGAGGCCTCGAAATGCGCGAGGGCGGCGGGGCTGTCGGCGGCGGGTGCGTCGGTGACGTAGGACATGGCAGGTTCTCCTGAAGATTGCGCGGAACGCGGTGGAATGAAGGGCAGTATCGCGGTTCGGCGCGTTTCGCGGCAGTGGCGCGATCGACAAGTTCCGGTAACATCGCGCCATGCACAATCATCTCGTCGTCGCGCTTGCCTACGATCGCCTCTGCACGTTCGAATTCGGCTGCGTGGTCGAACTGTTCGCCCTCGAACGCCCCGAACTCGGGGTCGACTGGTATCGCTTCGCGGTCTGCGCGAGCGAGCCGGGGCCCGTGCGCGCCGCGGGCGGCATCACGGTCGCCGCGCCCTATCGGCTCGCGACGCTCGATCGCGCCGACACCATCGTGATTCCCGGCTGGCGCGATCCGGACGAACGGCCGCCGGAGCCGTTGCTGAAGAAACTGCGGGCCGCGCATCGTCGCGGCGCGCGGCTCTGCTCGATCTGTTCGGGCGTGTTCGTGCTGGCCGCGGCCGGCGTGCTCGACGGCCTCACGGTGACGACCCACTGGCGCTATGCGGAGAAACTGCAGGCGCGCTATCCGGCGCTGCGCGTGAATCCCGACGCGCTGTACGTCGACGAAGGGCAGGTGATCACATCGGCCGGATCGGCGGCGGGGCTCGACATGCTGCTGCATCTCGTGCGCCGCGATCACGGCGGCGCGATCGCGAACCGGGTTGCGCAGCGCCTCGTGCTGCCGCCGCATCGTGACGGCGGGCAGGCGCAGTTCGTGCCGCGTCCGGTCGCGCCGGGCGGCACCGACCGGCTCGCGAAGCTGATCGACTGGATGCGCGCGCACGCGGCCGAGCCGCATACGCTCGCGTCGCTCGCCGCGCAGGCTGCGATGAGCACGCGCACGCTGCAGCGTCAGTTCGCGGATGCAACGGGGATGTCGCCGCTCGCGTGGCTGATCCGCGAGCGCGTGAACGTCGCGAAGGACATGCTCGAAGCGCATCCCGCGCTATCGCTCGCGCAGGTCGCGGCGCGTGCGGGGTTCGGTTCCGAGGAATCGCTGCGCCGGCATTTCCGGCGCGTCGCGGCGACGAGCCCGGCCGCGTACCGGCGCGGGATGAGTCGCGGCGAAAGCGCACGGGACGCCTGAGTACCGTACCGATTCCCGTCGACGTTTTCCTCTGACGGCACAGCGGCGGCCCACGATCGCGCATCCCTGAGAGCGGCCGGCCGTGTGAGCGGCCGACGCCGGCTGCAAGCGGCTGCAAGCGGCGACGCCCGCCGCCAGGCGGCGGCAGGCGTCGCGTCGCGCACTCAGCGCGTGTCGGTATCGCGCGCCTTCTGCCTGATGCACGCGATGCGATACACGCCATCCTCGACTTCGACGCCGTGCGTGTCGTGCGTGAAGCCCGGGAAGCGCAGGTCGTACTGCTCGAGCGCTTTCAGGTAGCCGAGCAGCGGGCCGTCGGCCGGCCCCGCGTTCTCGCCGGGCATCAGCAGCGGAATGCCGGGCGGATAGGGCACGACGCCCGTCGCGACGGTGCGGCCTTCCATCTCCGCGAGCTCCAGCATTTCGATGTCGTTGTGCACCAGATGCTCGAACGCCTCGGCCGGGCTGTAATCGGGCTTCGGCAGCGTCGAGAAGCCGCGCGACATCATCTCGGTCGTCTTCAGGTCGCTCATCGCGCTGAACATCAGGTCGCACAGGTCGCGCAGGCCGAGCTTGCCGTAGCGTTCCGGATAGCGCGCGACGAGCTCGGGCAGCGCCTGTTCGAGCGGTGCATTCGCATCGTAGTCGCGCTTGAAGTCGAGCAGCGTGTTGACGAGCGTGCCCCACTTGCCCTTCGTCACGCCGAGCGAGAACAGGAACAGGATCGTGAAGTCGGTCGTCTTCTCGACGACGATCCCGTGCCGGTCGAGATACGCGGTGACGACCGACGCCGGAATGCCGACCGGCATCAGCCCGCCGTGCGATGCGACGCCCGGCGTGACGATAGACACCTTGATCGGGTCGAGCATGCAGTAGTCGTCCTCGATATCGCCGAAGCCGTGCCACGTGTCGCCCGGATGCAGCACCCAGCACGACGGATCGGTGGCGAGCAGCGTCTCGTCCGCTTCGTGGAAGCGCACGCGCCGGCCCGTCTTGCGATCGACGACGCTGTCGGGCTGCCAGCCGTTGAAGAACCAGTCGTTGTTCTCCGCGCATTCCGTATGCAGGCGCGCCAGCATCTGGCGGAACGCGACGGCCTCGCGGATCGCGTCGGTCGTCAGCGCCTCGCCGCCGGGGCCATCCATCATCGCGGCGCTCACGTCGTTCGACGCGATGATCGCGTAGTTCGGCGACGTCGACGCATGCATCATGTACGCCTCGTTGAAGCGTGCGTGCTCGATCGGGTTGCGGCCGTCGCGAACGTGAATGAACGATGCCTGCGACAGCGCGGCGAGCAGCTTGTGCGTCGATTGCGTGGCGAACACGGTCGGCTTGCTGGCGTCGTGCTGCGACGGATCGCCGTGCATCGCGTAACGGTCGCGGTAGATCGGGTTGAAGCGCGCGTAGCCGTACCATGCCTCGTCGAAGTGCAATCGATCGACGCTCTGGCCGAGCAGTGCCTCGACACGCGCGACGTTGTAGCAGAGGCCGTCGTACGTCGAGTTCGTGATCAGCGCATGGACGGGCGTCGGATCGATGCCGTCGCGGCCGCGCACGAGCGGGTTCGCGTCGATTGCGAGCCGCACGGCGGCGGCCGTCAGCCGCTCGGGCATGATCGGCCCGATGATCCCGTAGTGGTTGCGCGACGGAATCAGGTAGGTCGGAATCGCGCCGGACATCGTCATCGCGTGCTCGGCCGACTTGTGGCAGTTGCGGTCGCACAGCGCGACCTGGTTGCGCGTGACGCTCGCCATCAGGATCACGCGGTTCGACATCGACGAGCCGTTCGTCACGTGGTACGTGCGATGCGCGCCGAACACGCGCGCCGCATAGCGTTCGCTTTCGCCGATCGGGCCCGAGTGATCGAGCAGCGAGCCGAGTTCGCCGACCGAGATCGACAGGTCGGAGCGGAACAGCGATTCGCCGAAGAATTCGAAATACGCGCGGCCGACCGGCGATTTCAGGAACGCGGTGCCGCCCGTGTGGCCGGGCGTATGCCACGAGTATTCGTACACGCGCGAGAATTTCGCGAGTGCGCGAAACATCGGCGGCAGCACGGTCTCGCGATAGCGTTCGATCGCGGCGACGATGCGCCCGCCGATGAACGCGGTGGTGTCCTCCAGCAGCCAGATGAAGTCGTCGGCCTTGCGCATCGCGTCGACCGGAATCGCGGACGCACTCGCGCGGCTCGCGAGCAGGAACACGGGCACGGTCGCGTTGCGTGCGCGCATTGCGTCGAGCACGGCTTGCGCGGGCGCATGGCCGGCGTCGTTGCCGAGTTCCCAGTTGAGCAGCAGGCACTGGATTGCCGGATCGGCGGCGACCACCGCGCAGGCATCGTCGGCGGACGTCGCGATCACGACGTCGACGAGTCGCGTGCGCAGTTCCTCGGCAAGCGCCGTCGCGGCGCGCCCGGTGGCCGTGCGTTCATCGATGTCGTGCTGCACGAGCAGCGCCTTCATGCCGAGGCGGCGGAAGGCCGGTTGGGTCAAGGAAGCGGTCATGTATCAATCCCCCGTTTGCTGGGTTGCCTGGACGCTCGCGGCAACGGCCGGCGAGCGCGCGTGAAGGGTGTCGGCCTGGTGACGGCCGACGGAAATCCAGAACGTGGCGGCGAGCGCGGCGATGGTCACGCCGAGCGCGAGATAGCGCACCCAGCGCGGCGAGCGGCCGCCCGGATGGATGTGGGTTTCCTCGATCTCGCGCTGGCGGTTGATCGACAGCTCGTAGAAGACGATCGTCGCGACGACGAAGATCAGCGACCAGCGCGTTTGCTGGCCATCGGAGCCGACCATCGCCCACAGCGCGTAGACGGCGCCGATCAGGCCGACGATCGTGTAGAACGTGAACTGGTGCGACGGCATCTTGCCGTAGCCGAGCACCTTGATCGCGATGCACGAGTAGATGTACGGCAGCAGCGTCATGATCACGGCGATCGACGCGATCTTGCCGAACTGTTCGCTGGCGCTCGGCGACATCGTCGCGAGCACCTGCACGGTCATGATCAGCGCGACGATCGCGAGGCCGGCCGACGGCACGTTCTTCGAGTTCACGCGGGCGAACACGCCGGCGAACAGGCCGTCGTCGGCGGCCGCCTTCGCGGTCTGGCCGACCAGCAGCGTCCAGCCGGCGAGCGAGCCGAGGCAGCCGAGCGCCGCGCAGAGCGCGACCGCGTTCGCGGCCGTATCGCCGAGCGCGAGGCGCGCGGCATCCGCGAACGGCGCGCTCGAGGCGAGCAGCGCCTTGTTCGGGATCATCCCCATGATCACGGTCGAGCTGAGCACGTAGCAGACGGCCGCGAGCACGACGCCGCCGACGGTCGCGATCGGCACGTTGCGCGACGGGTTCTCGACGACACCGGCCGATACCGATGCGCTCTCGACGCCGATGAACGCCCACAGCGTGAAGTTCAGCGTCGCGCCGATCGCGCTGAAGCTGTTGGTGCCCGACACGTTCCAGCCGGCGAAGTACACGTCCTTGCTGAACCAGAACCAGCCGAACACGGCCATCCCGAGGATCGGCACGAGCGCGAAGACCGTCGTGACCGACTGCACGCGGCCGACGACGTTCGGCCCGAGGATGTTCGCGTACGTGAACAGCCAGATCACGAAGATCTGCGCGAGCGCGAACACGAGCGGGTCCTTCAGGACCGGGAAGAAATGCGTGAGGTAGCCGAGGCCGGCGACCGCGAGGCCGACGTTGCCGAGCACGTTCGCGAGCCAGTAGATCAGGTTGGTCTGGTAGCCCATGTACGGGCCGAACGACTTGCGCGCATACGCATACGGGCCGCCGGCGGCCGGGTCGATCGCCGCGAGCTTCGCGAACACGAGCGCGAGCGACACTGCGCCGACGACGGTGATCAGCCAGCCGAAGATCGCGATGCCGCCGGTGGCGGCGAGGTTCGCGGGCAGCATGAAGACGCCGGAGCCCATCATGTTGCCCGCGACCATCAGCGTGGCGGGAATGACGCCGATTTTCGGCGCGGAAGCCGCGGCCGATGGGGCGGCGGCGCGGGACGAGGACGAGCTGGCATCGGACATGCGACGCTCCTTGACGAGACGTGTTGCGATTGAGGTGGCGCGGTGTGGCGCCGGTCGACGATTCCGGCATGAATCGCCGCTTTATTTAACGTTTTCATGTTATCGCCTTGGTGGTTTTTAATAAGGGTAAACGCCGGTATTTAATAATTTGAATATTGATGAATGTCATTGAAGTTGGTGAATCGGTGCTTGAATGCGGGTGTGGGCGGGCCGTACGGCAAGGCTGACGGGCATCTTTTGATTCCGATCCCGGGCGGCGAAGTCACGCAGCCGAAACTTCGGCGAATAATCGTTTTTCCCGAATCGGTTAAATCGATTCGTGACGCAAATGGCACCGCAATCAGGATTCAGGTTCGTCGGTTAATATCGAGCGCATTAAACGCGCGCTGCCGGCGCGCGCGACCACCTTCCCCGAGGACGATTCCGATGACGACGCTGCCTTCCCGTTTGCCGCTGATCCAGGCCCCGATGGTGGGTTCGTCGAGCCCGCTCGCGATCGCGGTGTGCAAAGCCGGCGGGCTTGGCTCGCTCGCATGCGCGGCGCTCGGCCCGCAGCAACTGCGCGACGAGATCGCGGCGATTCGCGCGCACACGCCCGCACCGTTCAACGTGAACTTCTTCTGCCACACGCCGCCTGCGCCCGACGCCGAGGTCGATGCACGCTGGCGCGCGGCGCTCGCCGGTTATTACGCGGAAGCCGGGCTCGATCCGGCCGACGTGAAGGGCGGCCCCGGCCGCGCGCCGTTCGACGATGCGATGTGCGCGGTCGTCGAAGCGTTGCGTCCGGCCGTCGTGAGCTTCCATTTCGGGTTGCCGGACGATGCGCTGCTCGAGCGCGTGCGGCGTACGGGGGCGTGGGTGGTGTCGTCCGCGACGACCGTCGAGGAAGCGCGCTGGCTCGATGCGCGCGGCGTCGACGCGATCGTCGCGCAAGGCGCGGAGGCCGGTGGCCATCGCGGGATGTTCCTGACTGACGACATCCATGCGCAACCGGGCCTGTTCGCGCTGCTGCCGCAGATCGTCGACGCGGTGCGCGTGCCGGTGATCGCGGCCGGCGCGATCGCCGACGGGCGCGGCATCGCGGCGGCGTTCGCGCTCGGCGCGTGCGCGGTGCAGATCGGCACGGGCTACCTGCTGACGCCGCAAGCCGGCCGCTCGGCGCAGCATCGCGCGGCGGTGCGCGCCGCGCGCGACGACGGCACGCGCATGACCAACCTGTACACGGGCCGACCCGCGCGCGGGCTGCTGACGCGCTTCATGCGCGAGCAGGGCCGATGAGCGCGCTCGCGCCGGCGTTCCCGCTCGCGACGGCCGCGGTCGAACCGCTGCGTAGCGCGTTCGAGCGGCAGGGCCGCGACGACTTCTCGCTGCTGTGGTCGGGCGAGGCCGCGGCGCTCGCGTGTGAAGCGGATGCGGGCGAACTGACGCAACGCCTGTGGCGCGATGCGCTGGCGTGCGCGGCGGGGCTGCGCGACGCGTTCCCGCAGGCGGCCTGAGCGACCGGGAAGGGGGCGCCGGCGCGGGAGCATCGGCGTATCATCTGGGTTTTCGTCAGCCCGATCCAGGCACCCCCACCATGACCTCCGTCGACACTACCCCCGTCCTCGACCATGACAAGCTCGTTACCTTCATCGAGCGCAAGTGGAACGATGAAATCCTCCATGCCCTGACCGACTACATCGCGATCCCCGCGAAGAGCCCCGCATTCGACCCCGACTGGGCGAAGCGCGGCTATCTCGAGCGGGTCGTCACCGACGCCGCGCAGTGGGCCGAGCGGCAGCCCGTGAAGGGCCTGAAGCTCGAAATCGTGCGCTTGCCGGGCCGCACGCCGGTGATCTTCTTCGAATCGCCCGCCACGCGTTCGGGCAGCACCGACACGATCCTGCTGTACGGCCACCTCGACAAGCAACCCGAATTCGACGGCTGGCGCGCGGATCTCGGCCCGTGGACGCCGAAGTACGAGAACGGCAAGCTCTACGGCCGCGGCGGCGCCGACGACGGCTATGCGATCTACGCGAGCCTCGCGGCGCTCGGCGCGCTCGACGAGCAGGGCGTCGAACGGCCGCGCTGCGTCGGCCTGATCGAGACCTGCGAGGAGTCGGGCAGCTACGACCTGCTGCCGTACGTCGACGCATTGCGCGACCGGCTCGGCCAGGTGTCGCTCGTCGTGTGTCTCGATTCGGGCGCCGGCAACTACGACCAGATGTGGCTCACCACGTCGCTGCGCGGGCTCGTGTCCGGCGACCTGCAGGTCGAAGTGCTCGAGGAAGGCGTGCACTCGGGCGTGTTCGGCGGCATCGCGCCGTCGAGCTTCCGCGTGATGCGCCAGCTGTTCGAGCGCCTCGAAGACGCGAAGAACGGCAATCTGCTGCCCGGCGTGTTCCATTGCGAGATTCCCGACAGCCGCGTGCGCGAAGCCGAGGCCGCTGCGTCGATTCTCGGCGACGCCGTGTGGAAGGGGCTGCCGTGGGCCTGCGGCGCGGACGGCAAGCCGGTGCTGCCGACCACGACCGATCCGCGCGAGGCGCTGCTGAATTCGACGTGGCGTCCGTCGCTGTCGGTCACCGGCGCGGCCGGCCTGCCGGCGCTCGCCGATGCGGGCAACGTGCTGCGTCCGCGCACCGCGTTCAAGCTGTCGCTGCGCCTGCCGCCGCTCGTCGATGCCGCGCAGGCCGTGCAGCAACTGAAGGAACTGCTCGAACTCGATCCGCCGTACAACGCGAAGGTCACGTTCAAGCCGGATGCCGGTGCCGCGACGGGCTGGAGCGCACCGGATCTCGCGCCGTGGCTCGCGTCGTCGCTCGACGCCGCGTCGCGCCGCCACTTCGGCGCCGATTGCGCGTACATGGGCCTCGGCGGCACGATCCCGCTGATGAACGTGCTGCAGGAAGGGTTCCCGTCCGCGCAGTTCATGGTGTGCGGCGTGCTCGGGCCGAAGTCGAACGCGCACGGCCCGAACGAATTCCTGCACGTGCCGTATGCGAAGAAGCTGACGGCCGCGGTTGCGGACGTGATCGCGACCGCGCGCTGAGCGCTTGACGCCCGGCAGTGACAACTGTCCGACCCACTCTCACGGAACCTTGCCGATGACCGCCCTGCCGACGCCCGACACCGAACCGCTGCGCATGCGCGCCGAACCGCTGCATGCATTCGTCGCGGCACTCTGGGAACGGGCGGGCAGCAGCGAGCGCGAGGCAAGGCTCGTCGCCGATCACCTGGTCGGCGCGAACCTCGCGGGCCACGATTCGCACGGGATCGGGATGATCCCGAACTACGTCGCGTCGTGGCGCGAAGGGCAGTTGCAGTTGAACGGGCATGCGTCGATCGCGCGCGACGGCGGCGCGGTGCTGTCGATCGACGGCGGTCGCGGCTTCGGCCAGGTGATCGCGTTCGAGGCGATGGTCGAAGGAATCGAACGTGCGCGACGCATGGGCATCTGCGCGATCGGGCTGCGCGACGTGCATCATCTCGGCCGCATCGGTCACTGGGCCGAGCAGTGCGCGCGTTCGGGGCTCGTGTCGTTCCATTTCGTCAACGTGCCGGGCGACCTGCTGGTCGCGCCGCTGCACGGCGCCGATCCGCGCTTCGGCACGAACCCGTTCTGCGCCGCGTATCCGCGTGCGGGCCAGCCGCCGCTGCTGCTCGATTTCGCGACGAGCGCGATCGCGTACGGCAAGACGCGCGTCGCGTACAACCAGGGCAAGCGTGTGCCGGCGGGGTCGCTGATCGACGCCCGCGGCCAGCCGACCGACGATCCGGCCGTGATGCACGAGCAGCCGTTCGGTGCGCTGCTGCCGTTCGGGCTGCACAAGGGCTACGCGCTGGCGGCGATGTGCGAGATTTTCGGCGGCGCGCTCGTCGGCGGGCATACGACCTACGGCGACACGCTGCAGAAGACGAGCGCGATCGTCAACGGGATGCTGTCGGTGCTGATCGATCCGGACGCATTCGATGCGGCCGAGGCGCAGCGCGAAGCCGATGCATTCGTCGCGTGGGCGAAGGCGTCGCCGCAGGCCGCCGATGCGCCGGTGCAGGTGCCGGGCGAGCCGGAAGAGGCCAGCCGCGCGGCGCGCGGTGCCGGCGGGATACCGGTCGATCGCGCGACGTGGCGGCAGATTCGCGAGAGCGCGGCGGTGGTCGGCTTCGATGAAGCCGAACTCGACGCGTGGACGCAGCGCTGCACGGCATCCGTATGAGCTGGCAATCGGAAAAGGCGCACGGCGAGGAGATCGCGTATCAGCTCGCGCCGCTCGGCAACGTCACGGTCGTGCGCTTCTTCAGCGGTGCGGCGATGCGGCTCGACGGCGTGATGTTCGGCTTCATGTCGCGCGGGTCGCTGTTCCTGCGTGTGGATGACGTGAACCGTCCGGCGTTCGTCGCGGCGGGGATGGGGCCATTCTCGTACGAGCGGCCCACGCGTACGGTTTCGCTCGACGGCTATTACGAAACGCCGGCCGACGTGCTCGAGGATGCGGGCGCGCTGTTCGACTGGTGCCGCAGCGCGTATCGCGCGGCGCTGCTGGCGGGGCCGCCGAAGCGCAAGGCGAGGGCGGTGCCGAAAGCGGCGGCGCCGGAAGCGACGCCGGTGTCGAAGCGGGTCGCCAAACCGGCATCGAAAGCGTCGCCGAAGCCTGCTTCTGTACGGGAAGTCAAGCCGGCATCGAAGCGAACCACCAAACCGGCGTCGAAACCGGCAGCGAAGTCCCCGGCGAAGCGCAAGCAAACATAGTGCTGGTCGCGCGAAGCGAAAGCCGCGCGACTTTTCCTCTATTGTCGACCCGGCCGTCGCCCGGTGATTCACGCGACATGCGCCGGCTGGCACAAGGGCGGCAGGGGCGCACAGTCACGAATGCATCAAGCTCGTGCCGCACCGCACATCCCCCATGCTTCACAACGGCGGCCTCGGCGTTTATGATCGGCGCGGGTTGCACCCGTGCCCAGCGCGACCCGCGCCGGCCTCGCCGCCGGCCCTGCGAACGGCGCATCGTACGCCGTGCGGAACGCTTCCCCACTCATCATTCCAGACGGAGACAGCCGATGCTCGTCCTGATTCTCGGTTTAGCGATCTTCCTCGGTATGCACTCGATCCGGATCGTCGCGGACGGCTGGCGCTCAGCGACGATCGAGCGGATCGGCGAGAAGCGCTGGAAGGGCCCCTATGCGATCGCGTCGATCATCGGCTTCGTGCTGATCATCTGGGGGTACGGCATCGCGCGCCAGGGCGCGACGCTGCTGTGGGTGTCGCCCGTCGGCGTGCGCCACCTCACCGGCATGCTGACCGCGATCGCCTTCGTGCTGATCGCCGCCTCCTACGTGCCGGGCAACCGCATCAAGACGCTCGTCGGCCATCCGATGGTGGCCGGCGTGGCGGTGTGGGCGATCGCGCACCTGCTCGCGAACGGCACGCTGCACGCAGTCGTGCTGTTCGGTGCCTTCTTCGTGTGGGCGCTGGTCGATTTCGTCGTGTGGCGTGCGCGCGACCGCCGCGATGGCGTGCGCTATCCGGCGGGCAGGCTGTCAGGCGACGTCGTGGCGATCGTGGCCGGGCTCGTCGTGTGGGCCGTCTTCGCGCTGTTCCTGCACGGCTGGCTGATCGGCGTGCGTCCGTTCGGCTGAGCGGCCGGCACGTCGAGAGACTGAGAAGTCGAACAGCTGAGCGGCGGCCGACCGGCGCGCCGCTCGCCTGCCCGGGGCAACGGTCAGCGCGCCTTCGCGCCGGCCGTATCGCCGAGTGGCACCGGCTTGCGACGCAGGAAATACGCCGCGACGATCGCAAGCGCCGTCAATACCGTGAACCAGAACTGGAAGCGCGAATCCGGGTTGAACGCCTGCGAGCCGAGCACGGCCACCAGCGCCAGCAGTGCGATCCAGTTCGACACCGGATAAAACCACGCGCGGAACGCCTGCGGATCGCGAGGCGCGTGCTTCTCCTGCCGCCGCATCGAGAAGTGCGCGACGATGATGAAGATCCACACGATCATCACGAACGCGCCGCTGCTCTTCGCGAGCATCAGGAACAGGTCGCCGCCGCTCACGAAGTGAACGCCGAGGATCGACACGCAGATCGCGAGGCACAGCACGAGCGCGTTCATCGGCACGCCCTTCGCGTTGGTCCGGCCGAACATCGCCGGCGCGTGGCCGCGCTGGCTGAGCGAGAACAGCATGCGCGAGTTCGAGAACAGGAACGAGTTCATCACCGACATGAACGACACGAACAGCACGATCTTCATCGCGACGGCCGCGCTCGTGAAGCCTGCCATGCCGAACAGCGACACGTACGGCGATTTCAGGTTGGCCTTGTCGGTCCACGGCATGCACAGGATCAGGATCGACACCGAGCCGACGTAGAACACCATCACGCGCACGATCACGCTCTTGATTGCACGGATCACGTTCTTGCCCGGGTTCTCGGATTCGCCCGCCGCAACGGCCGCGATTTCGCTGCCGCCGAGCGAGAAGATCACGACCATCACGCCCGCGAGCACGGGCGAGATGCCGTTCGGCATGAAGCCGCCGTGACCCGTGAGGTTCACGAGCCCCGGCGCGGGAATGCGCGGCTGGAAGCCGAGCAGGATCGAGGCGCCGAGCGCCATGAAGACGATGATCGTCGTCACCTTCGCGAACGACAGCCAGTATTCGGCTTCGCCGAACGAGCGCACCGAGTACGCGTTGCTCGCGATCAGCGTGACGAGCATGAACAGCGCTCCGCCCCACACGGGCAGCCACGGCAGGAAATCGTGGAGGATCGCACCGAGCAGGATCGCCTCGACGGTGATCGTCATCATCGACTTGAACCAGTACAGCCAGCCGACCGCGAAGCCGGCCCATTCGCCGAGATAGCTGCTTGCGTAGGTGGAGAACGATCCGCTGTCGGGGTTGCGGGACGCCATTTCGCCGAGCATGAACATGACCAGCGTGACGATCACGCCGCCGATCAGGTACGACAGGATCGCCGCGGGGCCGGCGGTCGCGATGATGGCGCCGGAGCCGACGAACAGGCCCGCGCCGATCACGCCGCCAAGCGCGATCATCGTGATGTGCCGTTGCTTGAGGCTTTGCCTCAATGAGTTGTCCTGCATCTCCTACCTCTAGTTATTGTTGGCCCGCTGGCCGGGAATGCATCGGGCCGCGCCGCGGCAAGCGTTCTGCCGCCGCATGGGGCGCCGATGTCGAGGGAGCGTGAGTGACGCGATGTGCCGGGCCGCCGGCGGTGAATCGGAATGGCGGCCGCGAAGTGCCGGTCGGTGCCCGCGAGAGGGCGATGACGACGACCCCCGGATTGTGGGCGGACGCCGCCGTCACGGCAAACGAGATATGCGAAAGACGTCTTGCGGTTTGCTCATCAATTGCCGCGACGGCGGCAGGTGTGCGTGCGCGTCAGATCGGCTTGACGAACAACCCGACCGTCAGCATCGCGCCGATGCAGACGATCCCGATCCGCAGCACGCGTTCGTTCACGCGATGCAGCGCCCACGTGCCGAGCAGCCCGCCGACGATCGCGCCGCCGCCGAGCGCGAGCGCGTTGCCCCAGTGCAGGTGCGGCGACGTCAGGAACAGCACGACGGCCGACGCGTTCATCACGCCCGCGAGCGCGTTTTTCGTCGACATCGCGTGGCGCGGCGACAGGCCGGCCATCGTCAGCACGGCCATCATCAGGAACCCGAGCCCGCCGCCGAAGTAGCCGCCGTAGATCGCGATCATGAACTGCGAGAGCGCGGCGGGGACGGTGCCGAGGTGCGCCGTGCCTTCGCCCGGCTTGCGGAAAAAGCTGCCCCACGCGAACACGATCGTCGCGAACAGCACGAGCCACGGCACGAGGCGCGAGAAGATCGACGAAGGGGTCTTCAGCAACAGCAGCCCGCCGAGCGCACCGCCGACCACGCTGATGAAGAACATCGCGCGAAACGACAGCCTGCCCACGCCGCGCACCATCTTGCGGCTCGCCCAGCCGGTCGTGACCTGCGCGGGAAACAGCGCGACCGTCGACGTGATGTTCGCCGCGAGCGGCGACATGCCCGACACGATCAGCGCGGGCAGCGTGACGAACGAGCCGCCGCCGGCCAGGGTGTTCTGCAGTCCGGCCCAGAGGCCGGCGAGGATGACGAGAGCGAGCATCGGAGCGGGAGCGGAAGGTGACGGGGCTCGCCTGCCGGCGGCGGGCAGGCGTGGCGAACGCACGATGGTAATGCAGGACGGGAGGCGGCGTGAACTGCTGCGATCGCAGTGTCGTCGCGAGCCTTCCCGGCCGGCGCAAGCGACGCTGCCGCAGCGCCCGCGACCAAGGTCGAGGATGGCCCGGGCGGGCGCACGGGCGGTCTTACGACGTCGCGCGGCCAATGTCGGATTGTCGAACGGTGCGCGCGAAATAGACTGGTTGATGAGCGGCGGGAAAGAACCGGCGGGGTTGGGGGTCAGCCGGCACCCGGTGCGCTCGGGAACGCAGTTCCTGTTGACGGGTTCGATTCCGGCCACGCGGTGCCGGCGCGCCGGAATCGGGCCGCCTTTTCTCGGGGGACACGCATGCGCGCCGGCGGGCGAACAGGCGACCGGGTGTCGATCGCGGCCACGCGACGGCGCTTCGTTGCCGTTGCTCCGCCGCATCGGCGGAGCAAATGAATGTCGCAGTCGGGATGGTTCGGCGCGTGTGCCACGCGCCGTACGATCGCCGTTGCTCGAACGCGTCGCGACCGTCGGCCGTTGGCCGGTCGTCACGGGCGAACGGGCGTGAGAGAACAACCATGAGAAAGTCGTTTCGCGGGGTCGGCCCGAGTACGGCCGTCTGCCTGATCTGTACCGCATGTTTCGCCGCATCGCCGGCGGCCGCCTATACACCGGGCGGCACGCGGCATGCGCATCCGTTGCGCAGCGCGCCGGCGCTTCCGGCCGTGACCGTCCAGCCGACGGCGAACGGCGGCGACCAGGCCGACGCGCTGCAGGCCGCGTTCGATGCATTGCAGCCGGGCCAGCGCCTCGTGCTCGCGCCGGGACGCTACGCCGTCAGCCGGTCGCTGACGGTTTCCAAAGCGGACGTCGTGATCTCGGGCTATGGCGCGACGCTGGTTGCGACCAACCCGGCCGATCAGACCATCGTGATGAGCGGCAGCGGTTCGACGCTCGTCGGCGTCACGCTGGTCGGCACCGGCACCACGCGGCTGACGACGGTCGAATCGACGAAGGTCGAGGTGACGGGCGCCGGTGTCCAGGTGCTCGGCGTGACGATCCAGGGGGGCGCCAGCGCCGGGATCTTCGTCTACGGCGGCCGCAACGTGGCGATCGTGGGCAATACCGTGCAGGCGACGTTGGCCGACGGCATCCATACCACCCACGGCTCGACCAACGTGCTGGTGCGCGGCAACACGGTGAAGGACACCGGCGACGACCTGATCGCCGTCGTCAGCTATCAGGCCGACGGCAGTCTCAGTGCCAACGTGCTGATCGACGGGAATACGGTATCGGGCAACTACTGGGGGCGCGGCATCTCCGTGGTCGGCGGGCGGAGCGTGACGATTTCGAACAACTCGGTCCACGGTGTTCAGAAGGCGGCCGGCATCCTGGTCGCGCAGGAGGATAGCTGGAAGACCTACGGCGTGTCGGACGTGGTGATCGAGAACAACGTCGTCGGCGCGATCCAGGACGGCACGAATGCGAACAACGGCTTGCAGCCTACCCAGCAGGCCGCGATCGAGCTCGATACCTGGTCGGGGACGGTGTCGTACGTCGTCGTGAAGGGCAACCGCGTGTCGGGATCGGGCTATGCCGGCTTCCGCGCGTTGGGGAACGTCTGCCATTTCTCGGTGGCGGACACGACGCTTGCATCGATCGCCGGCATACCGGTGTGGTTGCTGACGAACAACTGCCCGGCCGCCGATATCGTCGCGTACGGCAATTCGCTGGGCGGCGTGGCGCTGGCGCCGCCGGTCGGCGCTTCCCCGTCCGGGACGATTCCGGCCGGCGGCGCGGTGACGTCGGGGATGCCGGCGGTGCGCACGAGCCTGATGCAGGCGAATGGCGCGCTCGCGTCGGCGCGGCACTGACGATGTTCGCGATGCGCTGCCGGCCGTGCGATCGAACGGGGCGCCGTGCTATGCGTTCGGGGGCGCGGTTGCCCCCGGCGCCGTGGCGTCGTCCCCGGCGTCCCCGGCGTCCCCGGCGTCTGGGTGGACGATCGTGCCGTCAGGCCGGATCACCGCGCCGGCCGTCAGGTGCGCGGGTTCCACGCGGTGGGAGCCCATGATGTGCAGCACTGTTACGGGAGCGTCATGCGTCGTCATGCCGGGAGGAATGGCGCGTCCATGATCGGCCGCGACCGTTCGCGGAAAAAGCCACCGCCCGCTGAAACGCGCGCTCCGGCCCGGCCCCCGCCCGATTTGACGCTTCATTACGGTCGGCTTTCCGGAAAGGTGCTAGATTTGCGCATCGATATCTCGAAAGGCGGAGAGGGCAGACAGATGCTGAAGAAATGGGCAGGGATGGCCGTGATGGTCGGTGCGGCGGCGGCGTCGCTGCCGGCCGTGGCAGGTGACACGAACAACGCACTGGGCGGCGCGCTGGGTGGCGTCGCCGGCGCGGCGGTCGGCAACGCGGTGGGCGGCGGCACCGGCGCCGTGATCGGCGGGGCAGTGGGTGGTGGTGCGGGCGGTGCGGTGACGTCGAACAAACGCGAACGCACGGGCGCGATTGTCGGCGGCGCACTGGGCGGCGGCGCAGGCACCGCTGCGGGCAACGCGATGGGCGGTACGGCCGGCGGGCTGTCGGCGCCGCCGTGGGCGGCGGCGCGGGCGCGGCGCTGGGCGGCCACGTGTCGCGCAACAACTCGCGTTCCGACGATCATCACCGCGGCAACAAGCACAAGAAGCGCTACAAGCACGATTGACCGGCGGTTCCCCGGCGAATGTCAACGCGCCGGGGGCGTGCATGAATGGCGACGGAGGGGCTCAAGCGGTCAATCCGTCTTTCCGTCGCCGGTAATCAGCGCGTTGAGCACGAGCGCCGAGATCGTGCGGTAAGCCGCGTCGAAATCGTCGTTTCCCAGCGCACGCTTGCCGAGCACCAGCAGCATCTGGGGGGCGAAATCCGCATAGGCCTGCGTGGCTGCCCAGATCAGGAAGAACAGGTGCTCGGCATCGACCTGCCTGACCTTGCCTTCCTCGATCCAGCGTTCGAGCACCCGGATGTCGTCGCGCAACACCGGAATCAGTTGTTTGCGGATTTCCTTTCCGTAGGTCTTGGCCCCGCCGATGATCTCCAGCGCAAATACCCGCGATCCATGCGGGCGATTTCTGGAGAATTCGAGTTTGGCCCGGATATAGGCCGACATGGCTTCCGCGGGCTCGCGATCGGGCGCCGCAAATTCCCGCATCCTGCCGAGCCAGTCCCGCAATACGTCGTCCAGCACGCGTTGGTAGAGCGCCAGCTTCGTGGGGAAGTAGTACATCAGGTTCTGCTTCGACAGGCCGGCGGCCGCTGCGATCGTCGCAACGGAACTGCCCTCGAATCCGTACATGGAAAACGATTCCTCGGCAGCGGCGAGAATGGTCGCCTCGAGCGTGTCGCGCAGCGCTTCACGCCGGCCGTGAGGCCGGCCGGGTGTTCCCGCAGTCGGCTCGGACGGGTGCCTCACGATGCTTCCTCCGGCATGTCGGACCAGCGGCGTTGCCCGCTCAACGCGTGCCTGCTTCAGGATAGGTGATGCGTTCGGGCGCGCGCTGCATGATGACCTTCCCGGCGCGGAGCGACAATCGCACCCTGGCCTGTGTGCGAACCACTTCATAGTCGGAATCCGCGTCGAGGATCAGCAGATTGGCCGGCCGCCCGACAGCGATGCCATAGCGATCGCCGAGGGACATCGCATGGGCGCTGTGCTCCGTCACGAAATCGAGGCATCGCTGCAGGTCTTCGTAGCCGAGCATGTGGCACACGTGCAAGCCGACGTCGAGGATGCGCAGGATGTTGCCGTTGCCGATCGGATACCACGGGTCCTTGATCGAATCCTGTCCGAAGCACACGTTGATGCCGGCGCGATCGAGTTCCGCGACACGCGTGATGCCGCGTCGTTTCGGGAACGTGTCGAAACGCCCCTGCAGGTGGATGCTTTCGGTCGGACACGAAACGAAATGGATTTCCGAGCGCTTCAGCAACCGGAAAAGCTTCGAGCAGTAGGCGTTGTCGTAGGAACCCATCGCGGTCGTGTGGCTGGCGGTGACGCGCGTGCCCATCCCGCGAACCCGTGCTTCCTCGGCAAGCACTTCCAGGAAGCGCGAGTGCGGATCGTCGGTTTCGTCGCAATGAACGTCGACCAGGCAGTCCTTGCGCTCCGCGAGATCCATCAGGAACTTGATGGAACTCACACCCTGGTCGCGCGTGTTCTCGAAATGCGGAATGCCGCCCACGACGTCGGCCCCCATATCGATCGCGCGCTCCATCAGTGCACGTCCGTTCTCGAACGACTCGATGCCTTCCTGCGGGAAGGCGACGATCTGCAGATCGATGAGATCGCGTGCTTCGTCCCTGACCTCGAGCATCGCTTTCAACGCGGCAAGCGTGTGATCGGTGACGTCCACGTGCGTGCGCACGTGCTGGATGCCGTTGTCGCGCAACATCCCGATCGTGGTGTGGGCGCGGGCTTTCGTATCCTCATGGGTAATGGTGGCCTTGCGCTGGCCCCACCGCTCGATACCTTCGAACAGCGTGCCGCTCATGTTCCACTCGGGTTCCCCCGCGGTCAGCGTCGCATCCAGGTGGATATGCGGCTCGACCAGCGGCGGGATGACGAGATTGCTGCCCGCGTCGATGACGTCGTCCTCTTGAGACGTCAGCGGCGACGGCTGGAGGCCGATGCCGCGAATCGTGCCCGCATCGATGTCGATCGTGAAGAGGCCGCTACGGCCGCGCAATCTGGCGTTGATGATTTTCATGAGGATTCCTGTAGTTTTGAGAGCGGGAGAGGGCGCAGTGGAATCATTCACCCTGAACGGACGGCTCGCGCGCGAACGCGCGGGCAATCTGCAGCAGCACGATGTAGGCGCCGGCGGACGCCCCGATGCCGACGATCGGCGCGATCCACGGCGAGGTATAGGCGAGTGCGGCGCCGATCGCATACGCGGCCAGGCCGACCAGGTTGAAGCGCGGAAGGCGGGCGGCGGCAAGCGACGGGTATTGCCCGCGATGGCGGTACCAGTAGTCCGCCATGATCACGCCGCCGACCGGCGGAATGATCGAGCCGAGCAGCACCAGGAACGGAATCAGCAACTCGTACATCCCGCCGACCGCGAGCACGATGCCGATCGCCGCGCCCACGAGTACGAGCGTGCGGCGCCGTTCGGTGCGCAGCAGATGGCATCCGGCGGCCGCCACGTTGTACATCGTCGGCCCCTGGATGGTCCAGAGATTGAGGCACAGCATCACGACCGCCGCGATCGACAGGCCCTGCAGCATCATCACCTCGACGATGTCGGCTTGCTGATAGACGATCGCGCAGTATGCGCCCGCGATGATCATCAGGCCGTTGCCCGCGAAGAATCCGATCATGCTGGCCGAGACGGCGCTGCGCGCGCTGCGGGCGAGGCGGGTCCAGTTGGTTGCCTGGGTCGCGCCGCTGGCAAAGGTGCCGATGACCATGGTCACGGCGGCCGAGAACGGCATCGGATGCGACGGTGCGACATGCGTGAGGCCGGCCCATCCGCCGATATCGCGGGTGGCGATCCACATCGACGTCATCAGCAGCACGAACATCAACGGCACGGAGACGCGCGACAGCACATCCATGCCGCGATAGCCGATGATGGCCGTGATCGAAAATCCGAAGCCGAAGAGGATCATCAACGGCGTGGTAACGGAGGGCGGCCATCCCAGCAGCTTGACCAAGACGATCGCCACCGTCGCGGTTCCCCATGCGTACCAGCCGAGTTCGGCGAAGCCGAGCAGGAAGTCGGACAGCTTGCTGCCCACTTCCCCGAAGCAGAATCGCCCCATCAGTACCGCATTCAGGCCGCTGCGAGCGGCAATCAGCGCAAGCGATGCCGCATAGGCGGCGAGCAACAGGTTTCCGATTACCGCGATCTGGATCATGCTGACGACGTCGAAGGCGACACCGATCTTGCCGCCGGCAAACATCGTTCCCGTGAAGAACGTGAAACTCAACAACACCATCGTGATGGACAGAAATCCGGTGCGTTTCTCGAGCGGGACTTCGCTCAGCGAGAATTCTCCGTGATCCGATTCGTCCATCGGGCTTGCATCCCGGTTCGTGGGCATCTTGTCTCCCGTCAGCGACTGGGTTGGGTCTGAAAGGGGTTACGGGGGCCGTGCTTGGATGGGTGACGCGCTGTTTCAGCGCTTCATTCTCGCAGTCCAAAATTTTTACAACGGTAAAAATTCTGTCCGAGTGGACGGCAGGCACGTTCATGGGCCTGTCCGGTTCACGCGCAACGCGTTTCGTGTATCGGCCGATCCCGCGTGTTTTTGCCCGCTTGCCTCCGTGAAATTGCCGTGCTAATTTTTCATGAAATTCATCGGCGTAATTTTCACGGGAGTCCGCATGTTCGTGCAGTCCGACCGTCACGTCGCAAGCTACTACGCCGGCACCTACCCGGCGCCGATCCCGCATCGTCCGGAGCTGGACGAACGCATCGACGCCGACGTGCTCGTCGTCGGCGCGGGCTTCAGCGGGCTGCATACGGCGCTGCGCCTGGCGCTGGCCGGCAAGCGGGTCGTCGTGCTCGAAGCGAGCCGCGTCGCGTGGGCCGCGTCGGGCCGCAACGGCGGGCAGGCGCTGCTCGGCTGGTCGTGCGACATGCAGCCGCTCGAGGATTCGCTCGGCCGCGACGGCGCGCGCCTGCTGTGGGACAGCATGCGCTGGGCCGCGGCCGAGGTGCGCGAATTGCCCGTGCGGCACGGTTTCGACATCGACTACCGGCCCGGCAGCCTGTGGGCCGCCGTGCGGCCGCGGCGCGTCGCGATGCTCGAGCAGGCGCGCGACGAGGCGGCCGAGCGCTGGGGCTACGATCGGCTGCGCGTGATCGGCCGTGACGAGATGCGCGAATGGATCGGCGGCACGCGTTACCTTGCGGCGCTGCACGATCCCGAGGCCGGCCACCTGAATCCGCTGAAACTCGCGCTCGGCCTCGCGCAGACGATCGAGCGCACGGGCGGCCGCATCTTCGAGCAGAGCCGCGTGCTCGACTGCCGCGAGACGGCCGGCGGCCACGTCGCCCGCACGGCGCGCGGCGAAGTGCGTGCGGACGTGCTCGTGCTGGCCTGCAACGCCTACGTCGACCGGCTCGATCGCGATCTCGCGCGCCGGCTGCTGCCGGTCGGCACGTACCAGGTCGCCACCGCGCCGCTTGCACCCGACGTCGCCCGTTCGCTGCTGCCGCAGAACAGTTGCGTGATCGACAACCAGTTCGTACCCGACTATTTCCGCCTGAGCCCCGACAACCGGCTGCTGTTCGGCGGCGGCTGCACGTATCTCGGCGGTATTCCGGCCGATATTGCCGCGGTCACGCGCCCACACCTCGAACGCGTGTTCCCGCAACTGACCGGCGTGCCGCTCGATTACGCGTGGGGCGGCCATATCGACATCAGCATGCGCCGCACGCCGGACATCGGCCGCCACGGGCAGCGTTTCTGGCTGCAAGGGTTCTCGGGGCACGGCGTGCTGCCGACGCTCGCCGGTGCGCGCGCGGTGGCCGACGCGGTGCTCGGCGACGCACGCCTGCTCGCGCAGTACCAGCGCATCCGCAATCCGCGCTTCCCCGGCGGCGACCGGCTCGCCGCGCCGCTGGAAGCGATCGGCAAGGCCTGGTACCGTCTGCGCGATACCGTCTGACTGCACCGGAACCCACCATGAATGAACAGGAAGAGATAGAAAGCCTGGCGATCCTGATCCGCGACCTGCGCAAGCATCGCAAGGTCACGCTCAACGATCTCGCGGAACGGATCGGCCGCTCGGTCGGCTTTCTGTCGCAGGTCGAGCGCGGGCTGTCGCGCCCGACGGTGGCGGATCTCACCGCGATCGGCGAGGCGCTCGGCGTGCCGACCACCTATTTCTACAGCCTGAGCAAGCCGCGCAGCGTGCCGTGGGTGACGCGGCCCGACGAGCGGCGCACCGTGTATTACGCGGCCGGCATTACCGACATCCTCGTGTCGCCGAACATGCGCGCGCGCTTCTCGATTCTCGAAAGCCATCTCGCGCCGGGCGCGAGCAGCGGCGAGCGGCCCGTCGACGACAGCGACGAGCAGGGCGGCTTCGTGCTCGAAGGAGAACTGACGATCTGGGTCGACGGCGACGATACGCCCGTCACGCTCGGCCCGAACGACGCATTCCAGCTTCCCGCGCACAAGCGCTTTCGTTATGCCAATCTGACCGATGCGCCGACGCGCGTGATCTGGGTATTCACGTGATTCGTCGGCGCGGCATGCGGTCGGGGGAGAAGCCGCGCCGGCATGCTTGTTTGCAGTCCTGATCTGAAAGGGGCGTGCGACGTCGTGCATGCCGCATGAATCCGGTTCGCCGCATCGCGGCACCGCCATACAAGACATGGAAAGGATGAGACATGGCTGACGTCGTTCCCGCGCTGGTCGCTGAAGTCCGCGCATTCCGGCAGGCGCACCCCGAGATCCGTTATGTCGACCTGATCTGCCTCGACCTGCCCGGGCATTTCTACGGCAAGCGCTACCCGATCGACGCACTCGAGAAGGTGGCGGCCGGCTCGCTGCTGAAGCTGCCGCAGAACTGCATCCTGCTCGGCACGCAGGGCGGCCTCTACAAGATCGGCGACTACTGTTTCAACGATGGCGACCCGGACGCCGTGCGCCGGCTGATCCCCGGCACGCTGAAGCCGGTGACCTGGGAGAAGCAGCCGCTCGGGCAGATGCTGATCACGACGGACGGCACCGACGCGCCGGTCGAGTTCGAGCCGCGCGAGGTGCTCGCGCGCGTGCTGACGCGGCTCGCGCGGCGCGGCATCCGGCCGGTCGTGGCGTTCGAGCTCGAGTTCTACCTGTTTGCCGCGCAGCTCGAAGATGGGATGCCGAAGTATCCGCGCGACCGCCTGTCCGACGATCGCGACGATCAGCCGAACATGCATATCGAGCGCCTGTCGCGCTTCTCCGACGTGCTGCACGAGATGGTCGACGTCGCGTGCATGCAGGGAATCGACGCGACCGTGATCACCGCGGAGCTCGGGCCGGGCCAGTTCGAGATCAACTTCGGCCATTGCGACGACGGGCTGCGCGCGGCCGACTGGTCGGCGATGTTCTGCCGCAGCACGCGCGGCGTCGCATTGCAGCACGGCTATCGCGCGAGCTTCATGGGCAAGCCGTACCTGCATGCGCCGGGCAGCGGGATGCACGTGCACGTGAGCCTGTACGACGATGCGGGGCGCAACCTGCTCGCGGAGGACGGGCGGCGGCCGCTGCGGCACGCGGTGGCCGGATGCCTCGCGCTGCTGCCGCACTGCATGCCCGTGTTCGCGCCGAACCACAATGCGTTCCGGCGATACGGATCGATGGTGAATGCGGCGAGCCGTGCGAGCTGGGGCTTCGAGGATCGCGATGCGTGCATCCGGATTCCCGAGTCGGATGCGCGCAACCTGCGGATCGAGCACCGGCTCGCGAGTGCGGACGCGAACCCGTACCTCGTGCTCGCGGCGATCCTCACCGGGATGGAGCACGGGCTCGACGCGAAGCGCGAGCCAATTGCGCCGCTCAACGAGGATCGCGGCAGCGGGATCGATTTTCCGAAGGAGATGCTGTCGGCGGTCGCGGCGATGCAGGATCATGCGGCCGTGCGCGAAGGGCTCGGCAGCGAGTTCGTGATGGTCTATTGCGAGAACAAGCGGCAGGAGGAGCTGGATTTTCGCAATGAGATCGGGGCGCGGGAGTATCGGTGGTTTCTGTGATCGTCCGCGAGCCGAGGCGGATCACCAGGGAAGTGCGCGCCAGTAGCGCACTTCCTCGATCGGCGTATGTTCGATCTCGAACGTCTTGATGTCGTCTTCGGCGACGAACCCCTCGCGCTCATAGAACGCCCGCGCACGATGGTTTTTGAACAGCACCCAGAGCGACACCCATTCGTGGCCCATGTCATGCAGCGCACGGCATGCATGGTCGACGAGCGCCGCGCCGACGCCTTTCCCGCAATGCGCGGGATGCAGGTAGATCGCTTCGATTTCACCCCAGGTGCGATCCTTGTCGATGTCGCGGGTCGGGCCATAGGCGATCCAGCCCGCGGGCCCGCCTTCCGCGAACGCGAGCGCGACGCGCGGCCGTCCTGCGTCGAGCGCATGGCGCCAGGAAGCGGTGCGTTTTTCGACTGACAGGCCGGCGAGGAACGCGGCCGGCATGATGCCCGGGTAGGTGGCCTGCCACGATGCGACGTGGATGGCGGCGATAGCGGGGGCATCGGCGGGCGTGGCAGGGCGGATGTCGATGTTCGTCGTGTTCGGTGTCATGTGTGCGCCGTCTGATCGGTTGCCGTGTGCCGCGCCGTCGCGCGCGGGATTCAATTCGCCGGATCCAGAGTGCCCTCTATCGCAAAGCGGTAGTTGATATCCACCTGCGACGCATCGCCCGGCACGTCGGTTCTCTTCAGCACGAATTCGAACGCAGGCTCGAACCAGCCGCTGCGCGGCACTTCGCCGCCGAGGACCTCGACGTCATACCAGCCGTTGTCGATTTCAATCGCGGGCCTGCCCGGTTCGCGGTAACGCGCGAGCAGCGCATCGACCGTTGTGTCGTTGAAGCGTTCGAGAATCCGCCACGTGTAGAGCATGACCAAGCGGTGTTCGACGCGCAGCACGTACCCGCCGCGCCGATGCTGCAGGCGGCTTCCCGTCTTCAGCAATTCGGGTGTCGCGTCGTCCAGCGTGAAGATGATCGTGTACGGATGGTTCTCGATGCCGGCCAGCGGAATGACGACGCCTTCCAGCACGGCGCGGTCGCCGCTGTCGCTCGTGGTGAACGCCGTCGCGACGTCATCCGGCAGCCCGTGCCGTTCCTTGAAGCGTTTCAGCAGCAGGAGATCGCCGACGAGAAAATAGTCGACCAGATCGTTGAGGACTTCGGAGAATTCCTGTCGCATCGCTGCTCCTTTCGCGGTGCCGATGCGCCGAGTTCGCAAGGGCATGAAGCGCCGCGTCGCGAAACGTTTCGCGGCGCGGCACGCGCGACGCCCTTACTCGCCGAGCTTCGACGTCACGCAGCCCGTGCTCGAGCATTCGCGCTCACGTTCGCGCAGGAACGACAGGCGCGACTGCGTCATGTCGGTCGCGCACTGGAGATCCACGAGGTAGCCGTTGTTGCGCGTCTCGCTGCACTGGGCGTCGCGTTGCTTCAGCCACGCGAGCTGGCCGGCCTTCAGCGTCGCCTGCTGGTCGCTGCTCAGTTGCTTGCGCAGGCGGCCGTACTCGTCGTTGAGGTCACGGTCCGTTTGTGAGAACTGCGTGCTGCTGCAGTACACCTGGTCGAACGCACTGCGCGGCTTCCCGCAGCCGGCGGCATGTGCGGCGAACGGAACGGCAAGCGCGAACAGCGCGCAGGATGCGAGCAGATTTTTCATTTTCATGGTGAGGCTCCTGACTGGGTGAAAACCGTTGGGCCCGACGGGCGTTATCGTTGTTTATAGCGGTGCCGTGCACGCGTCGATCCCGCCGGCGATCGCCGTGGACAGCTTCTGGATCGTCTCGCGTCGCGCAAGCCGTGCTTCCTCGTCCGGATTGACGATCACGCCGGCTTCGACGAGCACGGCCGGAATCGGCGCGGTGCGCAGCACGACGAGATCGTCGAAGCGGTGGATGCCGAGTTGCGGATCGATCAGCGGGCGATTCTCGCCGCGGATCGGCTGCGCGTGATACAGCGACGGCCGCTCGCCGGACGCGACCAGCCGCTCGGCTATCGCCTTCGCGCAACGCAGGCTTTCCGCGTAGTGCGGATTGCGTTCCGACACGAACACCGAGAAGCCGCGGAATTCGCGCTGCCGGCCCGCGTCAATGAACTGCTGCTGCATCGAGTCGTGATGGATCGATACGAACAGGTTCGCGTCGGGTGCCTGCGTCGAACGCTGGTCGAGCGCGATCTCGCGGCCATCGGCCGACGTGCGCAGCACGCGGTCGCCATGCGTGGCGAGTTTCTCGGCGACCGCCGCGGACAGGTCGAGGTTGTACTGGTATTCGACGCGGCCGCTCGCACCGGTGGAGCCCGGGTGCGCCGGCGTATGGCCGGTGTCGACGACGATGTAGCGCCCGGAGGCGGTGCCGGTGGCGCCCGAGGTGTCGGCCGCATGCAGCGCCAGCGGTGCGGCGAGCAGCGGGGCGCAGGCGAGCACGCGCGCGGCGGCGCACACGAGCGGGCGAAGGCGTCGGATGGTTCGGTTCGTCATTGTTGTTGTCGAGGAGGGCATACGGCGCGCGGCGCGGCACCGTCGGCCTGCTCAATGCAGTCGGAATGTCGGGCGATTATAGCGGGTGGCGGTGGCGCCGCAATGACGGATGACGACCGTCAGGCCAGCACGCGCCGGGCGGCGAGCACGCCCCAGTACGACGCTTCCTCGAACAGCGACAGCCCGGACAGATCGGCATGCGCGAACACGACGGGGCCGTCGGCATCGCGCAACGCGAGCAGCCCCGGGCGGCTCAGGAAGCCGACATCGGGCGTTGCCATCGCGTGACCGCGCACGGTGATCTCGAGCGCCGTCGCGTGTTTCCACAGATTGCGCCCGTAGACGGCCTGCAGGTCGATCGCCGCCTGTTCGCGCAACGCGTCGGGGCTGGCCTGCGCGAGCCAGCGGCGCGTGTCGTCCGGAGCTTGCGCGCTCAATGCCTGGTACGCGGAGAACACCGAGCGCGTCGGCGGCGACATGCGGATCAGCTGGTGCGTCGACACGACATAGCCGAGGCCCGCACCGTCGTAGACGACGTTGTCCCACGCGAGCGGCACGCCCGCTTCCTCGGCCGGCATGCCGTCGAGCAGGAAGTTGGACACGAGCCACGGCGCGCGCGGCGGCAGGTCGCGCTCCGGATCGAAGCCGTACGCGGCAAGCTGCGGAAACACGCGCGCCGCGACGAACAGCGGCATCGCGCTGACGACGCGCCGTGCCTTCAGCGTGAACGTCGACAGCGCGCCGTCGTTGCCGACGCGCGCGCACAGTACGTCGACACCGCCTGCGCGTTCGGTCGCGCGCACCGCGAAGCCGTCGCGCGACCACGCATGCGAGCCGGTGCGTGCGGTGATCGAATCGGCGAGCTTCGTCACCATCGTGTGCAGCCCGTCGGGCCAGGTCAGCACCGCGCCGTCGCTGGCATCGCCCGCGTGGCCGCCGCGCGACGAGAAATAGTGCAGGCCGGCCCATGCCGAAACATGCTCGTAACCTGCGCCATAGTCGTCGCGGCAGCAGTAATTCAGGTACCAGTGCAGCGCCTTCGCGGTGTAGCCCTCGTCGAGCAGCCACTGGCGGAACGAGCGCCGGTCCAGCGCGCGCCAGCGCGGGTCGCGCGACGATTCCGCGATCGGGATGCAGAACACCTTGCGGCCATCGGCGCCGCGCGCGGTGCGCAGCCCGTCCGTGTACGCGAAGAAGCGTGCCTGCTGCGCGAGCTCGTCGGCGCCGAGGCCGGCCGTCGGCACGATGCCGTCCTGCCACCGCCCGGCGATGAAGAGCCGTTCGTCGGGTGCATGGACGAGCACGCGCTCGTCGTACACCGGGCGCGCGGAAAACGGCGACGCCTCGATCACGCCGAGATCGGCGAGCATGTCGCGCAGATGCGCGGATTCGAGCGACGGCAGCGGCAGGTAGTGCGCGCCTTTCGGATAGCCGAGCTCGCCGAAGCGGCCGCCTGCCGCGTTGCCGCCGAATTCGGGCCCGGCGAGCACCGCGAAGCGCTTGTGCCCCGCGCGTGCGAGCTGCCACGCGCACGACAGCCCGGCCGCGCCCGCGCCGAGGATCGCGACGTCGGTCTCGATCGTGCCGGACGGCGGCGGCAGCGTCGCATGGTCGCGCAGCGCGTGGCCTTCGCGCATGCCGGGGTAGCCGACATGCGGCGTCGTCTCGATCCAGCCGGTGCGCCCGCAGGCGGCGAGCGACGCGGCCGCCGACGCGACGAGGAACGTGCGGCGGTCCATCAGCGCAGCACGTGTTTCCAGTCGTCGTCGAAACGGCGCACGAGCGGCTGGTCGTTGAGTTCGTTCGGCGACATCGGCAGCGCCGGCATGTCGGCCGGGAAGTGGAACATCTCGGCGGCCGTCTGCGCGTCGAGCCAGCGCGTGGGCACCGAGTAGTGCGTCGGCACCGTGAAGTCGCGGCGCTTGCCGGCGATCACGAAGCCCCAGTCGCCGAACGACGGCACGTAGCAGTGGTACGGCCACGTGTTGAGCCCGGCTTCGTGCAGCGTCGCGATGATGGTCCAGTACGCGTGCGGCGCGAAATACGGCGACGTCGACTGGATCACCGCGTAGCCGTTCTCCGACAGGTGGCGTGCAAGCAGCCGGAACACGGGCACGGAATACAGCCGGCCGAGCCCGAAGTTGGTCGGATCGGGGAAGTCGACGACGATCGCGTCGTACACGTCGGCATTCGATTCGAGCCAGCGCACCGCGTCGTCGTTGATCACGTGCACGCGCGGGTCCTTCAGCGAACCCTGGTTCAGCTTGACGAGCGGAGCGGACGTGGAGAACAGCTTCGTCATCGCGGGATCGAGATCGACGAGCGTGATCTGTTCGAGGTTGCGGTGCTTCAGCAGCTCGCGCACCGCGAGGCCGTCGCCGCCGCCGAGCACGAGCACGCGCTTCGCCCACGGCAGCGCCTCGATCGTCGGGTGGATCAGCGCCTCGTGATAGCGATGCTCGTCGCGCGACGAGAACTGCAGGTTGCCGTTCAGGTACAGCCGCATGTCGTCGTGCCACTGCGTGAGCACGATGCGCTGGTACGGCGTCGTTTCCGAATAGATCGTCTCGTCGCCGTACACGCCGTGTTCGGCCCAGTGCGTGATGCGGTCCGACAGTGCGAACCCGGCGACGAGCAGCCCGATCACGAGCGACGCGCGCATCAGCTTGCCGCGTACGTTGCGGATCTCGTCGCGGAACAGGTGCGTCGTCCACAGCGCGACGCATGCATTCAGGAGCCCGAACAGGAAGCTGGTGCGCAGCAGGCCGAGACGCGGCGCGAGTACCAGCGGGAAGATCAGCGACACGGCAAGCGAGCCGAGATAGTCGAAGGTCAGCACTTCGCTGACGGTATGGCGAAACGCCTGGCGCCGCTGCTGGAACGCGCGCATCACGAGCGGGATTTCCATCCCGATCAGCAGGCCGAGCGCCAGCACCAACGCGTAGAGCGCCGCGCGGAACGGCGCGGCCAGCCACGCGAACACCACGAACAGCAGCGCGGCCGACACGCCGCCGAGCAGGCCGACGAGCAACTCGATGTCGACGAAGCGGTCGAGCACGTCGTCGTCCTCGACGAACTTCGCGAGCCACGAGCCGATCCCCATCGCAAACAGGTAGCAGCCGATCACCGACGAGAACTGCAGGATCGAATCGCCGAGCAGGTAGCTGGACAGCGCGCTGCTGATCAGTTCGTAGCCGAGCCCGCACGACGCGAGCACGAGAATCGACAGGACGAGCGCGCGCCTATGCAGCATGGTGCGTCCGTTGTGCAGCGCTCGGCAATGTGGATATACTGGCGCGGATTTTCGAGGGGCGGCCATCCGTCCGCTGGCCCTGCATGGGCCGGCCGGCGACGGGGCGGCGAACCGAGCACGAAATCCGAGGGAAAGAATGAATAGTGCCTATCTCTATGCGGTTCATTTACTGTCGGCGTTCGTGCTGCTTCTCGTGTTCGCGGCAGTGTACCTGAAGGTCACCCCGTTCGACGAACTGGCGCTGATCCGCGAAGGCAACGCCGCCGCGACGCTGTCGTTCGGCGGTGCGCTGATCGGCTTCTGCCTGACGCTCGCCTCCAGCATCGCGCACAATTCCACGCTCGGCGAAGTCGTGATCTGGGCCGTCGGCGCGATGATCGTGCAACTGATCACCTATGCGGCGCTCACGCGCCTGATGCCCGGCATGAATCATGCGATCGAGGATCGCAACGTCGCAATGGGCGGCCTGATGGGCACCGCGTCGCTCGTCGTCGGCATCATCAATGCCGCCTGCCTGACCTGACGCGCCACGCGTTTCGAGGAGACCGACATGAGTCTGGGATCGTTTATCCGCAAGCAGTTCGTCGACGTCCTGCAATGGACGGAAGACACCGACGGCGTGCTGGCCTGGCGCTATCCGATGGAAGACCAGGAAATCCAGTACGGCGGCAAGCTGACCGTGCGCGAAACGCAGGTCGCGATCTTCGTGAACGAAGGCAAGGTCGCCGACGTGTTCCAGCCGGGGCTGTACACGCTGGAAACGAACACGCTCCCGGTGCTCACGTACCTGAAGAACTGGGACAAATTCTTTCAGTCGCCTTTCAAGTCGGACGTCTATTTCTTCAGCACGCGGCTGCAGCTCGGCCGCCGCTGGGGCACCGCGCAGCCGGTGACGATCCGCGATCGCGAATTCGGCTTCGTGCAGGTGCGCGCGTTCGGCATCTACTCGTACCGGATCGTCGACGCGGGCGCGTTCCATCGGGAAGTGAGCGGCACGCGCGCGCAGTACACGGTCGACGATCTCGAACAGCAACTGCGCAACCTGGTCGTCACCGCGATGAGCACGACGTTCGGCTCGGCCGACGTACCGTTCGTCGACATGGCCGCGAACCAGTCGCTGTTGTCGCAGCGTGTCGCCGAGGCATTGGTGCCGGTGTTCACGCGCTACGGCCTCGCGCTCGATGCGTTCGCGGTTGAAAGCGTGTCGCTGCCGGCCGAACTGCAGAAGGCGCTCGACCTGCGGATCGGCGCGGGGATGGCCGGCGATCTCGCGCGCGCCACGCAATACCAGACCGCGCAGGCGATTCCGCTCGCCGCGCAGAACCCGGGCGGCATAGCCGGAATCGGCGCGGGGCTCGCCGCGGGTGCGGCGATCGGGCAGGCGATGGCAGGCCAGATGGCGGGCGCCGTGCAACCGGCGCCGGCCGCGCCGCCTGCGCCCGCCGCGGCACCGGTGGCCGCCGCACCGACTGCCGCGCCGGCGGAAGGCACCGATTACGTGCAGCGGCTCGAACAGTTGAAGGCGCTGTTCGACAAGGGCCTCGTGACCGACGACGAATATTCGCGCGCGAAGGCCGAGATCCTCGCGAAGCTCACCCGGTAAGCGTCGCGCATGTTCAGTACCTCGTGCCCCCAGTGCGGCGCGCCGGTCGAGTTTCGCTCGGCGGCGGCGGTGATGGCCGTCTGCGCGTTCTGCCGCAGCACGCTGCTCAAGCACGGCACCGACGTCGAACGCATCGGCGAACTGGCCACGGTGCTCGACGATGCGTCGCCGATCCAGATCGGCACGGCCGGTCGCTACGGCAAGCGTGCGTTCACGGTGCTCGGGCGCATCCAGATGACCTACGACGCCGGCGCGTGGAGCGAGTGGTACGTCGTGTTCGACGACGGCACGTTCGGCTGGCTGTCGGATGCGTCGGGCCAGTATGCGATCACGGTGCGCGAGCCCGACGATGCGTCCGGCGGCGCGTGGCCTGCGTTCGGCACGCTGGAACCGGGCATGCGGATCGACCATGGCGGCCGCGCGTTTCTCGTGTCGGACGTGCGCACCGCGCGCTGCACGGGCGGCGACGGCGAGTTGCCGTTCCGCGTCGATGCCGGCTGGGAGGCGCGCGTCGTCGACCTGCGCACCGGCAACGCATTCGCGACCTACGACTATTCCGACGCCGATTCGAACGGCGGGAGCCCGGCCGTCTATACGGGCGAAGCGCTCGAATTCGATGCACTCGCATTCACCGGGTTGCGCGATACCGACCACGACACGCGCGAGAAGCGCGGTGCGGAGATGGTACCGTTCGCGTGCCCGAGCTGCGGCGCACCGCTGTCGTATGCGCCGAACGTCGCCGACTACGTGGTGTGCGGCAGTTGCCATGCGGGCGTGCAGTGCACGGCCGAGCAGCAGACCGTGTTCGCGGCGCAGCGCAAGCTCGAAGCGGTGAAGGGTGCGCTGGAGCTCGGCGCGATCGGCACGTTCGACGGCGTGAAGTACACGGTGATCGGGATGATGCGTTGCCGCGTGCCGGGCGACGAAGAGACGTGGGACGAGTACCTGCTGCTGAACCCGAAGCGCGGGTTCCTGTGGCTCGTGCACAGCGAAGGGCGCTGGGAGCGCGTGCAGGTGCTCGACCAATGGCCGACGATCGGCAGCGATGCCGACGTGACCGACGGCGACAAGACCTACCGCCTGCGCGAGGAATATGACTCGGAGGTCGTCTACGTGGTCGGTGCGTTCAACTGGCGCGTGCAGGTCGGCGATCGCACGTCGATCATCGACTACGGCTGGCAGAAGGACAAGCTGACGCGCGAGCGCAGCGACGCGGAGATCGTCTGGTCGCGTGCGCGGCCGCTGTCGGGCAGCACGCTTGCCGAACGCTTCGGCACGCCGGCGCTCGCGACCGCCGCGGCTGCGGCGGCAACGGGCGCCACCGCGTCGACGGGCCTGTTCGGCCGGAAGGGCCCGCACAGTTTCGCGCCGCTGCCGCTCGTGTTCAGCGCGTTGCTCGTCATCCTGAACATGGGCTCGCTGTTCTCGTTCAGCGGCCGCTCCGTCTACGTGCTGGTCGGCCTGCTCGTGCTGTGGCTGCCTGAGTGGCTGTGGAAGAGCTTCGCGTCGGACGGGGGCAACGCGTGATCCGGTACATCCTCTACGGCATCTACGGCCTGATCGTCGTCACGCTGTTCAGCTGCGCATCGATCGGCGGCAGCGGGTCGGGCGGCAGCGGCTGGGGCAGTTCGTCGGCCCGCAGCGGCTACTCGTCGTACGGGTCGCACAAATGACCGCGCGCGACGGGATCGCGCCACCGCGCGCGACGTTCGGCTCGCACGTGCTGGCCGACCTGGCCGGCATCGACGCGGTGCTGCTGCGCGACGCCGCTCGGCTCGAGTCGATCCTCACCGAAGCGGCGCAGCAGGCGGGCGCGCGCGTGATCGGTGCGCATTTCCATCATTTCGGCGGTGACCATGGCGTGACGGGCGTCGTGCTGCTCGCCGAATCGCACATCACGATCCATACGTGGCCCGAGCATCGCTTCGCGGCCGTCGACGCGTTCATGTGCGGCGCGGCGCGTGCGGCCGACGCGGTCGATGCGATCGCCGCGGCGCTCGGCACGCAAGCCCAAGTCCGGCAGCAGGTTGCGCGCGGCGGTGCGCCGACGTCGGCGGGCCATTCAAGTCCTTGACCGATATGCGTAACGGAATCCGAATTGTCGCGTTGCTCGGCTGGGCATTGCTTGCCGCCAACGCTGCCGCCGATGTGCCGCCGAAGCCGCCCGGGCCGGTCGTGATGGTGCACTTCGATTACTACGAGAAGGACAAGACGCGCCTTCACGCGCTGGAGCAACGGCTGGATCGTGCGGTGAAGCAGGCAGGCGCCGGCGAGCTGGGCGAGACCGAATTGCATCGAGACGGCAACGACGGTTATCTGTACTTCTATGGTGCGAGCGCCGACCGCCTGTACGCGATCGCGCGCCCGATCCTTCAATCGTCAGGATGGCTGACCGGTACGGAGGTCACGTTGCGCCGCGATGCGGGGGCGGAAACGTTCCCGTTGCGCGGGGGCGGCACACGTTAGCGCGGATGCGGTTCGAACGGCGCGGCCGGAGGAGCGGCCGTTGCGGATCGGGCCGTGCAGTGTGCTTTGACGCTTGCGGATGTTGGCGACAGGCTGCCGAGCCGGGCCGTGCGACCCGCGTCGCCTGTCAGTGCGGCAGTGCTTCGGCTTCGGCCCAGCGTTTGAACGAATCGAGACGCCGTCGCGTCTGCACGAGGTAGAACGCGCCGATCAGCGGTTCGAGCAGCCAGCGCAGCCAGGCCGGCTGGGCGCGGAAGTGGTACGTGAATTTCACTTCGGTCGTGCCGGGCGTGTGCTCGGTGAAGTTCCAGCTGCCGCTGAAGCGTTCGAGCACTTTCGGCCCGTCGACCATTTCGATGGCGGCGACCTGCGGCGGACGGTACGAGATGTAGCGCGACACCATCGTCGCGCCCGACTGGCTGCGGCAGAACGCGTCGACGCCGACGTCGGCCGTCATGCCGTCGAGCAGGTAGGCGTCGGAGAGGAAGCTGTCCCACACGAGCCGCCGCGCGTAATCCTGCGACCACGTGAAGAGGCGTCTGCGATCGACGCCGACGGTGCGGCTGACTGAGATCCTCATGATGGCGGGCGCCCTCGCGCGGAGTGGGATGAAATCGAGTGTACCGCGCCAATAACCCGTGTTTCGTCAGACTTCGTCAAGTCGAGCGTGTGCTCGAACAAGCCCGATTGACGCACCCCGGGATTTCCCCTAGGATTTGTCCATCCTTCGGGAAAGACCCGAAGCGTTTCAATCTCTTGAGGGAGCCTCATGAGTACGCAACAGAACCGGCGCTTCGACGCGCTCGTTTTCATTGGTCGTTTCCAGCCTCCGCATCGTGGTCACCTGAACGTGCTGAAGTCGGCACTGAGCCGGGCCGAGCGAGTGTGCGTGCTGATCGGATCGACCGACAAGCCCCGCACCATCAAGGATCCGTTCTCGTTCGACGAGCGCCGCCAGATGCTGGCTTCGCTGCTCGACGCGTCCGAGCGCGACCGCGTCACCGTCGCGCCGTTGCAGGATTCGACCTACAACGACGGCGACTGGGTGCGCTGGGTGCAGGACGCCGTCGCGTCCGCGCTCGGCGACATCGCGCAGCGCAAGGTCGGGCTGATCGGCCACGAGAAGGACGCAACGTCGTATTACCTGCGGATGTTCCCGCAATGGGAGCTCGTCGACGTCGACGCGACGGAAGACATTTCCGCCACCGAGATCCGCGACCAGTATTTCGCCGAACGCACCAACAGCTTCGTGCAGTGGGCCGTGCCGGAACCCGTGTTCGGCTGGCTCGAACGTTTCCGCACGCAGCCGGAATTCGCGCAGCTGAAGTCGGAAGCCGAATTCATCGCCAGGTATCGCAAGGCGTGGGCGGCCGCCCCGTATCCGGTCACGTTCGTGACGGTCGACGCGGTGGTCGTGCACTCGGGCCATATCCTGCTCGTGCGCCGCCGCAGCGAGCCGGGCCGCGGCCTGTGGGCGCTGCCCGGCGGGTTCGTGAACCAGGACGAGCGGCTCGATGCGGCCTGTATTCGCGAGCTGCGCGAAGAAACCGGCCTGAAGCTGCCGGAGCCCGTGCTGCGCGGCTCGATCAAGGATCGCCAGGTGTTCGATCACCCGACGCGTTCGCTGCGCGGCCGCACGATCACGCATGCGTGCCTGTTCAACTTCCCGACCGGCGAGCTGCCGCGCGTGAAGGGCAGCGACGATGCCGACAAGGCGCGCTGGGTGCCGCTCAACGAATTCGCGCAGATGCGCAGCGTGATGTTCGAGGATCACTTCGACATCGCGTATCACTTCCTGGGGAAGCTGTGATCCGCTGATTCCCCACGTTCCGTCCGCCGCGACAGACGCGGCGGCACTTCAACGGCCTAGAGGAGCTCTAGCCATGCAAAACGATCTCGGCGGCTTTGCCGCGGTTCTCGCCAATCCGATCCTCAACACGGATTCGTACAAGGCTTCCCACTTCCTGCAATATCCGCCCGACGCGTCGGCGATGTTCTCGTACGTCGAATCGCGCGGCGGCCGCTACGACCGCACGGTGTTCTTCGGCCTGCAGATGCTGCTGAAGGAATATCTGTGCAAGCCGATCACGCACGCGATGATCGACGAAGCGCGCGATTTCTTCACGGTGCATGGCGAGCCGTTCAACGAAGCAGGGTGGCGCTATATCGTCGAACGCTACGACGGCTGCCTGCCGGTGAAGATCCGCGCGGTGCCCGAGGGCTCGGTCGTGCCGGTGCACAACGTGCTGATGACGGTCGAATGCGACGACCCGCAGGTGTTCTGGCTCGCGTCGTATCTCGAGACGATGCTGCTGCGCGTGTGGTATCCGGTGACGGTCGCGACGCGCAGCTGGCACTTGAGGCAGACGATCCGCCGCTTCCTCGAAAAGACCGACGACGATCTCGCGCAACTGCCGTTCAAGCTGCACGACTTCGGCGCGCGCGGTGTATCGAGCGCGGAGTCGGCCGCGATCGGCGGTGCGGCGCATCTCGTGAACTTCATGGGTTCGGATACGGTGCTCGGCGTGCTGGCCGCGAACCGCTTCTATCGGGAGCCGATGGCCGCGTACTCGGTGCCGGCGGCCGAGCACAGCACGATTACATCGTGGGGCCGCGAACACGAAGCCGATGCGTACCGGAACATGATTCGCCGCTTCGGCCTGCCCGGCGCGATCGTGTCGGTCGTGTCGGACTCCTACGATCTTTTCGCGGCGCTCGATCTGTGGGGCGGCGAGCTTCGGCAGGCCGTGCTCGATTCCGGTGCGACGCTGGTCGTGCGGCCCGATTCGGGCGACCCGGTGGCGATCGTGCTGCAGACCGTGCGCGCGCTCGACGCATCGTTCGGCTCGACCGTGAACGGCAAGGGGCGGCGCGTGCTGAATCGCGTGCGCGTGATCCAGGGCGATGGCGTCGACGAACTGTCGATCGAAGCGATTCTGTCCGCGCTCGACGACGCAGGCTATGCGGCCGGCAACGTCGTGTTCGGCATGGGCGGCGGGCTGCTGCAGCAGGTGAACCGCGATACGCAGCGCTTCGCGATGAAGTGCTCGGCGATCCGGCGTGGCGACGTATGGCATGACGTCTGCAAGGATCCGGTCACCGATCACGGCAAGCGCTCGAAGAAGGGGCGGCTCACGTTGCTGCGCCATTTCCGCACCGGTGAGTATCGGACGACAACGCTGCCCGCCGCGTGGGACGACCGGATGCTGGAGGGCGACTGGGAGGACGCGCTGGAAACGGTGTTCGATACCGGGCGCCTGCTCGTCGATACGTCGTTTGCGCAAGTGCGGGCGAGGGCGCACGCGGGGGAGATGTGAAGCAGGCGGCGGTGTATCCCGCCGCCTCGTTGCCGATCAGTCGGCGCGCGCGACGAGCGTGCGCAGCACGGCGTCTGCGTCGAGGTCCCCTTTCAGGACATCCGCAGGCGCCGACGCGAAGTCGATCCAGCCTTCATTGAAGCCGTCGAGCATGCGCATGCGCGGTTCGGGATAGCGCATCCGCTGCGCATCGAACAGGCCGGCCCACGTGTCACGCGGGACGGCCTCGGCTTGTACGGGGCGCCCGAGCACGCGGGCGAACGCGGCGGCCAGGTCGTTCGGGCTGACGCGCCGCGGCCCTTCGAGTTCGACGATGCGCGTGCCCGTCCATTCGTCCTGCAGCAGGGCCGCCGCCGTGCGGCCGACGTCTTCGGTGGCAACCATCGGCACTGGGCGGTCGAGCGGCTGGAGAAAGCTGCGGATCACGCCGGCGTCGCGCGCGGTCGGGACGTCCCATGCGGCGTTTTCGAGGAACCATGCGGGGCGCAGGAACGCGACGGGCATCGGCAGGTCGCCGAACGCTTGCTCGATCATCGTCAACTGCGTCAGCAGGTTCACCTGCGTCGCCTGCGCGCCGATCGTCGACAGGCAAACGACCTTGCGCGGCCGAGCGGCGCGCAACGCCGCGCCGACGGCGTCGATGACCGCGCGCGTTTCAGGGAATCCGGGCGACGGATCGAAGCAGGGCGGCAGCAGCATGAATACGCCGGCCGTGTTCGAGCAGGCCGTTGTCAGCGCGGCGGTGTCGGTCATGTCGGCGAGTGCGACGTCGCAGCCGCGCGCGGTCCACGGCGCGGCGCGATTGGCGTCGCGCGCGACGGCCCGTACGGGCTGGCCCGCGGTGAGCAATGCCCGGGCGAGCGCGCCGCCGACCTGTCCGGTGATGCCGGTAATGGCGTACATGATTCGAAATCCTCATCGAGAAGTGGAGAAGACGGATGCCGGAACGATCGGGCTTGCCGTCGCGATGCATCGGGTTGCATGATAGGGATCGGTGATTCCTGATGGAATCGAATCCATGTCATTTGATTGGTGATCTTTTGTCATGAGTGAAATCATGAGCATCGACGGGCGGATCCTGGCGAACGTGGGCGTGCTCGCCGCGATCGTCGAAAGCGGCAGCTTCGCGCGTGCGGCAGATGCGCTCGGCCTGTCGCCGTCGGGTGTCAGCCGGGCCGTGGGCCGGCTGGAGGCGCGGGTCGGTGTGCGGCTGCTCGACCGCACGACGCGCTCGGTCACGCTGACGGACGAGGGGCGTCGCCTGTACGAGGACATCGGCCCGCTGCTCGCCGGCATCGGCGACGCGGTTACGCTGGCCGCCGGTTCGGCCGCGGCCGTGCGCGGCAGGCTGCGCGTGAATGTCGACGCGTATTTTTCCCGGCGGGTGCTGGCCCCGCATCTCCCCGCGTTCCTGGCGCGCCATCCCGATCTGTCGCTTGAACTGGCGGCGCGCGAGCAACTCGGCGATCTGGTTGCAGAAGGATTCGACGTCGCGGTGCGGTTCGGCGAACCGCCTTCGTCGTCGCTGGTGGCGCGCAAGCTGCTGGAGACGCGAGCGGTGACCGTCGCCGCACCCGCGTACGTGAAACGATACGGGCGTCCCGAGGCGCCAGCCGACCTCGTCGGCCATGCGTGCATCCAGATGCGCAACACGCTGACCGGCCAGCCGCTCGAATGGGTCTATCAGCTCGGCCGCAAGCGCGTGCCGGTGAAGACGACGGGCAGGCTGCTCGTCAACGACGCCGGCACGATGCTCGGCGCATGCCTGGCCGGCGTCGGCATTGCACGCTTCAAGGCGAGCGGGGTGGCGGGGCTGATCGAACAGGGGCGGCTCGTCGAGCTGCTTGCGGATTGGCGCGGCGAGGCGTTCCCGCTGTTCGCGTACTACCCGTCGCGCCATTTGCCGCCCGCGAAGGTGCGGGCGTTCGTCGATTTCGTCGCGGAGATCGTGGCGCTCGGCAGCTAGCGCGCGGCCGCCGTCACGATTCGCGGGCGAGCATGGGCCCGGTCGTGTCCGCCGCCCGCACCGCCTCCATCGCCCGCGCCAGCGCATCGAACACCACCGGCCCCTTGCAGCGCGACACGTTGAAGCGCAGGTACGAGGTCGCGCCGTGCGACGGGCTGAATACGTTGCCGGGCGCAAGCACTACATCGTGATCCAGCGCATGGCGCGCGACGCGCGCGGCGTCGAGCCCGTCCGGCAACTTCGCCCACACGAACGAGCCGCCGCGCGGCTCCGTCCAGATCCGCAACCCGGCGCGCGTGATGCGCCGGAGCGTTTCGCCCATCGCGTCCGCGAGGCGCGCACGCAGGCTGTCGACGTGGCGCCGGTACGTGCCGTCGACGAGCAACCGGTGGACGACGTTCGCACCGATCTGCGCATGGCCGAACGACGTCGCGAGCTTCAGGTCGACGAGCGCCTCGATCCATTCCGGGCGCGCGGCGACGTAGCCGCAGCGGATCGCGGCCGACAGCGTCTTCGAGAAGCTGCCGATCGACACGACCCGCGACAGCCCGTCGAAGGCCGCGAGACGCGGCGCGGGCGTGCTTTCGAAATCCGCGAAGATGTCGTCTTCGACGATCAGCAGGCCGTGCTCGGCCGCGAGCGTCAGCAGCCGGTGGGCAATGGGCGCCGAGAGCGTCGCGCCGGTCGGGTTGTGCAGTGCCGAGTTGGTGATGTACAGGCGCGGCCGGTGCTCGGCGAGCACCTGCTCGAAGCGCGCGAGATCGGGGCCGTTCGGCGTGTACGGGACGCTGACGATCCGCGCGCGGTGCGCGCGCAGCAGCGCCTGGAAGTTGAAGTAGCACGGATCGTCGAGCACGACCGTGTCGCCCGGCTCCAGCAGCAGCCGGCAAACGAGATCGAGCGCGTGCGAGCCGCCGTCGGTCAGCATGATCTGCGTGGGTTCGGCCTGGACGCCGTGCTGCGCGAGCCGCCAGGCGAGCTGCTGGCGCATCGCGGGCAGGCCGAGCGGCGTCGCATAGTCGGTCAGCGCGTCGGCTTCGTCGCGCGACGCGGCGCGCAGTGCGCGGCGCAGGCTCTCGTCCGGCAGCCACGACGGCGGCAGCCATCCGCAACCGGGCTTGACCGACGTGGGCGCCGCTTCGAGCGACTGGCGCGACAGCCACAGCGGATCGAGCCCGCGATCGAGCTGCGGGCCGAGATCGGCGAGCGCGAGCGGCGGCGCGTGTCCCGACACGTAGAACCCCGAGCCGCGCCGCGCGACGAGCACGCCTTCGCTCGCGAGCCGCTCGTACGCATCGACGACGGTCGATTTCGACACGCCGAGTGCGTCCGCCATCATCCGGATCGACGGCACGCGCGCGCCGGGCACCAGCGCGCGGCTCGCGATTCGTGCGCGCAACGTATCCATCACGGTTTCCACGCGCGTGCGCGACGGGGTGGGCGGAACGGGAAGCGGGGCGGCCTGGCTCATGGTGAAGATCGAACTGTACGGCCGGTTGTCCAGTACAGTTTGTCGGGATTGTATTGGGCTGTAGCTTACGCGCTTTTCGCGGGCGGCGGATCATCGGTCATCCACCTTCCCCGTTCAGGATTTCCCGTGCAAAAGACGACCGACGGATGGCTCAGCGGCCTGCTGGGCGTGATCATCTTCAGTGGCTCGCTGCCCGCGACGCGTATCGCGGTGCAGGGGCTCGACCCGCTGTTCCTCACCTTTGCGCGCGCGACGATCGCCGGCGCGCTCGGCCTCTTGCTGCTCGTCGTGCTGAAGCAGCGGCGGCCGACGCGTGCCGAGGCCGTGTCGCTGGCCATCGTCGCGCTCGGGGTCGTGATCGGTTTTCCGCTGCTGACGGCGCTTGCGCTGAAGCACGTGACATCGGCACACGCGATCGTGTTCGTCGGGTTGCTGCCGCTCGCGACCGCGCTGTTCGGCGTGTGGCGCGGCGGCGAACGGCCGCGGCTGCCGTTCTGGATCTTCTCGATCATCGGCAGCGGCGCGGTGGCCGCATTTGCGCTGCGCAACGGTGGCCAGGCATCGGTGGTCGGTGATGCGCTGATGCTGGCTGCGATCGTCGCATGCGGGCTGGGTTACGCGGAGGGCGCACGCCTGTCGCGCGAGCTTGGCGGCTGGCAGGTGATCTCGTGGGCGCTCGTGCTGTCGCTGCCGCTGATGCTGCCGCTCACGTGGCTCACCCGGCCCGCGTCGTTCGACGGCGTCGATTCTGCCTCGCTGTGGGGGCTCGCGTACGTGTCGCTGTTCAGCATGCTGATCGGTTTCGTGTTCTGGTATCGCGGGCTCGCGCTCGGCGGGATCGCAGGCGTCGGCCAGCTGCAGCTGCTGCAGCCGTTCTTCGGCCTGCTGCTGGCGGCCGGGCTCCTGCACGAGGCAGTGCCGTCGTCGATGGTGGTGGTGACGGTCGTCGTGGTCGGCTGCGTGGCGGGCGCGAAATACTTCTCGAAAATGGCGCCGGTGCGGCGCGTGGGCTGACGTACAAGCCTGAACCGATGCGCGGGCGCGGCCGGTCGAAGGTCGCGCCTGCGCGCCCTCAATTGTCCGGCGTGCACACGCGCAAGCGGTGGCCGTCCGGATCGAGCGCGACGAACGTCAGGCCGAACACGGCCGTCATCGGCTCCTGCTCGAACGGCACGCCGAGCGCTTTCCACGCTTCATACAGGCGCAGGCCGCGCACCCCGTTCTGTTCCGCGATGCGCGCGTTACTCGAACGTTTCGAGCGCGAGCAATTCGTCGATCGTCTGCCGGCGGCGGATCAGCCGCGGCGCGCCGCGATCGACGAGCACTTCCGGCGCGAGCGGCCGGCTGTTGTAGTTCGATGACATCGACGCGCCGTACGCTCCCGCATCGTGCAGGAACAGCAGGTCGCCGATTTGCGGCTGCGCCAGCTTGCGGTGCGTGACCACGCCGCCCGCGTCCTGCGTGAACACGTCGCCCGATTCGCACAGCGGCCCCGCGATCGCGAGATCGACGAGCGGCCGTCCGGCAGGCAGCGCGCCATCGTGCGTGTGCACCGACACCGCGTGGTAGCTGCCGTACATCGACGGGCGCATCAGGTCGTTGAAGCCCGCGTCGATCAGCACGAAGTCGTGCTTCGGCCGGCGGTTGACGGCCTGCACTTCGGTGACGAGCGTGCCGGCTTCGGCCACGAGGAAGCGGCCCGGCTCGATTTCGATGCGCACCGGGTGGCCGAGATGACGCTCGATCCGCTTGCGCGCGGCGTCCCACTGGCTGAAGTAATGACCGACGTCGACGCGCGGCTCGCCGTCGCGATACGGGATCGACAGGCCGCCGCCGGCCGAGATCGCGTCGATGTCATGGCCGAGCGACGTGACGAGATCGACCATCGCATCGCACACCTGCGACAGGTGGCCGTAGTCGACGCCCGAACCGATGTGCATGTGGATGCCGACGAGCTTCAGCCCGTACTGGCGCACGATCTCGATCGCGCGCGGCACGTCGTCGATCCAGATGCCGTGCTTGCTCTGCGGGCCGCCGGTGTTGGTCTTGTTGCTGTGGCCGTGGCCGAAACCGGGGTTGACGCGCAGCCACACGCGGTGGCCCGGCGCGTGCTCGCCGATGCGCGCGAGCATGTCGAGCGAACCGGCGTTCACGGTCACGCCGTGCTTCAGCACGGCCGCGAGCGTCGGTCGGTCGATCAGGTCGGCCGTGAACACGACGCCTTCCGGCTCGCCGGCGGGGCTGAACCCGGCGGCGAGGCTGCGCTCGATCTCGCCGAGCGATACCGCGTCGACGCACGCGCCTTCCTCGCGCATCAGCTTAAGGATATGGACGTTCGAATTCGCCTTCTGCGCGTAGCGGATCAAGTCGAACTGGCGCAGTTGGGCGATGCGGTCGCGGATGACGTCGGCGTCGTACACCCACAGCGGGGTGCCGTATTGCTGCGCGAGCGTCGCGAGCTGGCGGGAATCGAGGGACATGGCGGATGAATCGGGTCGAATGAACGGATAACGGGAATGATGCACCTGATCGGCTATACAGTAAAATGCCTGAATATCGACATTCGATTCATATCTGATATAGACGATCATGCTCACGCACCGCCACATCGAAGTCTTTCGCGCGCTGATGGTCACCGGCAGCACGACGCGCGCGGCCGAGATGCTCTATACGTCGCAACCGACGATCAGCCGCGAGCTCGCGCGCATGGAGCAGGTCGTCGGCTTCGCGCTGTTCGAGCGCGCGCACGGCCGGCTGCGGCCGACGATGGCCGCGCTCACGCTGTTCGACGACGTGCGGCTTGCGTATGTGGGGCTTGAACGCGTCGCGGCAACCGCCACGCGCCTGCGCGAGTTTCGCGACGGGCAGTTGTCGGTGATCGCGCTGCCGGCGTTCTCGCACGCGATCCTGCCCGGTGCGTGCCGGCGTTTTAGCGAGAAGCACGCGGGCGTCAGCGTGTCGGTGGCGACGCAGGAATCGCCGGTGATCGAAGAGTGGCTGACCGCGCAGCGTTACGACCTCGGGCTGACCGAGCGCGACGTCGCGCCGGCCGGCACGGTGCTCACGCCGCTGCTCGAATTCGATGAAGTGTGCGTGCTGCCCGACGGCCATCCGCTCCTCGCGCAGGACGCGATCGATCTGCCGGATCTCGCGGATCGCCCGTTCGTGAGCCTGTCGCTGAACGATCCATACCGCATCCTGATCGACGAGGCGTTCGCGCAGCTCGGCGTGGCGCCGCGCTCGGTCGTCGAAACCCCGTCGGCCGTGTCGGTGTGCGCGTTCGTGCGGCAGGGGCTCGGTGCCGCTATCGTCAATCCGCTGACCGCGCTCGATTTCGTCGGGCGCGACCTGCACGTGCGGCCGCTCACGCGATCGTTTCCGTACCGCGTCAGCGTGATCGTGCCCGAGCACCGGCCCAAGAGCCTGCTCGTCGATGCGTTTGCCGACGCACTGCGCAGCGAGGCGAAGGCGATTCGCCGCCGGTTGGCAGCGCTCCTCGGCTGACGCGGCCGTATCATCGGTGTTTCGCCGCCATCGCCGCCTCTTTCCGGAACCTTTCATCGGAACCCTTCATGACCGACGTTTCTGCTTCCCTCGAACCACCGATCCTCACCGGCGAACGCGTCGAACTGAGGCCGCTCGATTCATCCGACCGGCAGGCGCTGCTGGACGCTGCCGCGGATGGCCAGTTGTGGAACCTGAAGGTCACGGTCGTGCCGGGCCCCCAGACGATCGACGCGTATATCGACACCGCATTGCAGGGGCGCTCGGCCGGCACCGTGATGCCGTTTGCGATCGTCGATCGCGCGTCGGGCCGCGTGATCGGCAGCACGCGTTTCTGGAAGATCGATCGCAAGAACCGCAAGCTCGAGATTGGCCACACGTGGCTGAGCGAATCGGCGCAGCGCACGCGCGCGAATACCGAAGCGAAATGGTTGTTGCTGGGCTATGCGTTCGACGTGCTGCAATGCGTGCGCGTGCAGTTCACGACCGACGAGCTGAACGAGAAATCGCGCGCGGCGATCCTGCGGCTCGGCGCGAAGCAGGAAGGTATCGTGCGGCACGAACGGATCATGCCGGATGGCCGCAAGCGCAATTCGGTGCGCTTCAGCATCATCGACGATGAATGGCCGGAAGTACGTGCGCGGCTGTTGGCGAAGCTCGCTACGTGACGCGTAACGCGTGAAGCGCGACGTTTGACATGCGTCGCGCCGCCGGAAGGGGGGGGCGGCGACGCGACGACAGGGGAAGCCGTGCGCCGCGCGTGATGTGCGGCGCTGCGGCGCGTTACTTACTGCGCCGATGCGAGGTGATGGCGCTCCGCGAGCTTCTGCGCGTCGGCGTAGTGCTTCTGCAGGATCGGCAGCGACTGGCGTGCGACTTCCTTCAGCTTCGTGTCGCGGCCCGACGCGATTTCGGCCTGGAATGCCGAGATGGCCTTCTGCTGGCCGGCGAGCGCGACCTGCTCGATATACGCCTTGTCGAACTCGGCGCCGCGCAGGTTCTTGATGCTGCTCAGCACGGCCGTGTCGGGGTCGTTGGCCGGCACGTCGACGCCGCGCGGGCTGGCTGCGCGCATCGCCTGGATGATCTTTTCATCGTCGGTCGACACGCGTTGCGCGAACGCCTTGACCTGGCTGTCCGACGTGCGCGAATCGGCGATGCGTGCCGCGTCGTGCTGCGTCGACACGGTCTTCGTGCCGTCGGTGATGAAGGCCTGGTCGGCTTCGTGGATGCGCGTCGCGGCGGCGGCCGGTGCGTTCGGTGCGGCCGGTGCCGGTTGTGCGGTTTGCGCGGTCGCCGTCACGGCGACGAGAAGCAGGCCAGCGGCAGACAAAGCAAGGCGCGAGATGGGGGGAAAGCGGTTCATGGGACCTCCTTTCGATCGGGGCTCTGGTTGAAAAACGGATCACGAGATCCGTCGCTGTGCGAGAGACCGGGCGCGCCCGGGCCGGATTCGACCGCCGCTCTGCCGCGGCGTCGGTCGAAGCGTTTCCCGGCCCGACCGATTCTAGGAGAGCGTTCCGGTGGCAGGTGCAACCGCGCTGTGGTTTGTGTAACGGTTGGTAAGACGAATCGATGAGCCAGCGTGGCGACAGGTATTGCGTACCTGTCGCGTGCGCCGCGGCGGCAATTTTTGCGCGTATCGGGCGTGCGGGATGCACGTGTGTGTCATCGGCTTTTCATCGTTGTGGTGCCGGGCCGCGCGATGTCGCATGAATCGAACGATGGATCCAACCGGGCGCCGGGCGCTGGACGTGCGCAGCGCACGAATGCGTCACACGCGATCGAGCAATGCGTCGAGACGCGGCAGCAACGGTGTCGCGCAATGCGCCTGCAGCGCGTCCGGCGCGGTGTATCCCCACGCGACGCCCTGGAATGCAATGCGCGCGCGTCGAGCCGCTTCGGCATCACGGATTTCGTCGCCGACGTACAGCACTTCGTCGCTGCGCACGCCGGCCTCATGAACGAGTGCGCGCAGGCGGCGTGCCTTGCCGAACAGCGGAATGCCGCACGCGAAATGCTCGACGCGGCTGCTGGCGTGCGGGCCGAGCCGGTCGCGCACGATCGCCTCGGTATTCGACGTGGCGATCGCGATGCGGATACCGCGCGCGGCGAGCGCGTCGAACGTTTCGGCGACGCCGGGGAACAGCGCCACTTGGGCGACGCGCGGCTGCATCAGGCGGCGCATGTCGATCGTCACGCGCGGCACTTTCCACATCGGCACGTCGAGCGCGCGAATGATGTCGCGCGCCGACATGCCGCGCAGCGCCGGGCGCAGCTCGGGCGTGGCGTCGCGAAAACCGTGCATGCGCGACGCTTCCGACAGCGCCGCGAGAAAGCTGTCGAGCGAATCGGCGAGCGTGCCGTCGAAGTCGAATGCGATGAGGCGATAGGGCATGAAGCGGCGTGGCGGGTTTATGGGGCAGGCGATATTGTCACCGAATCCATGCTCGTCGCCTGCATGGTCGGTTGCGCCTGCGGCGACGCGAGGTAGTTGAGCAGCTTCTTCGCTTCGTCAGGATGGTCGGCGCCGCTTGTACCCCGCCGCGCCGCGCGGTATCGTCAGCGTCTCGCCTTCCGCCATCCCGACCGGAGACCGACGTGCCCGCTGCCACCCCTGCCACGCTGAGATTTTCCACCGACAAGCGCGAACTCGACGTCGACGCGATCTTCGACTTCCTGCATCGCGACGCGTACTGGTCGCAGGGCATTCCGCGCGACGTGGTCGAGCGGGCGATCGAGGGCTCGCTGTGTTTCGGCGCCTACGTGGGCGACCGGCTCGTCGGCTTCGCGCGGCTCGTGACCGATCACGCGACGTTCGCGTACCTGTGCGACGTGTTCGTGCTGCCGGCCGAACGCGGCAACGGCTACGGCCGCGCGCTGATCGACCACGTGTTCGCGCAGGAGTGGGTGCAGGGGCTGCGCCGTATCATGCTCGTGACGTCCGATGCGCACGCGCTGTACCGGCCGGTCGGCTTCGAGCCGTGCGCGAATCCGGAGCGCGTGATGGAGATCCGCCGCCCGGACATCTACGCGAAACGCTGACGCGCGGCGCAGCGCATACAATACGCGCTTTCCGTTTTTGCCGAAGAGAAGCCCATCATGACCGAACAGGAAGCCGAACAGCTCGCGACGCATCGCCATTACAAGGGCGGGCTGTATCGCTACATCGGCGTTGCCCGCCATTCCGAAACCGAGGAATCGGTGGTCGTGTACGAACACCTGTGGCCGCATGCGCGCGGGCTGTGGGTCCGTCCGGAAGCGATGTTCAACGGGAACCTCGAAGACGGCACGCCGCGTTTCCGCAAGCTGCGCGACTGATTGACGGCCGGCGGCGCACGCCGCCGCCGGGTCAGCCGGGCGCGCAGACGTCTACGCGCCGGCCAGCGCCTTCACCAGTTCCGGCGGGGCCTGATGCCCGACCGTGACTTCCGGCGTGCCGTGCCACGCCGCGAGCTTCTTCACTGCCTTCGCGACATCGGCTGCGAGCCCCGTGCCGACCCGCACGCCCGGCTCGACATGCACGGCCTTCAGTTCGAACGTGCCGAGCGTGCGATGCGCCTTCGCGTCGATGCGCCCGACCAGCCGCCCGCGATGCAGCACCGGCAGGCAGAAATAGCCGTAACGCCGCTTGTGCCCGGGCGTATAGCATTCGATCGTGTAGTCGAAACCGAACAGGGTCGACGCACGCCGCCGGTCCCATACCACCGGATCGAACGGCGACAGCAGCGTCGTGACCGTCGAGCGCAGCGTGTCGGCCTCCGCGGCCGGCAGCAGCGCTTCGAGCGAGCGATGCACGTAGGCCGGCTCCTTCCAGTCGTCGATCGCCACCGGGATCAGGTCGCCCGCGCTGGCGAGCTGCTCGAGTTCGGCGCGGTAGGAGCGGCGCGGCAGCCGATAGTAGTCGGCCACCCAGTCCGCACGCACGACGCCGAGCGCCCGGCACGTGTAGTCGAGCAGCGCGGGCAGCACGGCGCTGCGCGGCGGCAGGTCGCGCGTATCGTCCCAGTCGGGCAGCACGCGCTCGCGCACGTCGTACACGCGCTGGAAATTGCGGCGTTCCGACACCATCAGGTCGCCCGTCGTGAACAGCACTTCCAGGTGCCGCTTCTCGGGCTTGCGATCCCACCAGCCGTTGCCTTTCACGCCATCCTCGCGAGCGAAATCGGCCGACCGTACCGGGCCCTCGGCGCGAATCCGCTCGAGCAGCCGCTCGATGTCGGGACGATTCTGCTCATGCCACTCGGCCGCGTACTTCCAGCCCATTCCCGACGGATCGAGCATCTTGTAGCGCATCAGGCCGAACTGCTCGACCGGCAGGAAGCACGCTTCGTGCGACCAGTATTCGAACAGGCGTGCCTCGGCGAGATGTTCGTCGAGCCACTGCGGCGAGAAATCGCCGAGACGGCTGAACAGCACGAGATACGGGCTGCGCGCGACGACGTGAATGGTGTCGATCTGCAACTGCGCCATCCGGCGGATCGCGTCGAGCACGTCGGATTTGGTTGCCTTGCGGCGGGGCGGCGTCAGCAGGCCTTGCGCGGCGAGATGCAGCGCGCGGGCGGCGGCGGTCGAGAGCGTAAGCATCGGAAGGGCGGCCGGGAGTGATGGTCGGGAACCACTTTAGCGCGAAAGCGGCGCGCGCGTGCGACGTGCCGATGCACGGCGTCTGACAATGCTTGACAGACGCGTTTTGCAAGTTTCCCTATAGTGCACTTCATGGCGCGACGATAAATACGCGCAACGATTTTGCTTCCGACGCACATATGTCCATGGCACGCAGGAAGCGAATCCGGGATTCTCAACCCCCATCGGGAGACCCGGAGCCCTGAGCGGACATCCATGCGGCTGTGCACCGGCCCCGTGTGGATGTCCGCTGATTTTTTTGTATTTTCCGGTTTTCCCCGCTGTTGCGACCCGTCAGATCGCGACACTCGTTTCCCCGGGCCGCAGCGCGCGCGACAGGTCGTAGTGCCGAGCCGCGCCGTAACGCGGCGAGCCGAAATGCCAGTCGTAGTTGCCGCGAATGTACGCGCGGGCATCGTCAAGCAGGCGTAGCGACGTCCGGTCGCCGGTGCGCGGCCGCACCCGTGTTTCCAGATCCAGATACTCAGCCAGATATCCGTTGTGGATCCGGGCCGCCTCGTCGAGCGCGGCTTGCGGTGCGAGCCCTCTTTCGTGCATCAGGACGCAGACGAGATTGCTGCTCGATTCGCCGGCTTCCTTCGGATATGAAAAGATGTCGTTGCACAGGCACAGGATCAGGCCGGACAGCTTGCGCAGGCGCTGAACCTCTTCGTCGGCATAGAACGCGGCAGGCGCTTCGTAGCCCGCGGCGATGTCGATCAGCGCAAACGCACCTTCACCGCATCCGTTGTACGTGCGTCCGGAAAGGTATTCGGCTTCGCTCGGCACGACGTCCGTCGCGTACCGGCCGGCTTCCCACAGCGTCGAGAACAGGAACGTCATCATGCCGGCCGTCCAGCGTGCGTATTGCGCGCGCGTGGACGTGGCCGCGATACGCGTGCAGATGTCCTGCGTTGCCCGTTGCAATGCAGGCAGGAACGCGGCCATGTGCGGCAGCCGTGCCGCCAGCGCGGTACGCAGCGGCACCGGATCATGGCCGGCCGGATCGGCGATCATCTCGTACAGCCACAGGTAGAGCGCGCCGAGGTCGCCAGGGGAGCGCGCGGCGCCGTGCAGGCTGCACAGGCCGTCGTCGATCGAGAAGATCCAGCCGTATGCGCGGGTCGTCGTGCACAGGCCGTCGAAGGTCGAATGGGGATAGACGCGCGCGCAGTATTCGCCGACCTTGCCGTGGCGGATGCCGCTGGCCCAGCGCGGATCGTCGAGCAGACCGTGGCCGTTCATCCACGCATGCAGGTCGGCTTCAGCACGGTCGGCATCGGGATGCACGGGCGTTTCGAACGGATGGAACAGGTGCGGCAGCGTCAGCGCGGGCGCGGCGGCAACGGTTTCGACGGGGGGCATGATGTATCTCGCGGATGGCGGGTGACGACGGATGTCGTGAAGGGCGGCGCGGCCTACTTGCCGAACCGGCGCGCGCGTGTGCCGTAGGCAGCGATGGCCTGTTCGAAATCGTCGCGTCCGAAATCCGGCCAGCACGTCGGCGTGAAATAGAACTCCGAGAAAGCGGTTTGCCAGAGCATGAAATTCGACAGGCGCTGCTCGCCCGATGTGCGGATCACGAGATCGGGCTCCGGCTGGCCGGCCGTATAGAGCCGGCTCTCGATCAGCTCGGGGCTGAGCTGCGCGAGCAACTGGTCGACGGTGCCGGCCGCGACGTGTTCCTCGATCAGCGAGCGGATCGCGTGCAGCACGTCGAGGCGGCCGCTGTACGCGACCGCGATGTTCACGTCGAGCCCGCGCGTGTGGGCCGTGCGTCGTTGCGCGGCGCCGATGCGCTCGGCCGTGGCGCGCGGGAGCTTCGTCAGGTCGCCGATCACATGCAGGCGCCAGCGGCCGCTGGCGGCGAGTTCATCGAAGACGTCGGCGATCACCGCGAGCAGGTCGCGCAGTTCCCCTGCGTCGCGACCGAGGTTCTCGGTGGACAGCGGCCACAGCGTGACGAATGGGATGCCGGCTTCCTCGCACCACGACAGCAGCGCATGCACGTTGCGACCGCCGGCCCGGTAGCCCTCGGCGGCCGGCACGCCGAGCCGGTCTGCCCAGCGCCGGTTGCCATCGAGAATGACGGCGAGATGCGTGGGTAACGGATGCGGTACAACGCCCGGCGCGACGGGCGAGTTGGCGGCGAGTGGTTCCGGCGCGCGCAAAATCAGCTCTTGAGTCATGGAGACTCCTTCGAGGCGAGGAAGCGATCGAAACGTGAAGCAGCGGATGGGATTGTTATGCCGGCTACTCGAATGTCGGCGTGGGGATAATGTTTGCGCCGATGTGCCCGCTCATTATTGGGCCATTTATTCCGGATTTTCAAGTGATCCGCGTGTGCGATGCCGCGGCGCGCCGAACGCACGGCCGGGCAGGCGTTGCGCCGGACAATGCGAGACCCGGGGGGATTCCGGACAGCCGGGTTTTCAGATCGATGCCGTTTTCAGATTGCGCTTTCGGCCTGCGTTTTCGGCGTTTCTGTTTTTTGAATAAATCCGACGTTCGAAAATAAAAAGCGATGCAATTTGCCGGCAGCGCGATGGCGGCGAAAATGATTTCGCGGTGCCCGCCGCTTATTGCCGCTTGCCGCGCGCGACTTCGTCGCCGGCGCCGGGCGGCAGCCGCCGCGTGATCGGAATCGACGCGAACGAGCACAGCCCGACCACGAGGAACGCGGGCCAGAAATCCGACCACATCATCTTCTGATGGCCCTGCAGCCAGTGCGAAATGTGCAGCACGAGGCCGGCGACCGTCACGCCGAGACCGAGCGACATCTGCTGCACGACGCTGCCGAGGCTCGTCGCGCGGCCGGCGTCGCGCGGCGAGATGTCCGCGTAGATCATCGAGTTCAGGCTCGTGAACTGCAGTGCGGGGAAGATGCCGCCGACGAGCACGATCAGCCAGATCGCCCAGGTCGCCATGCCGGGATGGAACACACCGTACGCGGCGATCGCGAGCCCCGCGAAGGCCGCGTTGTAGATCAGCACCGTGCGGAAGCCGAAGCGGCGCAGCGTGTGGGTGGCCGTCGAGCGGCTCATCGCGCCGCCGAACGCGGACGCGCACGTGATGAGCCCCGAATGGAACGCGCTCATGCCGAGCCCTTCCTGCAGCGCGAGCGGCAGCAGGAACGGCACCGCGCCGAGGCCGATACGGAACAGCGACCCGCCGACGACGCTCGCGTGATACGTCGGGATCTTGAGGAAGCTGAGGTCGAGCACCGGGCGCTCCTTGCGGCGCGCGTACGGTACGTACAGCGCGAGCAGGACGGTGCCGGCCACGCACATGACGAGCGCGTTCGAGCGTGACGTGAGCGAGCCGTCGATCAGCGTGAGGCCCATCAGCAGCAGCGCGGCGCCGCTGGCCGACAGCAGGAATCCGAACCAGTCGAGCGGGCCGGGATCGGGCTCGCGCGTGTTCGCGATGTGCTTGCTCGCGAGGTAGATCCCGTAGATGCCGATCGGCACGTTGATGAAGAAGATCATCCGCCAGTGCAGGTAGGTCGTGATGAAGCCGCCGACGAGCGGCCCGACCGTGGGCCCGAACAGCGCGGGAATCGCGAGGTAGTTCATCGCGCGCACGAGATCCGAGCGCGGCACGGCGCGGAAGATGATGATGCGGCCGACGGGCACCATCATCGCGCCGCCCACGCCCTGGATGAAGCGCGCGAACGTGAGCACGCCGAGGGAATTGGATGCCGCGCACATCAGCGAGCCGACGACGAAGATGCCGATCGCGGTGCGGAATACGGAGCGTGCGCTGAAGCGGTCGGCCAGCCAGCCGCAGATCGGGATGAACACGCCGAGCCCGACCACGTAGGCCGTGATCGCAATGTTCAATGTGACGGGGTTGTGCCCGAAGTCCCTCGCCATCGCGGGGAGGGCGGTGACGATGATGTTCGCGTCGACGCTTTCCATGAACAACGCACAGGCAACGATGAGCGGTGCTAGAAAGACGGGCGACATGGGCTGGGCGCGCGGTAAAGACGCCATTATGCCCACAATGTGACCGTTGAGTCACGTACGACAACAGTTGTTCCGCATGTTGCAACAGTCGTCCTGCCTGGCGGCGGCGTGGAAAGAACGACTGCGCGTCGCTGCTGCACGGGTTCAGGGTCGGGCTCGGGCCGTGCGATGCGCCGCGCCCGACGTCGTCGCGCATGCTCTGCTCGCGATCGTGAAAGGGTGCGTCGATGCAGCGGGGCGTCCGGCGAGACCGATGCGGATGCGCCCGCTACGCACGCGTGGCGAGTCAGGCGCGGTTTTCTGCGCGAGGCGCCCGAATCGAAACTTGCTTGATGTGCACGTTTCGTGCGAAAGTCGGGCCCACTCGCACCACAAAACGACGCGCATCGATCGAAGGCCATCGAGACGAGCGCGCGCGCGAACGAGACCTCGTGCCGACCCACTCACCATCGAAAGGAGGGGACACGTCATGACGTCACGTCGTGTCGCATCGATCGCATCGCGCATCTCGAGTCGCTTCTCAAGTCGTTCCGCAGCCCGACTCGCACCGCCACCCGCGCCGCCCACGCCGCGGCTTCGCTGGGCCGCCGCACTGGCCGTCGCCTATCTCGCCGTTGCCGGCTGCGCCGCGCAGGCCGACAACGCGAACCAGGCCGCTGCCCAGTCGCCACCGCCGGCAACAGCTGCAATTGCCACCGCCGCATCGGGCACGCTGCTGCCGCCGCCGAGCCAGCTCTACGGCGACCTGTTCGTCGCGGTGCAGACCGCGCAGATCTATCCCGACCAGAAGACCTTCGTCGACGCGACGCCCGATAGCGATCCCGCGACGATCGTGCAGTTGTATCAGCAACAGAAATCGCAGCCGGGCTTCTCGCTGAAGGCGTTCGTCGCGCAGCATTTCACGCCGCCGCCGGAAGGCGGCGTGACGCCCCCGCCGAACCAGACGCTGCGCCAGCACATCGACTGGCTGTGGCCGCAGCTCACGCGCACGAGCACGACGGTGCCGCCGTACAGCTCGCTGATCCCGCTGCCGAAACCGTATGTCGTGCCCGGCGGCCGTTTCCGCGAAGGCTACTACTGGGATACCTATTTCACGATGCTCGGGTTGCAGGTGTCGGGCCGCGAGGATCTCGTCGACGACATGCTCGACAACTTCGCCCACCTGATCGATACGATCGGGCACATCCCGAACGGCAACCGCACGTACTACGCGAGCCGCTCGCAGCCGCCGTTCTTCGCGTACATGGTCACGCTCGCCGCGCAGGCCGAAGGCGACAAGGTCTACCAGAAATACCTGCCGGAGCTGCGCAAGGAGCATGCGTACTGGATGCAGGGCGAAGCCACGACGCCGCGCGGGCAGGCCACGCGCAATGTAGTCGCGATGCCCGACGGCGCGGTGCTGAACCGCTACTGGGACGCGAGCGATACGCCGCGCGACGAGTCGTATCTCGAGGACGTGACGACCGCGAAGTCGGTGCCGGGGCGTCCGGCGAACGAGGTCTATCGCGACCTGCGTGCGGGCGCCGAAAGCGGCTGGGACTACAGTTCGCGCTGGTTCGGCGACGGCAAGACGCTCGCGACGATCCGCACGACGTCGATCGTGCCGGTCGACCTGAACAGCCTGATGTTCCATCTCGAGACGACGATCGTGAAGGGCTGTGCGGTCACGCGCGACGTTGCGTGCGTGACCGATTTTTCCGCGCGCGCGGCGCGGCGCGCGGCCGCGATCAACCGCTATCTGTGGAATCGAAAAGGCTACTACGGCGACTACGACTGGCAACTGCGCAAGCCGCGCGACGCCGTGACGGCCGCTGCGCTGTATCCGCTGTTCGCGGGCGTGGCGTGGCCCGAGCGCGCGAAGGCGACCGCGCGCGAGGTGCGCAAGACGCTGCTGCAGCCGGGTGGCCTCGCGACGACCACCGAGAACACCGGGCAGCAGTGGGATGCGCCGAACGGCTGGGCGCCGTTGCAGTGGATCGCAATCGACGGGCTGCGCCGCTATGGCGAACCGGCGCTCGCGAAGGACATCGGCACGCGTTTCCTGTCCGACGTGAAGCACGTGTATGCGACCGAAGGCAAGCTCGTCGAGAAGTACGTGGTCGAAGGCGCCGGCACGGGCGGCGGCGGGGGAGGCGAGTATCCGTTGCAGGACGGCTTCGGCTGGACCAACGGCGTCACGCTGAAACTGCTCGGGCTGTACGGCGAGTGACGCGCGGCGCGGGCCGCGCGCTGGTGTTGCAAGAGAACCCACGGGCCGGCCGGTCGCGCAAGCGGCCGTCCGGCCCGTGTTTGCTTCAGGCCGTGCTTCAGAACGTGATCGTCGTGCGCACGCCGACCACCGTTTCGTCGCCGATGCGCGCACCGGCCGCGTTCGGGTTCGGGATGCCGCCGCCCGGGCGGAAGAAGTGCTGCAGGTCGGCCTGCAGTTGCCACCACGGCGTGACCTGGTACTGGTAGGTCGCTTCGACGACCGTCTCCGCGCGGCGCACCGGGTAGCCGGGCGTCGTGTAGACGCCGGTGTCGCCGTCGAGGCCGCGCGCGTGCGAGCCGACTTTCGCGTAGCCGACCGCGATGCCCGCGACGTCGTTGTCGCGCCCCTTGAACGGCGCCTTCAGCGTCACGCCGGCATTGGCCGCGAAATCGACGATGTTGCGATCGCCCGGCGCGCCCATCACGCGCGCGAACACGTTGACCGAGCGCGGGCTGTCGGCCGACGGCCGCCACACCATCTGGTCCGCGACTGCGTAGAACCCGTAGTTGCCGCGATGGGTGGCGGCAATGCCGTTGCTTTCCGGATTCGCGAGCGACAGGCCGTCGGTGCCGTAGCGCGGATCGTTCGCATGCTGCGACTGATACCAGAAGCCGAGCTTGTACGTGCCCGGCAGGCCAACCGGCTGCGGCGCCTTCGGATCGGCGGGCGGCGCGTTCAGCGCGTACTGCACTTCGCCGATCACGTATGCGCCGCTGCGCAGGTTGAAGTTGGTGCCGTGCGCGTTCAGCACCTGCGCATCGCCGTCGGTGCGGCCGGCCGGATTGCCGTCGAACACGCCGACCATCGCGGTCCACGCATCGGCCGGCTTCACGCGCAGCCGCACGCCGAGCGACGACAGCGGATACGCGGGGCCGCCAGCGGGCAGGTCGGTCGACGGCAGCACGGGCCAGCCAAACGTGGCGTTCATGAACGTCGCCGCGTTCTGGCTCACCATGAATTCCTGGTCGACGCTTTGCTGGCCGACCTTCACGTCGACCTTGCCGTCGAGCAGCGACTGCTGGTACCAGAGCTCCCACAGGCGCGTGGTCGAATTCGCCTCGATGCCGGTCGCGGTCTGCAGCGTCTGCAGATTGCGCTGCGTGAGGTTGGTGCCGTGAATCTGCAGCGCCGACACGTTGAACGTGCCGCCCGGCAGCCCGACCGCCTTGCCCGTGTCGACGTTGAAACCGAATTGCGTGAGCCCCTGGTACGCGCCGCCGCGATTCGTGCCGCCCGACGTGTTGTACAGGTACTCGCTGGTTTCCTGCAGGCTCAGCGTGATGCCGTGATCGCCGAGCACGTCGCGCAGGCCGCCCATGTTGCCGAGCAGGTTCGAGCGCTCCCAGAAGCCGGTGGGAGCGGGCGCGGCAGCATCGGCGGCCTGTTGTGCGGGAGCGGCGGCGTCGCTGGCGCCGGCCGCCGGTTCGGCCGCGGCCGGCGACGACGCTTGCGCGAACGCGGGCGCGGCGGCGAGCGACAGCATGAGCGCGGCGAGCGCGTTGAGGCGGAGCTTGCGCGGGACGGGTTCGAGGTAGTTCTTCATGTGGGTTCCGTTGACGGTTTGATTAGTTAAGCTGACGAAACGAAAACGTGATGTGGGAAATGTGGCGAGACGGTCGCGCGGCGGCACCGGCGCGTGGCACTGCCGCGCGACGGGGGCTTACGGCAGCCAGCCGCCGACGCGCCCCACCTGTGCGAAGCCGAGGCGCGGCGCGGCCGAGCACAGCAGCGCGACGAGGGCGACCGCGGCGGCCATCACGGCGACCAGCAGGCAGTCGAGCGGGCGGGGCGCCGCCGGCACATGGGCGAGCGCCGTGCCGCGCCAGTTGCTGAACGCGTGGGCGAGCGGCGACAGGCCGGAGACGAATGAGCGGTCGCATGCGACATGCACGATGCGCTTGAGTCTGACCGCGAACGATTGAAAAAACATGACGCTGCCTCCGTCGTGTCCGGCTCGGGCCGGACGACGTGGTCGAGCGCGGGCGCATGACGCGGCCTGCGATCGGAGGGTGGAACGTAACGGAGCGTGCAACGGACGAACCGGCGATGACCGGCCCGGGAGGAAGCGCGCTAACCCGACGAATGCGAGTTAGCGGCGAAAGACATGCGTCTGGCTGCTATCTCGCGATGGCTTGGCCGGCCTGGACCGGCATCGAACTGCAACTAGAGCATGTGTCCACGGAGGGACTCCCTTGATGAATTGCGGCGGATTGTATTCGCGTCGTTTGCTGCGGCGCAAGTAAAAAACGCATAAAAATGGCGCACGTTGCGCGGACGCCTCGGCGGCTCGTGACCGAGTGGGACGGGCAACGAATGCACACGAGGGGAGGCGCCGCCCCGTTGTTCATACGCATCGACCGTCGCCCCCACGGCGCGCCCTGAAAGGTTGCGCCGCTTGTTTTCAAGGGCAATTCTTTCAGTGCCGCGACACGCGAAAATTATTTCGAGAAATGGGGTTTCGAGGGGTTGACTTCACTTTCGGGCCGTCCATAGAATCCGCCATCTTCACTCTTGGGGCCGCCGCCTTGGACGCCTGCAGTAGTCGATCTTCGAACGAAATTTCCGCCTGAGCGACCGACGTCCGCGCCTCATCGAAGCCGCCGTTTGTCTCCCAGGCAAACGGTGCGCGCAGCAGTATTCCGCAGTAACTCCCTACGTGCACCCTGAATCGCGCCGGTTAGCGTGATGCGTTTTCGCATGCGCCCGCCGGTTTCACCGCCGCCTGGCAGGCGGCCGCGTTCGCGCACGCTTTTTCCTGCGTCGCGAATCCCGGCCCGCAGGCCTGACGGCGGTCAACCGTGTTCTCCGGAACACCGCACAGGAGCCGCCATGAACGACAGTGACAGTTGTCCCTTATGCCCGTTGCATACACAGACCCTTTTGAACCCGGGTCGCAGGGACAATCCGGCGCATTAGCCTGACACGTCGTTCAGGCCCCGGACTGGCCCCGCACCCAAACGCGGCCGGCACGCCTGCCGTCGCCGCACGGAGCCAGACCATGAACTTCGGCCTTCTGCTGTCGAATCTCCCGCACGTCACGGAATCGCGTAACCACTACGACGCGATGCTGAACCTCGACGCCCGTCCGCGCGTGTTCACCCGCCTGTTGAACCAGCTGAAATCGTTGATCCACTGAAGCAGGAAGCACCGAGCGCGCCTCGGCATGCGCACGCGCGGCCGCCATCGAGCGGCTGCTCCGCGCGCATTCCAAGGTCACACGCTCTTCAGATAACCCTTAGCCGTACGGAATAAATCATGTCCACGCCATCCAACGTTTCTCCACCGATCGCCGCCGAACGCAGCGCCGTGCTCGACGAAGCCCACCTGGGCGACATCCGCGGCGCGCTCGGCACGATCGCGCGTCACGATACCGGTGCACGCAGCACCTGGTGGGCGCGTCTGCGCACGCTGCTCGCCATCATCGGCCCGGGCCTCATCGTGATGGTCGGCGACAACGACGCCGGCGCATTCGGCACCTACACGCAGGCCGGCCAGAACTACGGCACGACGCTGCTGTGGACGCTGCTGCTGCTCGTGCCCGTGCTGTACGTGAACCAGGAAATGGTGCTGCGCCTCGGCGCGGTCACGGGCGTCGGCCACGCACGCCTGATCTTCGAACGCTTCGGCAAGTTCTGGGGCGCGTTCAGCGTGATCGACCTGTTCCTGCTCAATGCGCTCACGATCGTCACCGAGTTCATCGGCATCACGTTCGTTCTCGATTTCTTCGGGCTGCCGAAGGTGGCCGGCGTGTGCGTGGCCGCGGCGCTGACCATGGCCGCGGTGAGTACCGGCGACTTCAGGCGCTTCGAGCGGTTTGCGATCGGGTTGTGCCTGCTGAGCCTGCTGCTCGTGCCGGTGCTCGTGGCGATCCATCCGCCGGTGGCGCAGGTCACGCGCGATTTCTTCATTCCGAACTGGCCCGCGCATTCGAAACTGTCGGACGTGATGCTGCTCGTGATCGGCATCGTCGGTACGACCGTTGCGCCGTGGCAGCTGTTCTTCCAGCAGAGCTACGTGATCGACAAGCGCATCACGCCGCGCTTCATGAAGTATGAAAAGGCGGATCTGTGGATCGGCATCGCCTTCGTGCTGGTGGGTGCGGTCGCGATGATCGCGTTCTCGGCCCAGCTGTTCTCGGGCCATCCGGAGTTCGGCAACTTCACCGATGCCGGCGGCGTGATCGCGGGCCTCGAGAAGTATTCGGGCCGCACGAGCGCAACGCTGTTCGCGGTGGCGCTGCTCGACGCGTGCATCATCGGCGCGGCGGCCGTATCGCTGTCGACCGCCTATGCGATCGGCGACGTGTTCAAGATCCGTCACTCGCTGCACCGCAACGTGTCGGACGCGAAGGGCTTCTATCTCGTCTACTTCGGCATCGTCGCGGCCGCCGCGGCGCTGGTGCTGATCCCGGGCAGCCCGCTGGGCCTGCTGACGGAAGCCGTGCAGACGCTCGCCGGCGTGCTGCTGCCGAGCGCGACCGTGTTCCTGCTGCTGCTCTGCAACGACAAGCAGGTGCTCGGCCCGTGGATCAACTCGACGAAGCTCAACGTGTTCACGGGCGCGGTGATCTGGGTGCTCGTGATGCTGTCGATCATCCTGACCGCATCGGTGATGTACCCGGACATCAGCGGTGAAGCGATCCTCGACGTGCTGGTGGGCGGCAGCGTGTTGGCGATCGTCGGCTATCTCGCGACGGTGCTGATCCGCCGCAACAAGCGCGTCGTCGAACCGGGCGTCGACCGTTCGCAACGCGACACGTGGCGCATGCCGCCGCTCGAGACGCTCGAGCCGCAGAAGATGACGCTGACGACGCGCGTGTGGATGGCCGTGCTGCGCGGCTATCTCGTGATCGCGGTCGGTCTGGTGATCGTCAAGGTCGTGCAGATGACGCTGCTGAAGTAACGCAGGCCGTCTTCCAGGAAGCGGCGCCGGACCCGGCACCGCGCCGCAACCCGCACATGCCGGCCTCCGTGGCCGGCATGTGCGTTTACGCGTCGGCTTGCGGCACGCCGCACGCGTTGCGCGGCCGTCAGATCAGCTCGAGCTTCGACGTCAGGTACGTGAGCTGGATCCGGTTCGCGACGCCGAAGCGCTTGCGCAGCTTGCGCAGGTGATAGTCGACGTTGTGTGCGCTCGTGTCGAGGCGCCGGCCGATCTCCTTGTCGGAGGCGCCTTCGGCGATGCCGAGCAGCAGTTCCTGCTCGAACGGCGTGAGCCCGTTCACAGCGCGCTCGCGCGACGTGGAGATCAGTTGCGGCGACGCGAACTTGTGCACCGACAGCCCGATCGACAGTGCCTGCTCGATCGTCGCCGGCGTGATCCATTCGCGCGTGCGGCGCGGCGCGGTGAAGCTCATGAACGCATGCAGCCGCGTGCCGGGCACGGCCATCGAATACATGATGCCGCTGCACATCCCGTCGTCCTGCATCGTCTGCAGGAAGCCGTCGAGCGCGGCCGGCGTCACGCGCGGGCCGTCGTCGCGCTCGCGGTGTTCGCGACGCAACTGCTGCAGGTCCCACACGATCGGCATGTTGCAGACGCGTGCGCCGAGCGTGCGCGGATCGATGTCGTGGTGGTGGTGCCGCACGTAGTCGCCGCGATAGGTGGCCGGTGTGAACGCTTCGTGCAGGTACAGGCTTTCGACCCGCTCGCGCGCGAATTCGAGCGCGAAGTACGCGAACGTCGAGAAGCCCGTCAGATGCAGCAGGCTCGTGACGATCCGGTTGCGCTCGGCCGTGCTTTGCGCGTGCGCGAGCGTATCGGCGACGCCGAGCTTCGGCGCGTGCGGCTGCGCGACGTCGCCGCGTTTCACGTCGTCGCACCAGACGACCTGCACGGCGCGCTCCCGCAGCGCATCCGCGCATGCGTTCAACCCACGCGACGGGCGGGACATGGTGGAGGCGACCGCTTCTTCATGCAATGCAATATCGGACATGAGCCATCCCTCGGAATCGACGCGCATCGCCTGGCGGCGGCCGTATCGTGTACGGCATTCACGGCGGTGCGATCGAGCATCGTTTTGATATGCGCCGATCGTCATCCCTGACGAAACGCGGGGGCATTGTACAAAAATGCTCGTATCTGCGTAATATGCCGTAATACGAATGGCGGCGAAAGATCCATACTCGCACGCATATAACGACGACCAGAAAATCATAAAGAAAAGACCAGATCGTGACGGGGCGCAGTTTCACATATTGGGAAAGGGCGGGCTCCTCATGACACATGCTGACGGCGCACCACGCGTCGAATGGTTCTCACAAGCCGATATAACGGCGGCTGCCGCTTATTCGAGCGAATATCAGGCAATCGAACGCGACTTTTTTACCGGCATCTCAATTGCGCCCGGTAAATCCGACTTCGCACCGGTCGATTTCGCGCAATGCCATGCGCGATTGCGGCAAATCGGATTCAGCACGCTCGGTTACGGTGCGTATGAAATGATCGGGCGGCGCATCCTGTGCGCGCACCTGTTGCGCGATCTCGCTCCCGCGACGTTCATGCAGCCGTTCATCGAAGGCATGCTCTACGAAAGCGACCCGCGGTTCGCGCAGGTGCGGCAGAGCGGCTTTCCGGTCGCGTGGCGGCTCGACGAGATCGAGGCGGCCGCGCAGGGCAGCGGCGACCGCAAGGTGCTGGCGCTTGCTGGCCATCTGCGCGCGCACGCGATGAACAGCGGCGTGATCTTCGGCCTGTCGGCGCCGCGCCTCGACCTGCGTGTCGCGGTGAACGTGACGTCGGAGACGCACGGCACCGACTGGATCGACGATCGCGTGATCGGCGGCGCGCTGTCGGTGAGCCTCGCCGTGCATCGCGTCGCGCTGCCGTTCCTCGAGGCGCGCATCGCGCGCATGCGCGGCTTCGCGCTCGGCGACGAGCAGCAGCAGGTGCTCGACCGGCTCGTGCACGGGCTGTCCGACCAGGAGATCGCGAGCGCGCTGCGCACGTCGCTGCACAAGGTCGGTCACCACATCCGCTCGCTCGAAAAGCTCTTCAACGTGCAGAACCGCGCGCAGCTCGCGTACCTCGCCGCGCGGCGCCTGCCGTCCGATCTGACGTCCGCGTGACGCGCGCGCCGGCGGCCCGGCGCGCGATGGAAGCGGTTCCGGCGGCGCGTGCCGACACGCGCCGCCGGGTTTCGTAGTCCGATTCGATCGCCGCCGGAAAACGCGCTTTCACGCTACGAGGCGCCTCCCTTTTTCCGTCGTTCCCCGTCGCTACACTCGTCCCATTCAACGGTCCGTGCGACATGGGGCAGGGTGGCCCGTGCGAGCCGGCAAGAACGACAGGACGACGGCACGATGGCAGAACCGAAGGCGCTCCCCCGCGACTGGCAGCGGTTGTTTTCCGCTAGCCGCGGCGTGTCCGGACGGCGCCTCGGGGGCGCGTCGCCGCGCGCCGACCTGTTCCTCGCGACGTTCATCGTTGCCGTCGTCGCGCTGTTCATCCTGCCGCTGCCGCAGGCCGCGCTCGACGGCATGATCTCGCTGAATCTCGCCGCGAGCGTCGTGTTGCTGACGGTGTCGACCTATGTGCCGTCGGCGGTCAGCTTCTCGTCGTTTCCCGCGTTGCTGCTGTTTACGACGCTGTTCCGGCTCGCGCTGAACATCGCTTCGTGCAAGCTGATCCTGCTGCACGCGAACGCGGGTCACGTGATCGACGCGTTCGGGCGGCTCGTGGTCGGCAACAACGTCGTGGTGGGCGGCGTGGTGTTCCTCGTGATCGCCGTCGTGCAGTTCATCGTGATCGCGAAAGGGTCGGAGCGCGTGGCCGAGGTCGGCGCGCGCTTCTCGCTCGATGCGATGCCGGGCAAGCAGATGAGCATCGACGCGGACCTGCGCGCGGGCATCATCAGCGCCGACGAAGCGCGCGAACGCCGCGAGAAGCTCGAGCAGGAATCGCAGATGCACGGCGCGATGGACGGTGCGATGAAGTTCGTGAAGGGCGACGCGATCGCGGGCCTCGTGATCGCCTTCATCAACATCGTCGCGGGGATCGCGGTCGGCACGCTGATGCACGGGATGGATATCGGCGAGGCGCTGCAACGTTACGCGATCCTGACGGTCGGCGACGGGATGGCGTCGCAGATCCCGTCGCTGCTCGTGTCGATCGCGGCCGGCATCGTCACGACGCGCGTCGCGACGCGCGATGCGCGGCAGCGCCAGCTCGGCGAACAGCTCGGCGAGCAGCTGGGCGCGCATCCGCGCGCATTGCTGATCGCGGCGTTCGTGCTGAGCGGCTTCCTCGTCGTGCCCGGTTTCCCGAAATGGTCGTTCGCGCTGATCGCGCTCGGCCTCGGCGCGTTCGCGTTCTCGCAGCTCAGGCGCAAGACGGCCGCGCCGAGCTTCAACCTGATCCATGTCGCGGGGCGCGCCGGCGCGGCCGACGACGGCCAGCCCGCGAAGGTGTCGCATGCGGCCGGCGTCACGTCGCTGATCGCGGTGTCGCTGTCCGACGACCTGCGCACGAACCTGAACCTCGCGCACCTGCAGGCTGCTCTGTCGAGCGCGAAGGCGCGCGTGGACGCGGACATCGGCACGGTGTTCCCGCGCATCACGCTGAACGACGACGAAGGCGCGGCGGCCGGCACGTACCGGATCTACCTGCAGGACGTGCTCGCCGCGCAAGGCGCGCTGAAGCCGGGCTGGCTGCTGTGGGACGGCGTCGCGCCGCTGCCCGAGCGCGCGGAGCGCCAGCCGGCCGAAGCGTTCGGCCCGTTCGCGACCGCGCTGTGGATCAAGCCCGACGGCGCTGCGCCCGACGGCAAGTGGCTGTCGAGCGAAAGCGCGCTCGCCGCACACGTCGAGCAGATCGTGCGCCAGCACGCGGACGAATTGCTCGGCATCCAGGAGACGCAGGCGCTCGTGCACCTGGTGCGCCGCGACCATCCGGAGCTCGTCGGCGAACTGACGCGGCTCGTGCCGCTGCAGCGCGTGACCGAAGTGTTGCGCCGGCTGCTGGCGGAACAGGTGCCGATCCGCAATCTGCGCGTGATCTTCGAGAGCCTGATCACCTGGGCGCCGAACGAACCCGACGACGTGATCGCCCTGGTCGAGCTCGTGCGTGTCGACCTGCGCCGGATGATCACCGACCGCCACGCGGGCACGACGCGCCAGCTGCGGGTCGTGCTGTTCGAGCAGAACCTGCAGGAGCGGATCGAGCGTGCGGTGATGCGCACGAAGCAGGGCAATTTCCTCGCGCTGTCGAGCGCGGTCAAGCAGGACATCGGCGAGCAGGTGCGCGCGATCGTGCAGGCCGCGCAGGCGGCCGGCCCCGGCGGCCACGGCACGGCGCAGGGCGCCGCGCGGCTCGCGGTGATGGTCGCGCTCGGCGCGCGCCGCTACGTGAAGACGATCCTGCAACCGGTGCTGCCCGACCTCGCGGTGCTGTCGTACCAGGAAGTCGAGGAGGACGTGCAGTTGCACACGGTCGGCTGGGTCAAGAACCCGCCGGACGACGGGACGGTCGGCGCGGGCGCCGACGTGCGCGTGCCGGGAGCCGTGCAATGACGAGTTCGACGATCCTCGACCTGACGCGCCAGGCGCTGATGCTCGTGCTGCTGCTGTCGCTGCCGATCGTGCTGATCGCCACCGTGACCGGCCTCGTCGTCGCGATCCTGCAGGCCGTCACGCAGGTGCAGGACGCCAATATCGGCATCGCGGTGCGGCTGATCGCCGTGATGGTCGCGCTCGTGCTGCTGTCGGGCTGGCTCGGCGGCGAAGTGCTGCGCTTCGCGCAGCAGGCGCTGGAACGCATGTTCGTTTCTTCCACAGGAGTCCTTTGATGCGTCGACGCGTCGCCTCGATCCGGTTTCAACCGCGCAGCCTGCAACGGGCCGCGCTTGCCGTGTGCGCGACCGCGCTGCTCGCGGCCTCGCTGTGCATGGCGCCCGCGCAGCCTGCGCGCGCCGCGGACCTGCGCTGGCGCAACAAGCCGTTCACGATCGTCGCGAACGGCAAGAAGATCGGCGACTTCATCCGCGAGCTCGCGTCGTCGCAGGGCGTGACGGCGGTGGTCGACCCGAAGGTCGACGGCGTGATCAGCGGCCGCTTCTCGGGTACGCCGCAGCAGACGCTCGACACGATCTGCTCGACCTACGGCCTGACCTGGTACTACGACGGTTCGTTCCTGTACGTCGATCCGGCCGACCAGTCGCAGACGCAGATGATCCCGATTCCGCCGAATGCCTCCGGTGAAATCGGCCGCGCGCTGCAGGCGATGCAGATCCCCGACAAGCGCTACACGCTGGTGATCAACGACCGCGCGAACAGCGTGTACGTGGCCGGCCCGCGCCGCTATGTCGAACTCGTGCGGCAGGCGGTGGGCTCGGTGGGCGATCCGTCGGCGAACGGCGCGCATGCGGATATCCGCGCGTTCCGGCTCAAGTACGGCTGGGCGTCGGATTTCACGATCAACCGCTCGGGCAAGGAAGTGACGGTGCCGGGCGTGGCGACGATCCTGCGGCGGCTGTTCGGCAAGGTGGGCGACACGACCGCGGCGCCGTCGAACCCGTCGCTCGGGCAGGCGGCGCGCCAGGTGAAGCTCGGCTCCGGGCTGACGATCGCGGTGCCGCGGCTCGACTTCCCCGATATCTCCGGCGGCCCGCGCCAGGGCGGCTATGGCGGTGCGGACGGCAGCACGGGCAGCGGGTTCTCGCCGTTCTCGAACAGCGGCGGCGACACGCTGCCGCAGATCGTCGCCGACCCGGCGATCAACGCGGTGATCGTGCGCGACCTGCCGGAGAACATGTACCGCTACCAGTCGCTGATCAACCAGCTCGACGAGCGGCCGCGCATCGTCGAGATCAACGTGACGATCATCGACATCAACGAGGATTCGCTCGACAGCCTCGGGATCGACTGGCGCCTGCACACGACGCACGGCGACGTGCAGATCGGCAACGGCCAGAACCCGCTGAACGGCAACACGCAGTACAACGGCACCGGCAATCCGCCGCTGACGTTCGGGATCGGCACGTCGGAAACCGGGCAGACGGGCACCTTCATGCCGACCGGCATCGCGCTGACCGCGTCGATCGGCGGGTCGCTGCGCAACTACCTGCTCACGCGCGTGAACGCGCTCGCGCAGAAAGGGCAGGCGCAACTGCGATCGAAGCCGAAGGTGCTCGCGCTCGACAACACCGAGGCGATCCTCGAGAACCTCACGCAGTTCTACGTGCAGGTGCCCGGCTACCAGGATTCGTCGCTGTACAGCGTGACGACCGGCACCAGCATCAAGGTGACGCCGATGATCGTCGACGAGGCGATCCGCAACGCGGCGGCCGTGTCCGGCAACCCGCAGAGCGTGATGATGTCGATCGACATCCAGGACGGCAACATCGTGCCGGGGCAGGCCGTGTCGAACGTGCCGGTGATCCAGCAGCGCAACATCGTCACCAAGACGATGATCGACGAAGGCAAGAGCCTGCTGATCGCGGGTTTCAACGACGACGAGGTCAGGCTGAACAAGAGCGGCGTGCCCTGGCTGTCCGACATTCCGCTGATCGGCAACCTGTTCAAGTACACCGACAAGTCGGGCAACCACATGGAGCGGTTCTACCTGTTGACGCCGCGCGTGGTGACGACCGCGTCGATGTATGCGCCCGACGGCTCGCCCGTGAACCCGGGCGCCGACGGGCCGGCCAACCCGGAAGGGATGTCGATGTACCGCCCGCCGGACAACGACGTCGCGGTGCCGCTGACGCCGAAGCCGCTGCCCGGCACGAAGTTCGGGCCGCCCGCGTTGCCGCCGCCGTCCGATTCGGCGGCGCGGCCGGCGGCGACGACCGCAGGAGCCACCACGCATGTTGACGAGCATCATTGATCCGCACGGCGACGGCGCATTGCCCGGCGGCGCGGGAGGCGCGGGGACCGGTTCGGCCGCGCCCGCATCGCCGTGGAACCTGTGCTTCCTGAGCGGGCCGATGTACGGCCGCACGATGTCGCTCGCGCGCGGCGCGAACTGGGTCGGCACCGCGGCCGACTGCGAGGTGATCCTGCCCGATCGCGAGATCGGCGCGAAGCAGGTGTGCCTGCAGGTCGGGGCGCTCGCGGTGACCGTGCAGAACCACGGCGGCGACGCCGGCGCGCCGGTGCTGTTCAACGACGAGCCGCTCGGCGCGGGCCGCCGCTCGCTGACGCCGCAGGACGTCGTGACGGTCGGCTCGATCCGGCTCGGTATCGCGCGGCATGCGCAGGCGAGCGTCGCGCTGCCGGATGAAGCCGGCGCGCCGGACACCGCGCGCGAGGCCGCGTGGCTCGGCTGGCTCGCGGGCGGGCTGCGCCGCCTCGGCGGCCGGCGGCTCGTGATCGCGCTGGTCGCGCTGTGGCTCGGCGTGCTGCTCGGCGCGCTCGGCTACGGCTTCGTCACGTGGTCGGGGCGCCTGCCGTGGCAGCACGAATCGGTGCTCGCGCGCACGCACCGGCTGCAGCAACTGCTGCGCGCGTACCCGGAGCTGGCCGTCGCGCCACGCGACGACGGCGTGATCGTGTCGGGCTACGTGAGCGATCCGGCCGCGCGCGAACGCGTCGCGCAGATCGTCGCGGGCGTCGACAACGCGGCGCTCGGCAATATCTATGTGGTCAGCGACCTGGTCGCGACCGCGCAGACCTATTTCAGCGACACGGCACTGACGGTCGCGTATCTCGGCCGCGGCCGGATCGAGGTGACCGGCACGGCCGCGCGCGCGCAGATCGAGCCGCGCATCCGCAACTACATGAAGGACGCGCGACCGGCGCTCGAAGTGGTCGATCACGTGCGCGATGCCGATCCGGCCGCACCGCGCACGGCGACGACGCTGGGCGGGACGGCCGGGATTCCGGAGATCACGACCGTGTTTGCCGGAGACGGCGACCAGCGCTACATCGAGACGGCCGACGGCAGCCGCTATTTCGAAGGTGCGCGGCTGAAGGAAGGCGCGACGGTCGTGTCGATCGGCCCGGACGAAGTCGTGTTCGAGCGCAACGGCCAGCACATCACGATGCCGCTCGGCGGGCCGCAGGCGAAGGCGCCCGAGCCGGTGCCGGCACCGCCCGTGGCGCCGCTCGCGAGCGGTGCGGCGGCCGGGATCGCGCAGCCGGTGCCGACGCAGTTGACGGATGGTTCGGCGGCCGGTGCCGCGGCGGCCGATGCCGCGGCGGCACGCGCATCGAAGGACGCGGCGCACTAGCGCCGCGACAGGTCATGCGCATCGCGCGGCGCGCGGTGCGCGCAGTACGCGGGGCGTCGCGAACTTGCGGCGCCTCACGTCGACGGCGGAGCATGGGGCTCTCGTCGCCGGTGGATGCAGTTCACGTAAAGGAGCGCAACATGGGTACGCAGGCAGCAGGTGGTGCAACCAACACGAACCAGGTCCAGCAACAGGCGGACGACCTGACCAAGACGCAGCTCGAACTGACGAAGATCAACTTCCAGGTCCAGCAGTCGACCGCGACGTTCGAAACCAGCAACGCCGTGACCGCGCAGGAGGGGACGGCGAACGCCCAGGTCGCGCAACACCTGAGCTCGGCCGGCCGCGCATGACGCCGGCCGCCGGCCGCGCCGCGCGACGTCGCGTGCCGGGCCCGCCCGCGAATGGCGTCCGGCGGCGGCCATGCGCGTGCCGGCCGGCCCGTTCCGGGCCGGCCCGACCGATCATCCGGCCCGGCGTCCGCTTCTCGAGGAGGGCATGAACATGTCAGTGACAGGCGTAGGCGCGGCGCCGCCGGGCGCGGCCGCGCTCGCGGGAGCCGCGCAGCAGACGGGCTCGACGTCCGATCCGGCGCAGGTGCGCCAGTTCGATGCGCTGATGCAGCCGGGCGCATCGCCGGCCGCGCCGCCGTCTTCGTCGGGCGTCGCGATGTCGCGCGCACCGGCGGATGCGGCGCCGGCCGTGCAGATGACACCGGCGCAGGCGAACCAGTCGTCGCTCGTCGAGCGGTTGCGCACCTACGGCAACGATCTCGACGCGCGGTACGCGAACATCGACAAGCATCGCAGCGAGATGCTGACGTCGATGGCCGACAGCCGCAGCGATCCGATGATGACGATGGTGAAGGCGATGGATTTTCAGTGGACGGCGACCACCACGATTTCGGAATACCAGTTGAGCCTGTCGGTCGCGCAGGCGGCGAACGGCTTCACGCACACGGTGCTGAAGACGCAGGAGTGATGGCGTGCGCGCGTGCCGCACAAGGCCGCGCTCACACGGAAGCGGAACAACGATGACGACGATCGATTCGACGCCGCGCGCACATGCGTGGCGCAGCCGGGCGGCGCGCGCGCTGCTCGCGGGGCTGCTCGTGCTGCTGGCCGGGTGCCAGAAGGAGCTGTACTCGGGCCTGTCGGAGCGCGATGCGAACCAGATGGTCGCGGTGCTCGGCGACGCGGGCATCAGCGCGTCGAAGGACAACGACGCGCGCGACACGTCGGACCGCAACGCGTGGCTCGTCAGCGTCGCGGACGGCGACATGCAGTCGGCGCTCACGGTGCTGCAGGCGAACGGGCTGCCGAAGCCGAGCTACGCGAGCCTCGGCGAGCTGTTCCAGAAGCAGGGCCTCGTGTCGACGCCGGCCGAGGAACGCGTGCGCTACCTGTACGGCGTGTCGCAGGACCTGTCGCGCACGCTGCAGGACATCGAGGGCGTGGTCGTCGCACGCGTGCAGGTCGTGATTCCGGAGAACGATCCGCTTGCGGACAAGATCAAGCCGTCGTCCGCGGCCGTGTATATCCGCTACCGGCCCGGCGTCGACCTGCGCGCGATGGCGCCGATGGTCAAGGATCTGGTCGCGCACAGCATCGAAGGGCTGCAGTACGACAACGTGTCGCTGTTCCTGCAGCCGGCCGCCGCGCGCGCGGCGCGGGTGGACGGCATCGGCAGCGCGATGACCGACATCGTGCGCCTGCGCTCGCCGCTCGGCTGGCTCGTGTTCGCGTTGATCCTGCTGACCTGCGCGGTGATCGCGCTGTCGGCGGCGCGGCGCGGGATGTTCGGCGCACGGCTCGCGGGCCTGCTCGGCGCACCGCGCGCGGGGCACGCGGCGACCGGGGCCGGCGGCCTGCGCACGCCGGACGGCGCGCGCGACGGCGCATGAGCGAGCCGCATGCGCTGCCGCCGGGCGACGGGCCTGCCGCATCCGATGCGGCGCTGCTGCCGTGGCTGCAGCCGCTCGGGCCGCCGCCCGCGGCACGCCGCGCCGCGTTTCATGCGCTCGTCTGCGACTTCAACCTGCGGCCCGACCGCTATCTGCACGTGACGCGCGTGCCGGCCGACTGGCCCGCGCGCTACCGTTCGCCGGATGCGTTCGGCGCGGCCGGCCGCAAGCTGCTCGCGCGGCACCTGCTCGCGTTGAACGGCGTGGCCGACCGGCACGACTTCGACGTGGCGAACCCGTGCGCGCGGCTCGCGCTGCTGCCGGGCGCGGCGCTCGAGCAACTGGCCGCGTATGCGGGGCTGCTGCTGCATCGCGCGTGGCTGCGCGACGCGCTGGCCGCGCGGCGCATCCGCGCCGAAGTGGCGGCGAAGCTCGGCGCCGACGCACTCGAACTCGCACTCGAACGCGCGCCGGAATTCGGCGCGCTCGCCGATACGCTGGAGCCGTGGCGCGCCGATCCCGCCGCGTTGCCTGCCGTGATTCGCGCGCGCGGCGGGCGGCTGCTGGCGGATTTCATCGGCGTGGCGGGTGACGCGGTCGCGCGGCGCACGCGCCTGAAATTTCATCGCGCGATCGACGACGAAGCGCCGTACTGGCTGAACCGCGCGCAGCGCGACCAGTTCGGTGAGCTGATGTTCCTGTTTCTGATTCCCGAGAGGCTTGCGTCATGGGACTGGCTTTTCTGATCACGAGCGACAACCTGCAACTCCTGTCGGAGCGCAAAGTGCTCAAGGAGCGCGAATACGCCGCGCTGCTCGATGCGTCCGCGGTGATCGCCACCGCGCGCGACGAGGCGGCGCGCATCGTCGCCGACGCGCAGCGCGAATTCGACAAGCGCCAGGCGGCCGGCTACGACGAAGGGATGCGCCGCGCGCAGCGCGAGCAGGCCGCGCAGGCCTATACGCAGGCGCTCGCCGCCGCGCGCACGATGGAGACGATGAAGGATGCGATGGCCGATATCGTCGTGAAGGCCGTGCGCGCGATCGTCGGCGAGATGAGCACGAAGACGCTGTACGAGGCCGCGCTCGCGCGGATCGCGCCGCTCGTGCGCGACGAGGCGTTCCTGATCGTGCGGATCGCGCCCGGCCGCAAGGACGAAATGCGCGATGCGCTCGACGGCGCATTCGCCGGACAGTCGAACCGGCAGAAGATCCGCATCGTCGAGGACGCGCAGCTCGAACGCCACGCGTGCACGGTCGAGACGCCGTCCGGGCGCATCGACGCGAGCCTCGACCTGCAGATCGACGCATTGCGCCAGGCGATCCGCCGCGATGCGCTTAAAGGGGCCGCGCGATGAGCGCGCCGCTCGACGATCCGCAGCCGTTCGGCGACGATGCCGCGCCGTTCGATCGCGGCCGCCTCGTCGGCGAACTCGATGCGGGCCTCGCGTTCTTCTCGCCGGTGTCGGTGCAGGGCCGCGTCAATCACGCGGTCGGGCAGATCCTGAATGCGACCGGCATCCGCGCGCGGCTCGGCGAAATCTGCGAGCTGCGCACGCCGAACCAGCCGACGCTGCTTGCCGAGGTGGTCGGCTTCTCGCGGCAGACGACGTTGCTCACGCCGCTCGGCGACGTGGCGGGCCTGTCGCCCGAGACGACCGTCGTGCCGTCCGGGCGCGAGCATGTGTTTCCGGTGGGAGAGGGGCTGTTCGGCCGCGTGCTCGACGGGCTCGGCCGGCCGCTCGACGATCGCGGGCCGGTGACGGGCGCCGCGTGGGTGTCGACGCAGCAGGACCCGCCGAATCCGCTCGCGCGCAAGATGATCGACACACCGTTTCCGACCGGCGTGCGCATGATCGACGGCCTGATGACGCTCGGCATCGGGCAGCGCGTCGGCATCTTTGCGCCGTCCGGCGTCGGCAAGAGTACGCTGCTCGGCATGATCGCGCGCGGCGCGCAGGCCGACGTGAACGTGATCGCGCTGGTCGGCGAACGCGGCCGCGAGGTGCGCGAATTCATCGAGCACAGCCTGTCGCCGGAGGTGCGCGCGCGTTCGATCGTCGTCGTGTCGACATCCGATCGCCCGGCGATGGAGCGCGTGAAATCCGCGCTGGTCGCCACCGCGATCGCCGAACATTTCCGCGATGCGGGCAAGCGCGTGCTGCTGCTGGTCGATTCGCTCACGCGCTTCGCCCGCGCGCAGCGCGAGGTCGGCCTCGCGAGCGGCGAGCCGCCGACGCGGCGCAGCTTCCCGCCGTCGACGTTCGCGGTGCTGCCGCGCCTGCTCGAGCGCGCGGGGCAGGGCGCACGCGGATCGATCACCGCGCTCTACACGGTGCTCGTCGAAGGCGACGAGGAATCGGACCCGATCGCCGAGGAAGTGCGCTCGATCCTCGACGGCCATATCGTGCTGTCGCGCAAGATCGCGCTCGCGAACCGCTATCCGGCGATCGACGTGCTCGCGAGCCTGTCGCGCGTGATGCCGCTCGTCGCGAGTCGCGCACACCAGCAGGCGGCCGCGCGCGTGCGCGAGCTGATTGCGAAGTACCAGGAGATCGAGTTGCTCGTGCAGATCGGCGAATATCGCGAAGGCAGCGACCGGCTCGGCGATCTCGCGCTGCGCGCGCGCGACGCGATCGGTGCGTTCTGCGCGCAGGCGTCGGACGAGGACGTGCGCTTCGACACGCTGCTCGCGAAGCTGACGAAGCTGGCGAACGATCATGTCTGAAGCCGACGATCGCCTCGTGCTCGCGACGCTCGCGCGCCTGAAGCGCGTGCGCGAGATGCGCAGCCAGATCGCACGCGTCGCGGCCGCGCGCCAGCAGGGCATCGCCGCGCAGAGCCGCCGCGCGCTGGCGGCCGCGCAGGCGCAGCTCGCGCAGCAGGTCGCGGCAAAGGCGGCGATCCAGACGCGCCTCGCCGACGACGTGCGCGAGGCGCGCGCGTTGCAGAACGCAGCAGCCGACACGCGCACCTTCGACCGGCATATCGGCACCGCGAACGCATCGGTGAACGAGGCCGCGCACGTGCATCGCGGCCACGAGGCGACGCTGGCCGACCTGCAGCGCGCCGCGCGCAAGGCGCAGGCCGCCGAGGACAAGCTCGGGAAGGCCGGCGAGAAGGCGCTGCATGCGCGCGCCGCGCGGGTCGAGCGCGATGCCGACGAAGTCGCGGACGGCTATGCGGTGCGGCGCTTCGCGACGGCGGGCGCCCGGGCGGCTGCGGCCGCCGACGTTGCCGGCCACGGACAGGTGCCGCCCGAAGCCGCCGCCGCATTCGACGCGGCGATGACCGCGGCGCCGGCAGATGCGCAGGCCGATGGGCAGGCTGATGCGGCCGACCAGGACGAAGCGGCCGCCGCCGATGGCGACGAGCCCCACGACGCCGCATTGCCCGCCGCCGTGGAGCGCCGATGCTAGACCCGGCCTCGGGCTTCAACGACGTCGCGGGCATGCTGCGGCCGCTGCTCTACGTGATGCCGCGCCTGCTGCCGATCATGTTCGTCGTGCCGGTATTCAACGAGCAGATCGTCACGGGGCTCGTGCGCAACGGCGTCGCCGTCGTGATCGCCGCGTTCGTCGCGCCGGCGATCGACGCCGCGCAGGTGGCCGCGCTGCCGTTCCTGATGTGGTGCCTGCTCGTTGCAAAGGAGGCGATGGTCGGCATGTTGCTCGCGGGCGCGTTCAGCGCGGTGCTGTTCGCGATCCAGGGCGTCGGCTACCTGATCGATTTCCAGACCGGCAGCGGCAGCGCCGCGTTCTTCGATCCGATGGGCGGGCATGAGGGCGGCCCGACGTCGGGATTCCTGAATTTCGTCGCGATCGCGCTGTTCGTCACCGCGGGCGGGCTGCAGGTGCTCGTGCAGCTGTTCGCGCAGTCGTATGCGTGGTGGCCGATCGGCTCGCTCGGCCCCGATTTCTCGTCGATGCTGCAGACCTTCGTCGTGCGCCAGACCGACACGATCTTCGAATGGATGGTGAAGCTCGCCGCGCCGGTGACGATCGTGCTGGTGCTCGTCGAGCTCGGTATCGGCCTGGTCGGGCGCGCGGTGCCGCAGCTCAACATCTTCGTGTTCTCGCAGCCGCTGAAGAGCGCGCTCGCGCTGCTGATGATGGTGCTGTTCCTGCCGGTGGTGTACGCGTCGCTGCATGCGCTGCTGAGCCCCGACAGCGGGCTGATGGCGTTGCTGCGCGCGCTGTTCGCCGCGCACGGCGGCGCGTGAGCGCAACGGAGCCGCGATGGCCGAAAAGGACCAGAAGCCGACCGCGAAGCGCTTGCGCGAGGCACGCGAGAAAGGCGATGTGCCGAAGAGCGCGGAGACGATTTCGTCCGCGTTCTTCGTCGGCGTGTGCGTCGCGCTCGCGGTGGGCATCGGCGCACTGTTCGCGCGGCTGCAGGCGCTGTTCCGGCTCGTGTTCGATGCGGTCGGCGCGGCCGACCCGTCCGCGCGGATCGCGGTGCTGATCGACGGCGCCGCGCGCGAGTGGGCGACGCTGTCCGCGCAGATCGTCGCGGCCGGGCTGCTCGCGGGCTTGCTGGCGGGCTTCGTGCAGGTTGGCGGCGTGATGGCGTGGAGCCGCCTCGTGCCGCAGCTGTCGAGGCTCAACCCGGCCGAGGGGATGAAGAACCTGTGGTCGCTGCGCAACCTCGTCAATCTCGCGAAGATGCTGCTGAAGACGGCGCTGCTCGTCGCGACGCTCGGCTGGCTGATCGTCGAGTCGCTCGACCCGTCCGTGCAGTCGGGCTTCACGCGGCCGATCTCGATCCTCGCGCTGATCGTGAAGCTGCTGATGCTGCTGTTCGGCTGGGCCGCGCTGATCTACATCGTGATGGCATTGATCGACATCATGCACCAGCGGCACGAATTCAATCAGAAGATGAAAATGTCGATCGACGAAGTGCGGCGCGAGCACAAGGAAGACGAAGGCGATCCGCACATCGAGGCGAAGCGCCGGCAGCTCGCGCGCGAAGTGCAGTTCGCGTCGCTGTCCGACCGGATCGGCTACGCGTCGGTGGTCGTCTACTCGCCGCGCGTCGCGGTCGCGCTGTATTACGGCGGGATCGGCACGCTGCCTTGGGTGCTCGCGCGCGGCGAGGGCGACGCGGCCGAGCGGATCGTGCGTGCCGCGCGCGACGAACTGCGCCCGACGCTCGCGAACGTCGGCCTCGCGCAGGCGCTGTACGAGACGACGCCCGAGAACGGCACGATCCAGCCGCAACATTTCCGCGAGGTCGCGCAGTTGCTGAAATGGGCGACCGGTGCGGGATGACGCATGCGACGGCCGCCGCTTCCGTATGACCCCTTTTTTCGTTCCGCGCACGTGCGTGGCCATGCGTTCCGATTCGATATGGCCCCGTGAATGGTCATGCATGCGCAGTGCTTGACGTTATTTTTTTCCGGCTGGTGGAGAAGTTCACCAGTGAATTATTGCTGATTTATTTCTTCGTAATATGGCTCGACCGTCACGGCGGGCGGCGGGCCGCGAGGTTGCGCCACGCGTGATGAAAATGGTCAACAGGGGCGGACAAATCAAATGTGCGGAATCGACGGCTTTCTGAATAGCGTCGCCTTCGATGAGGAGACAGCGCGCGGCACGCTCGCGCGGATGACGGCAAGCCTCGCGCATCGCGGGCCGGATGGGCAGGGGATCTGGGTCGACCCGGAGGCCGGCATCGCGCTCGGCCACCGGCGGCTCGCGATCGTCGACCTGTCGGTGCACGGCCGACAGCCGATGGCATCCGCGTGCGGTCGCTACGTCTTGGTCTTCAACGGCGAAATCTACAACCATCGCGAACTGCGCGCGGAACTCGAGCGTGCAGGGCGCGCCCCGGCGTGGCGTGGCCACTCCGACAGCGAGGTGCTGATCGCGGCGATCGTCGCGTGGGGTGTCGAGGCGACGCTGCGGCGCGCGACCGGCATGTTCGCGTTCGCGCTGTGGAACCGCGCGTCGCGGGTGCTGACGCTCGCGCGCGACCGGATCGGCGAGAAGCCGCTCTATTACGGCCGGATCGGCGACGCGCTGGTATTCGCGTCCGAACTCAAGGCGCTGCGCGGCTATCCGGGCTTCGACGGCACGATCGATCGCGACGCGCTGTGCCTGTACCTGCGCCAGTCGAGCGTGCCCGCGCCGTACACGATCTATCGCGGCATCCACAAGCTGCCGCCGGGCACCTTCATCCAGTTCGAGCATGCGCGCGATACGCCGCGCCTGCGTGCGTACTGGACGCTCGAGCAGGCCATCGAGGCGGGCCGCGCGGAGCCGTTCGAGGGCAGCGCCGACGAAGCGGTCGGCCAGCTCGACACGATCCTGCGCCAGGCCGTTGCGCGGCAGATGGAAGCCGACGTGCCGCTCGGCGCCTTCCTGTCGGGCGGCATCGATTCGTCGACGATCGTCGCGCTGATGCAGGCGCAATCGGCCACGCCGGTCGACACGTTTACGATCGGCTTCCATGAAGCCGGCTACGACGAAGCCGGTTACGCGAAGGCGGTCGCGCGGCATCTCGGCACGCGCCATACCGAACTCTACGTGACGGCCGACCATGCGCTCGGCGTCGTGCCGAAGCTGCCGTCGATCTATGACGAGCCGTTCTCCGACGCCTCGCAGATTCCGACCTTCCTCGTGTCGGAGCTGACGCGCCGGCACGTGAAGGTGAGCCTGTCCGGCGACGGCGGCGACGAGCTGTTCGGCGGCTATACGCGCTACTTCCTGACCCCGCGCCTGTGGCGCAAGCTGCATCGCGTGCCGGCGGCGGTGCGCGCGCGGATCGCCGCCGCGCTGCATGCGTTGCGGCCCGATCACGCCGACCAGCTCGCGGCCGTCGCACAGGGGGCGTGGGGCAGCGTGGAGGCGCGCGAATCGGCGACGCGCATCGGCGACCGCCTGCACAAGCTCGGCCACGTGATGACGGCCGAGAGCCGCATCGGGCTGTACCGGCTGCTGATGTCGTCGGTGCATCATCCGGAACGGCTCGCGCTGTCGGGGCATGAGCCGCCGACGCCGCTCGACACGGTCTCCGCGTGGCCCGAGCATCTGAGCTTCGCCGAGCAGGCGATGGCGATCGATACGCTCACCTACCTGCCGACCGACATCCTCGCGAAGGTCGATCGGGCGGCGATGGCCGTCAGCCTCGAAACGCGCATGCCGTTCCTCGATCATCACGTCGTCGAATTCGCGTGGCGCGTGCCGGCAGCGGTGCGCTTGCCGGAAGGGCAGTCGAAGGTGCTGCTGCGCCGGCTGCTCGACCGGTACGTGCCGTCCGCGCTGATCGACCGGCCGAAGCAGGGCTTCTGCGCGCCCGTCGATCACTGGCTGCGCGGCGCGCTGCGCGACTGGGCGGAGGCGCTGCTGCGGCCGTCGCGGCTGCGCGAGGAGGGCTTTTTCGACGCGGCGGCGGTCGACCGCCTGTGGCGGCAGCACCAGACCGGCCGGATGAACTGGCAGCACCAGCTGTGGACGGTGCTGATGTTCCAGGCATGGCTGGAACATCAGCGCGCGGGGTGACGCGGCGCCGCGGCGGACGGCCGGCGTTCCGGCCATCCGCGGTCGGACCCGGCCGTCAGCCGACGTTCAGCGGCGTGCCGATCGCGAGACGGCCCGGATCGCGCGCGGCCGACGGATTGAGCTGCAGGATCTCGTTCAGCGCGCGCGCGTCCTGCTCGCCGCGCGTCATCGTCTGCTGGTCGGCGCGCGATACCTGTGCGGCGTCGAGCAGCGACTGGCGATGCTGGTCCGCGATCACCCACAGCGAATCGCCGGCGACGACGATGTACGGCTGCGGCGAGTTCGATGGCGCCGGCTGGCTCGACGGCGTGCCTTGCGACGGTTGCGGCGCCGTCGTGCTCGTCGTGGGCGACGGTGTGGCGGACGATGTGGCGGATGGTGTGGCGGATGGTGTGGCGCTCGGCGACGCAGATGGCGTGGCACCCGGCAACGCGCCTGGCGCGAGATTCGACTGAGACGGCGAGCCGCCGCCGAAGATCCAGTTGAACAGGCCGCCGATCATCGGCGCGACGCCGATGATGAACTTGTAGCCGAACGCGGCGACCGGAATCATGACGACCGCGGTCGGGATCTTCTTGACGAACGGCGTGGCGTTCGGGAAGTGCGTATTGAGCCGGCCGGCGAGCAGCAGTGCGGTCGACGTCGCGGTCGCGACCGCGAGATCGTATTCCCCCTGGTTCCATTGCGACGCGGTGGACAGCCCGCCGAGCGCGACCGACGCGAAGTCGCCCGCCGAATCGAGCACGCGCACGACGCGGCTGCGCTTGTCCGCGTTCACGCGCCGCGACACGATCAGGAACGACGCGCCCGCGTATGCGGCGCCGAGCGCGCCGCTGGCGACACCGGTCGTGCCCAGCGCCAGGCCGAACCAGTCGTGTGCGCCAGCGATCTTGCCGATGCCGCTCGTGACGGTGGCGACCGACGCGACGGCCGTGCCCGCGCGTCCGGCGATGCCCAGCAGGCTGCGCGGATTGCCCGCGTGAAGCTGCTGCAACGACGTGCCGCCGACGAACCCCTGCATCTGCGTGAGCACGTCGTCGGCGAGCGCGGTGATGTTGGCCTTGGCGTCCTCGAAGCTCATCGTCCCGCGCCGGTATTGCCGGACGTATTGCCTCGCCATCGCCTGCGCATCGCGTACCGCGGCGTCGAGCTGGATCGTCCGGTGTTCGCCGTATTCGTGCGTCTGGGAGCCGAATTGCCGCACGAGCGTCGTCTCGAGATGCGAGAGTGCCGCGACCGCGGCTTTCGGGTCGCCCGACTGCAGGCTGCGGATGGCGCCCTGGTGCATCACCTGGAACACGCGCCCGAGACGCGACGCGAGCAGGAACGACGACGACATATTGCTCATGACGGTCGGCTTGATCCAGTGGAACGCGGCGTCGAGGCCGATCAGGCTCGACGCGCCGAGGACGATCCCGCTCGTGATGCCCGTCTTCCACCGGTCGGACGGTTCTTTCGACGGCCGGTGCACGCGCAGCGCATTGAGGTGCGCGGCCGCCTCGTCCATCGTCGCGTTGGCGGCGGCGGGCGCATCGGGCTGGGCGATGGCCTTGCGGTTGGCGCCGATCGGATGCGAGCCGTCGTGTTGCAGCGCCGGCCGGCCGGTGACCTTCTTCCAGTGCAGGCGGCTGTCGGAGGCCGGCTGCGGCGCCAGCTTCGGCCGCGCGGGCGTGGCGGCGCGATGGCGTTTGAGCCAGTCGCGGCCGATCTCGCGCGCCTTCTTTTCGAGTTTGCCGACGTCGTCGTCGCCGATGCGCCGCCACATGCTCTGGCCGTACTCGTTCGTTGCGCGGCGTGCCTGGTTCAGCAGCGTCGAAGTGTTGTGCTCGTACAGTTCGTCGCGCAATGCGGCGATCTCGCCGTCCGTCATGCCTTGCGTTTTCGCGATGCGCTCGACCTCCGTGAACAGGATGCGCTGCTGATTCGCGAAGTCTTCGGCGCTGACCGGTTCGTAGACGCGCGTCAGTGCATCGCCGCCGTGCAGTCTCGCGAACTTTCCGGCTGCGTTCAGCTTGTAGTCGACGAGCTTCGCCGCCAGCGCGCGCGTCAGATCCGCATTCGCGATGAAGTCGTCGCCGTGCGTGCCCCAGGACAGGCCGACATGAACCCAGTCGAGCTGTTTCCGGCTGAGGATGGCGTCCAGCAACTGCACGTGGCCTTCGCCCGGCACCGGCTCGAGCACGGCATCGGCGCCGTGGAAGGTCAGCATCACGAGCGGCGCCTTCTCGCCCTCGTGCTGCTTCGCCCACGTTTCCAGCGATTCGGCGATGCGCCGGATTTCGGCGTACCCGTTGTTCGTGCCGGCCATCGCGTGACCGTCTTCGCGCGACACGAGCGGCCGCGACGGCGCGGCCTCGAGCCGCAGCAGGAAGCCGTATTTCGATGCCGCCGTGAGCCACTTGTGCAGGTGGGCGAGGTCGTCGAGTTCGAGCGTGTGCTGCGTGCCGTCGGGATCCGTGCGCGTGATCGTCGCCGTATCGTCGTCGTAGCGGGCGCCCGTCGGGTCGCCGAACTTCCTGGCGCGCTGGATCAGCCCCGGGTCCTGCTTGCCGCCGACGGCGGCAGCCTGCGAATACGGATCGACCTGGAGCGCGACGGCCGGGAGCACGCCGCCGTACTGCTCGAGGTACTGCCGCATCGCCTCGGGATCGTCGCGCAGCGAGAACGAGCGCGACATCGGGACGAGCCGGTCGCGGATGTCGGGCGGCAGTTCGGCGTACGCGTCGATCAGCTTCCGGTCGGCGGTTCGCGCGGCGCCGTGGTCGATCACGAACTGCTGCGAACGGCGCACCAGCCTGTTGCGGCCGCCGCCCGGATTGGCGACGGCGCCGTGCGGATGCAGGCTCGAAGCCTCGCGCCACATGTCCAGCGTCTTGAAGATCTTCTTCCACAGCGTGGCGTCGGCCATGATGGCCCGCGGCTCGTCGCTGAGCGTCAAGCCGTTGCCGTCATGCTTGCCCTGGTCGCGCTTGCCCCATTCCTTGACGCGTTCGAGCGTCGACGCGAAATCGGCGACCTTCGCCTTGCCGTAGCGCGTGACCGATTCGACGATCGTGCTCGACACGAAGGCCGGCTGGTACGGTTCGAGCGCGATCGGCTTCGCGGCGGGTACGGCCGGCGGCTTTGCCGGCTGAACGGCCGGTTGCTTCGCTTGCGGTTTGCCGCGCGCGGCCTTGCGGCCGGGTTTGCCGGGCCGGCCGCCCGCGTTGCGTTTGCCCGCGGCGGGCGGTGCGGCGGGCGCGGCACGGCCGCCGCGGCTTGCCGCGCTGCCTCCTCGGCCTGCAGCGCGGCCTCCTTCAGCGCGGCGGCGCGCGGCACGAACGCATCGGGGGCGAGCGAGGACAGCAGGAAATGCTGGTTGCCGCCGAACGGCCCGCGGCCGATCGTCGCCCGATCCAGCGGCAGGCCTTCGTTGTTGCCGTCGCGGTACTCGGCGAGGGTGTCATACCAGCGGATCGTGCCGTCCTCCACTGCGATGAGGCCGGTGAGCGTGCCGCGCAGCGCGTCGGTGACGCTCCCTTCGTGGTCGAACACGTACACGAAGTGGCCCTCGGGTATCTCGCCCATCTCGATCGCGCGCAACAGCTGCGGCGCGTGCTGCGCGTTGAAGTCGAGCGCGGTGTCCGGCGTTGGCGGCAGCAGGTTCGGCGTGCCGGCATCGGCCGCTTCCAGGTTCTTTTGGCGCAGCGACGGGCGCACCCGCCCGAGCACGCGCTGGACGTAGGCATCGGGCTTCGACAGCGGGGTCTTCCGGTCGTCGAGCGCGCGGCGCATTTTGGCCGGTGCGAAGCCGCCGTAACTGTCGACGACGTCGTGCGCGACGTCAGCCACGACGAAGCGCACGCCTCGGCGCCCGTCGGGCAACAGGCGCGAGCGTCGCCGGAACGCGTCGGCGAGCTCGCGCTCGGCGATCGTCGCGTCGCCCAGCGACGTGGTTTCCACGTACGTCCATTTCTGCTCGGCATCGAGTGTCGCGTACCCGAGCACCTTGCCGGACTTGCGATCGATCGCGTAGAGCGTCGTTTGCGCGCCGGGATGCTTGCGCGCGTATTTTTCCGCCTGCTTCGGCCGCTGGAAGCGGGGCGCATCGTCGAGCTGCTTCACGGTGGCGACGACGTTGTCGGCGGCGCCCGTGGCCGACGGTTCGACGTCCCACTGGCGCAGCTCGCCGAAGTACGCCTCGATGCGCGCGGCGCCGCCAAACGACAGCAACGCGTCGAGCGGGACGGGCGACAGGTAGTAGTCGTAGTTCTTGCGGCTGGCGTCGCCTTTCGACTTGAGCGGCAGGAACGCATCCTGCGCGACCTTCGGATCGATCTCGTCCGATGCCGGCTTCTTGTCGATGAACTTGCCGTTGGCGCTCGTGCGCAGGCTCGCGATGAACTCGGGCTGCGGATGTCGTGCGTCGACCCGGTCGGCCGGCCGGTCGATGTGCGGTGCGATCAGCACATGGGCGTCGTTGCCGAACGCCGCCTTCATGTCGTCGACACTGGCGAGCTGGTCGCCGTCGATGCGGACGAGGTCGCGCTTGCCGTGCGTGGCGAGCTGGTCGAGCGCACGCTGCCCGCGCTTGACGGCCGGTCCCGACGCATGCGCGGGCGCGGTTGCGCGCCGCCGCGACAGCGGGGCGGGGGCGGGCATCTCGCGCGGCACGCCGCCGGCCCGCATGCGGGCCGCCTGGCTCGTGTAGTAGTCCCGATAGGTGGCATGGCCGGGCACCGACGGCGCGGCGTCGCCGAACGCGGCCGCAAGCCGGCGCAGCCCGGCCGCGTCACCGGGCATCACGTGATCGGCCTCGCGCGCGATCGCGTCGGGCAGGTGGGCGTCCTTCGCGATATCGATGCCCGTGTCGCCGGCAAGTTCGCGGCGCACCGCGAACGCGTTCGCCTGCGCGCGCGCCTCGGCCATCAGCGCGCTGTCGGTCCACGCTTCCGGCGACGTGTGGTCGAGCGCCAACTGGCCGGTGATCGCCTCGACCGCATGCTGCGCTTCATGCGCGAGCGCATAGACGAGCGTGCCGGTGCCGCGCAACCGCCCGTCGAGCACGATCCGTTGTTTCGCGGTGTCGATGCGGCTGCCGCGTCCGGGGCGGCCGAGCACGACTTTCCAGCCGGCCGCGTGCGCTTGCGCGACCTGCCCGCTGAGCAGGGTCGAGCGGTCGACGAGTGCGTAGGCTTCCTTCGGCAGCGGCGCGCCGCCGAAGCGCATCCGGATCCGCGTGATGACGGACGGCTTTTGCGCGAACGCATCGGGCGGCAGATGTTCGGTGATTTCCGGATGCGCGAGCTCGATCGCCCCGCGCGCGATGCCGTCCTCGAGCACGACGCGCAGCGCGCGGATGTCGCGCACGATGCCGTCGACGTTCAGCCGCGGCGCACCGACGTCGAGCGACGACGGGTCGCTCAGGTAGAAGTCGCCCTGGGCGTCGAACACGCCTTCGAAATCGTAATAGAGGCCGTGCCGCTCGGTGATCTCGCTCGCGCGATCGAGCTGCGCGAATGCGTCGTGCGTGACGCGCTCCGGCAGCACGCCGGCGGTCACGTCGTGGCTGCTGAGCGACGCGAACGGCTCGTACATCACGGCCACGCGGTCGAAGGCGGCGAACGGGCCGCCGAGCGTGAGCGTCTTCAGCCCGTACGCACGCAGTGCGGCGAGGCCTTCCTGCTCGTGCCGGATCGCGTCGATATGGTTGAGGATCGCGCGGTTGTCGGTGCCGAGGTAGATCCCGATCGCATTGCGGCGGCCGAGTTCGAACACGGTCTTTTCGATGCCGGCGCCGGTCGCCGCGCCCATGACGCGCTCGACGGGCAGACGTGCGGTGGGGTCGCCGCTCGCGTGGACGCCGTTGCCGTCCACCGCGAGCGGGCCGAGATCGGGGCGCGTGTGCGGCGCCGGGTCGAATCGCAGCCACGCGCGCGTGGGGCTCAGCGCGGCTTCGGCGCCGAAGCCGACGGCAATCGTCGGCGGCACGTGCACGGGCCGCTGCCACACGTTCGCGAGCCATGCGCCCGCGTCGCGGCCGTTGCGCGCGGCGAGGATGATCGCCGCGCCGGGAAAGCCGAACACGGAGCGGTGCGCGAGCGTGAACTCGACCGGCGACCACGGGCGGCCGTCGGCGTCGACGAGGCGGCCCTGCGCGTCGGTCGTGCCGCGCACGATCACGATGCCGGCTTCGCGGTCGTACGACAGCCCGTCCGAATGCAGCAGGCGCAGGTCGTCCACGCCGGTCACGCCGCGCCCGTCGAACGGCGAGGCCTTGACGGGACGCGCACGCGACCACGCCGTTTCGGCCGCGAGCGCGGCGGCCGCGTCGTGCTCGGGTGCGGCCAGCGTCGCCCGGCCCGATTGCGCGGCCTGCGCCTGCCGGCGGTACAACTCGCCGTAGCTGATGCCGCCGAGCGAGGTCGGCGCGTGTTCGAACGCGTCGGCGAGGCGTGCGATCGACTCGGCATCGCCGGGCCGCGCGCGGCCGTATTCGTTGGCGATCGCATCGGGCAGCGCGACGTAGCGGCCGATGTCGACGCCGGCGTTCGTGCGAATCTCGTCGCGGATCGCGAACGCGTTCGCCTGCGCGCGGGCTTCCGCCAGCAGCGCGGAGCGCACGTAGCGCTGCGTCGACCCGTAGTCCAACCCGAGCGTGCCGGTCACGGCTTCGGCGGCATGACCGGCTTCGTGCGCGAGCACGTAGACCATCGAGCCGGTCGAGCGCAGGTTGCCGTCGATCGTGATGCGGCGTCGCTGCGTGTCGATCTTGCTGCCTTCGCCCGGGGTGCCGCGCACGACTTTCCAGCCCGCGTCGCGAACGAGCCGCATCTGCTGCGACAGCAGGCCCGATGCATCGATCAGGCGATAGGCTTCCTTCGGCAGCGGCGCGCCGCCGAAGCGCATCCGCACGCGTGTGATGATCGAAGGCTTCTGCACGAACGCGCCGGGCGCCGGCGTTTCCGCGAGTTGCGGATGCGCGAGCTCGATCTTGCCGCGTTCGAGGCCGCTCGTCAGCGCGCGCTCGATCAGCGCGAGGCGCTGCATTGCCGTGAAGTGCTCGCCCGCCTCCATGCCGATCGAACCGGGGTCGCTCAGCAGGAAATCGCCGTTGCGCGTGAACAGGCCCTGCAGGTCGAAGCCGATACCCGTGCTTTCGACGACGGCACGGATCTGCCGGATATGTTCGAGCGCCGCGCGCGACACCACGTGCGGCAGCGCGCCCGTCTCGAAGCTGAAGCTGTGGAATACGCCGAGCGGCCGGTACAGCACCGCGACGCGGTTGAGTGCGGAGAACGGGCCGCTCATCGTCACGGTTTTCAGGCCGTACGACGCGAGATCGTCGAGCGCGATGCTTTCGTCGATCGCCGCGTCGAGCTGGTGGGCTTCCGATGTATGGGGCCCCTTGTCGTATACCGCGAGCGCGGCGTCGTCGCCGAGCGCGAACACGGTTTTCTCGCCGCCGAAGCCGAGCAGCTCGCCGACGTGGCGTTCGACGTCGATCCGTTCTCCCGGCCGGCCTTCGACGTGCACGCCTTCGGCGTCGGCCGTCAGCGGGCCGAGGTCGTGCGGTGCCGCGGGCGCCGGGTCGAAGCGGCGGAACACGCCGGTGTCGAGCAGTGCGGCATGCGCGCCGACCGCGTGCGCGGGCGGTGCGTACACCGGCCGTTGCCACAGGTTCGCGAGCTGCGCGGCGGCGGCTTCGCCACCCTGCTGCGCGGACAGCACGATCGAATAGCCGTCCTGGATCATGAACGCGGGCGCCTGGTCGAGCGCGTATTCGTGCACGCCGGTCGGCCGGCCGCCCGTCAGCAGCGTGCCGTCCGGCAGCGTGTCGGCGTGCAGCATCATCACGCCGGCGTCCTCCAGCACCGTGAAATGGCGGCTGCGGGCCGCCTGCAGTTCGGACACCGTGGGCGCCGACCGCGCACCGAACGGCGACGCGTACTCGGCATGCGCGCGGCTCCACGCGACGCGTTCGTCGAAGCTGCGCACGCCGCGCGGCGTGTCGCCGGATTCGCGCGTCTGCGGCGCGGGCATCCGGCGCGGAATGCCGCCGCGGCGTTTCTGGCGCGCCCATACGTCGTGATAGAAGTCGCGGTAAGTCTCGCCGTCGCGGCCCGATACGGGTGCGTCGGCGAATGCGTCGACGAGCCGGCCGACCGTGCCTGCGTAGTCGTGCGACGGCGCGCGCCATGCGTCGCCTTCGTGCTCGATCGCATCGGGCAGCCGCACGTGCGCGGCGATGTCGCCGCCGCCCGCGAGCTGGATCTCGTAGCGGGCCTCGAACGCATTGATCTGCGCGCGCGCTTCGGCTTCGAGCGCCTTGCGCGTGAAGCGGCTGCGGTTGCCGTAGTCGAGATTGAGCACGCCCGCCATCGCCTCGACTGCATGCCGCGCTTCGTGCGCGAGCGTGTACGCGATGCTGCCCGGATGCCGGAGGCCGCCGTCGATCGTCACGCGGCGCTTGCGCGGATCGATGCGGCTGCCGCCGCCGCGCTTGCCGAGCGTCACGCGCCAGCCGGCGTCCTGAAGCATGCGCAACTGCGTCGCGAGCGTGCCTGATTGCATCGCGAGTGCCTGCGCGGCTTCGGGCAGCGCCGCGCCGCCGAAACGCATCTGCATCCGCGTGATCCAGCCGGGGTTCGACGCGGCAGGGTCGGGCGGCGGCGTTTCGGTCGTTTCCGGATGCGCGGCGGCGAGCCCGGTCTCGTCGTTCGCGGCAGCCGGGCGCGCGTCGGTCGCGTTCGCGCGGGCGGCCGTCCGGTCGGCGGTGTCGGCGGCCGCCTTGCCGGTGGTTTTGCCGGTGTCCGTCTCGCGTTCCGCCGTGCGCTCGACGGTGGCGGGGCGCTCCGGCTTGACGAGCACGAGCACGCGATTCGGTGCGCTGAAGATGCCGTCGAGCGCGCTGACGGCTTCGGCCGCCGCGGCGCGCGCGGCATCGCCGGTTCGTTCGGGCCGCGCTTGCCGGCCAGCACGATCACCGTGTCGTCGCCGGCCGCGGGGCGGGGCGACGCCGGTGGCGCTTCGTCGGCTGCGCCTGCGCCCGGCAAGCCGGTTTCGGCTGCCGCGGTTTCCGGCGCGGGATCGAAGCGCAGCACGCGCGCGTCCGCGCGAAGCTGGCCGTCGGCGCCGAACGCGTCGGGCGCGGCCGCGTAGACGGGCTTCTGCCAGCGGTTCGCGAGTTCGGGCGCCAGTGCTGCGTCATGCTCGCCGGCGACGACGATCACGGGTTCGTCGAGATCCTGCGGGCGCAACGGGGACGGCCGTGCACCGGGCGCGTCCTGCGCCGTGCGGTCGCGCACGACATAGACGGTGCGGTCGCCGACCTCCAGCGGTTCGGCGCTCGGCCCGCGCGGTACCGCGATGCCGGCCGGATCGCGCGTGGCCGGCCGCGCGGCCGGCGCTTCGTCCGTCAGGTCGACGACCTTCACGTCGACGCGCGGCGGTGCGCCATCCGTCTTCGTTCGCGTGCCGGCGCCGGCCGGTTCGTCGAGCTCGGCGGCCCGCGTGCGCAGCGCCTGCGCATCCTGGCTGCGCCGGTCGCTGCGCGCGGCCGCCGTGCGGTCGACCTCGGTTTCGTCGTGCTGCTGGTCGACGCGCGCGCCTCCTGGCTCGCGCGCTGCGTGCTGCGGGCGTTGCTCGCGGTGCTGGCCGTTTCGCTTTCGGCGGCCGTCTGCGCGAGGCTGCGCGGCGCCTGCGCGTCGGCGCCGTTCGCCTGCCGGATCGCTTCGCTCGTCTGCGCAATGGCGTGATCGAGGAGCTCGAGCCGGGTCTTCGGGACGACGTTCGGCGTCGTGGTCATCTCGCCGTCCGGGCCGAACGACAGGCGCTCGCCGGTTCCCTTCACGTCGTCGACGCGCGTGCCGTTGGTCCATTCCTTGGGCGACGCCGACACGACGGACAGCGTGCCGTCTTCGCCGAGCACCACCGATTTGCCGGGCGGCATCTGCTTGCTCGATGTCTTGTCGAGCACGCGGATCGGCTGGTTATCGTAGGTCAGGATCTTGTCGCCGACCATCAGCATGCCTTCGGGCGACACCTTCACGGCTTCGCCGTCGAGCGTCGCGCGCGTGCGGCCGTAGGCGAGCGACGACACGTCGCCCTTGTTCAGGATCTGGCCGAGCATCCTGCTGTCGACCGTGACGGTCTCGCCGTCGGTCGTGCGGATCGGCACCGGCCGGCCGGTGCGGGTTCGCGCCGACGTGACCGCGCGTTCCTTGAGGCCGCCCGCGGCCATCAGCGCGACGTTGGTGAGCCCGGACTTGAGCTGCTCGCCGGCGGCTTTCTTGTCGCCTGCGAGATAGTCGACGCCGGCCTCGCCGAACGCCTCGACCGCGCCGCCGACGCCGGTCACGATCGCGGTGGCCTTCGCGCCGGTGGAAAGCAGCGACGCGACTTTCGGCGTGCGCGTGAGCGCCGTCACCGCGCGCGTGAACAGCTTGCTGCCGGCGAGCTTGGCGGTGCCGGCGGCGCCCATCGGCACGAGATTGATGAAGTCGGCGCGCGCGCCCGCGTCGGTGAACGGATTGATGCTGCGGCCGTGTTCCATGCGCGTCGCGATGTCGAGCCCCGCGCTGGTCATCGACGCGCCGATCGCGGTGTACATCATCCCCGCACCGAGGATGTTCAGCGGCACGCCGACGATCGCGCCGATTCCGGTGCCGTCGAGCAGCCCGCCGATACCTTCCAGCGCCATGCCGCCGACCATCATGCCGATGTTCAGGCCGGTGCTGGTCAGCGTGTTCAGGAAGCTGTCGAAGCCGCTTTCATGATGCGCGGCCTTCGACACGAGCTGCAGCGAGCCGTCCGCGTTGTGGCCGGTCGCGATGTCGACGGTGCCGTCCTTCGACAGCTGGTTGTTGTCGATGTAGTCGTTGATGTCGTTGTAGGTGCTCGCCGTCTCGTCGACGTATTGCGTGCCGTCCTTGCCGGTGACCTTGAAGATCGCGCTGGTCGTCATGCCGGCGTCCTTCGCCGCATACACCATCGGCAGCACGCTGACCTGCGTGGTCGCGCCGCCGCCGACCTTCAGCAGCGTGTCGCGCACGCTGTTGATCGTCGACAGCTTGTCCTTGTCGGTGAAGCGCGCGACGTCGTCGTTCGTCGGCGATACGGGATCCGAACCATCGCTCGACGAGGCCGTGTTCTGCACGTCGGGCTGCATCCCGAGCGCGACGCCGATCAGGTTGCGCTGTTCGTTGTCGGTCAGCTTGCCGAACGCGATCGTATTGCCGTTCTGCGTGCTCGCGCTCGCCGCGTCGAGCAGCGAGTTCGACAGTTCGCCCCGATGCGCCTCGTAGAAGTCGTGCAGCGCCTTCTTGTAGTCGTTGCCGGCATCCGAATCGGGCGCCGCGTAGCGCAGCCGCTCGTCGAGTCCCGCGTCGAACTGGTCCATCAACACCTGCTGGTGCGACGTCTCGCTCAGCAGCTGCAGGCGCTGTACCGTGTTGTCGGCTTGCGTGACGGCAGCCTTCGCCTTGTCGAGCTGGTCCTGGTACAGGTTCGGCCGAGGTGCCGACGGCGCCGGGATCATGTCGTCGCCCGCGACGTAGCGGAAGCGCACGGGCGGCGGATTCGCGGCCGCCCAGTCGTCGTACTGTTTCTGCACCGATGCGAGCGTGCTCTTTGCCTGTGTCTGCTGGATGCGTGCCTGCGACAGCGCGGCCTGGGTTGCGCGCTCGTTGACCGAATTCGCGAGCCGGCTGTCGGCCGCGCGGATCGCGCCTGCGACGACCTGCAGGCGCTTTGCATCGAGCAGCGTCGGGCCCGCCGGCGCGGCCTGCGTGGCCGGCGACTGCGGCAGCACGAACGGGGACGAGTCGGTGAGCGACGGTGGCAGTCCGCCATTCGCGGTCGACAGCGATGGCGCGGGCAACGGTGACGACGTCGGCAGCGTCGGCGTGCCGGTGGGGGCGGCGCTCGCAGCGGTCGACAGCGACGATGCGGGCAGGGAAGACAGGCCGCTTGCGGTCGACAGCGACGGCGCGAGCAGCGGCGGCTGGGTCGTCGGCTTCGTGAAGATCGAGCGCGCGTTGACCTGCGCCTGGATCTGCGACGCCTGGTCGTCGTACTGCTGCGCGAGCGTCGCGCCGTAGGTCGCGACGAAACCGTCGTGCGCGATACCGGCCTGCTGTTGCGCCTGCGACAGCTTCGCGTATGCGTCGCCGACATCGAGGTCGACCTGCGGATCCTTCAGCATCGAGCCCGGGTTGGCCTTGTGCCAGGCGTCGGCGGCCTGCTGCTTCTTCGTGTAGTCGGCCTGCAGCGTGTCGACCTGATGTTGCGCGGACAGCATCTGCAGATAGCTGCCGCTCGTATTCGCGGCCGTCTGCGCGCGGGCGAGCGCGGTCTTCGCATCCGACACCGCATTCGCCACGACCACCGTCGGTCCTTCCTTGCCGCTGACCGAGTCGTACGTTTGCTGCGCGTTCGTGAGCGCCAGGCTGTCCTTCGCGGCGCCGGCCGCGGCATTGGCATAGTTCGCGTCCTTCGCCGCCGCCGTGACGGCCTGCTGCGCGGCGTCCTGCGACGCCGGCGCGTCGGGCATCGTGACCTGCAATCCCTGCTGCTGAAGCGCATCGTTGAGGCGGCTCACGCCCGAGTCGAGCGCGTCCTTGTAGTCCGGATCGGCGAGATACGACTGGAACTGCGTATAGGCGAGGTTCGAATTCGCGACGTCCGCGTAGTACTTCGACGCACCGACGGCGGCCGTTGCGCTGGCGGTCTGCCAGTTGTCGAAGAGCCGGATCTGCAGCGGGTTCTTGCAGTCGCTCTGCTGCGGTACCCAGTTCGGATCGTTCGCGTGCTCGGGAAACGCGGCCAGCAGCGTCTTGAACTGCTGGTCGGCGGCATGTTGCGCGTCGCCCGGATCGGTCACCTTGCCGGAGTCGTCGATCTTCATCCCGGCCGGCATGTCGGCGTTCGCCTGTTCGCCGTACAGGATCATGTAGCCCGCGTCGGTCGTCACGTTCAGGTCGCGCTGCGCGCTGTCGGCGGCGGTGCGCGCCTTCGCGTAGGCGTCCTGAGCGGCCTTGCGGTCGTCGGGCGTCGATTCGGGATCGCGGTTCACGAGGCGCAGCACGTTCTGCGCGCCCTGCAGCGATTGCGATGCGTTGTCGTATTGCGTCTGCGCGTCCTGGATCGCCGTCTGCACCGCGCGCGTCCTGTCGTTCTCGACCGTGATGTCGGGCGGCGGCACCGTGTACTGCGCGGCCATGCTCTGGACCAGCGCGGTCGCGGATGCAATTTCGGGGTTGGTCGGCTTCGACGGATCGGTGGACGGCGTCGCGGTGACCGGAATCGGCGGCGTCGCAACCGGGTTCGCGGGGCCGGCCGACGAATCGTCCTTCTTCGGCGGAGGCGGCGGCGGGGGCGGCGGTGCGACGACCGGGTTCAGCGTTTCCGACAGGAAGCGCTGCCAGTTGACGCCCAGTCCCAATCCGTCGATCAACAGCATGCTCGTCTCCCTGAAGGCGCGGCGCCATGCGCGCCGCGACGCGATCCGACGAGTGTAGGGACGCGCGTTGCGGCCGGATCGCCGCTGTTTCGTAGCACGGCGGCGCGGCCGCCGCGCGAGCGCACCGCACGCTACGAGACGCGTGCAGCCCGACGGCGGTGCCGCGCCGGCGACGTTCGCGCCCCTGTAATCGGGGCGCGCACCGCTACTCGTCGAGACACTTCACGCACAGCCGCTTCGCTCGGCTGGCTGCGAGCCCGCGGCACATCATCACGACCGGGCGGGCGTGGCACGACGGCGCATCGGCGGACGCGGCAGGCGACGGCAGCCGGCGCGCGCGCTCGGGCGGCGTGGTCGCGGCCGCGTCCATGCGACGCTGGCGCGCGGGCGGCGGCGTATCGGTCACGACGGGAATCGGTCCGACGCCGCCTTCGCGCGCGTTGCGCTGCGCGCTGGCGACGACGCGGCTCACGTAGCCGCTCGAGAAGCCGGTCGTGAAGTTGCCGCTGTAGTAGCACGACAGCGCCGCGCGCAACGCGGCCTGCGTGGCGCGACCGGTGCCCGACGAGCGCGCGAAGCATTCGGTCAGGATCGCGCCGCCGGCCCGCAGGTTGCGGCACGGTTCGAACATCGTCGCTTCATCGAGCCCGTATTTCGCAAAATTGCGCTCGTTCACCTGCGCAAGGCCGACGCTGTAGCTGAAGCCGCGCGCCGCGAGCTCGCGCGCGGTTGCGCGTGCTTCGTCGAGCGACGCGGGCTGGCGCGCCAGATGGCCGCCGACCACGCCGATCGCATACGGATTGAAGCCCGATTCGGTACGCACCAGCGCGGCGAGGGTATCGGGATCGACGTTCGGCGCGCACGCACGCGCGAGCGGCGCGAAGCCGGTACCGGCGCCTGCGGCCTGCGCGCCGCGCAGCGGCAGGCACGCGAAGGCGAGCGCAGCCAGCGCGCACAGGCAGGCGGCGGCGGTTCGCAGGCGGCGCGCGCTCATCCCGCGCCCGCCACCCGGTACGACATCACGAGGCCGTGCACGAGCAGCGACCAGCCGTCGAGCGCGACGAACAGCAGCAGCTTGAACGGCACCGAGATCGTGGTCGGCGAGATCATCTGCATGCCGAGCGCGAGCAGGATGTTCGCGACCAGCAGGTCGACGACGATGAACACGATATAGATCACGAAACCGATCTGGAACGCCTTCGTCAGCTCGGCGAGCGTGAAGCTCGGCACCAGCACCAGCAGGTCGTCGTCCTTGATGCCGTCCGCGCGGTTCTTCGGCCACACCGAGGTGGCGGTGCGCACGAAGAATTCGCGATCGCGCTGCCGCGTGTGCGACACGAGGAAATCCTTGATCGGCGGCAGCGCGGCATCGGCGAGCGCGCCGACGTCGGCCGTCGACAACTGCCCCGACGCATCGAAGTGGCGCGCCTGCAGCGCGTCGCGGATCGACATCCCGACGGGCGCCATGATGAACAGCGACAGGATCAGCGCGATGCCGTTCAGCACGAGGTTCGGCGGCACCTGCTGGATGCCGAGCGCGGAGCGCAACAGGCCGAGCACGACCACGAGCTTCGTGTAGCTCGTGACCATCAGCGCCGCGAACGGCGCGATGCCGAGCGCGGCGATCACCGCGATCAGCGCGACCGGATTCGGCAGATTGCCCATCGTTCAGCGCTCGCGCGGCGCGGGTTGGGTCAGCGTGACGACCCGTACGCCGAGCTTCTGGCCCACCGCGATCAGGTGCCCCGTGCCGATCAGCATCCCGTTCGCGACGAGATGGATCACGCTCTGGTTGATCCCTTGCTGCAGCTCGATCACGGCGCCGGGTTGCAGTGCGCTCAGCTCGCCGAGCGGCATCGACGTGGGCGGCAGCTCGAAGCGCAGGTCGACCGCGAGGCCGTCGAGCGGGCGCGGTGCGTCGGCGGCGGGCGCGTCGTGCGTCGTCGGCGGCGCGGCATCGGTGCGGGTCGGTTCCAAAGGCATCTCCCTGATTCGTTCGACGGTCAGCCGGTTGCCCGACGGCCGTCCGGTAATTTCCCATGCCGGCGCGGCAGGCAGCCGCGCGACGCACAGCAGGTTCTGCTCGTGGGCCTGCCAGCGCTCGATCGCGATGATGTCGCCGCCGACGACGTCGGCCAGCTCGGCCGTAGTCAGCTCGGTCCGGCCGATCTCGAACACGAGCGGCACGGGCAGGTTCGCGTAGGCCGCGCGCGCGTCGGCGGGGGCGGCCGGTGCGGCCGGCCGGCCCGCGAAGAACACGGCCAGCGCATCCGGCGCGTCGAACAGCAGCGCGCCGTGGCAGCGCCATGCGGCGTCGGCGCGCCGCAACTCGAAGCGCAGCGCGGCCGGCGCGGCGCGCCACGCCGGCACGCTGTCGGGCGGCGGCAGCAGTTCCACGCGCTGCCGCGTCGCCGTCTGCAGCACGGCGGCGAGCGGCGCACCCAGATCGGCGAGCAGTGCCGCGCGAATCACGGCCGGCACGGCCGGATCGGCCGCTTCGCCGAGCCATTCGGTTTCCGCGAGCGGATCGATCCACAGCGTGCCGGCCGCCGGGCCGACGACGAAGCGGTACGCGTGCGCATCGGCGGCCGGCTCGGCGTCGACGCGCCAGCGCACTTCGTATGCGTGTTCGCCGAGCGTGATCGCGACGGCGCCGGTTGCGCAGTACGCGTGCGACAGTCCGCGCGCGGCGGCGGCGGACAGGCGCGGCAGATGGGGCGACGCGTCGAGCGGGACCGCGGCCGGCGCGGCGGCGGGCGGTGCAGCCGCGGCGGGCATGGCCCGGTGCACGGCGTCGCCGGCGTCGGCATTCGTCTGGAACAGCGCAGGCACGGCGGGATCGGGGCGAATTCGGCGTTGATTCGACGGGTTGTTCTGGGGCCGGCGGCGCCGACGGGCGCGCGGCTGCTGCGTCGATTGTAGGGACGGCGATGGCCGCGTGCCGCGCCGGAATCCGTAGTCGCCGCGATCGCCGGCAGGCGGCGTGAGCGGGGCGCTACGAAGTGCGATGAGCGGCCGCGAAGCGGAGCCCGCAAAGGCAACCGCCGCCCGGAGGCGGCGGTCGGGTCGCGACTGGCTGGCGGGCCGGGCGGCGTGCAGGCTGCGTCCGACGGGCGGGCCGCGAGGCGCTGCGGCTCGCCGCAGCGCGTTGGGGGGACACGTTGCCCGCTTGCCGCGAACGCGCGGCGCGCGGGCGAAGCATTACGCGTAGTCGGCGACCATCGCGGGCTGCGGTGTAGCGCGCAGGATCGGCGCGGCTTCGTGGCGCTCGACGTGCGTCATCGCCGCACCGAACAGCACGAGGCGATAGCCGACCGCGTAGATCGGGATGATCCGCAGGTTCTTGTCGTGATCGAGCTGCAGCTTCGAACGGATACGCGAGATGTGGGTATCGAGCGTGCGCGACGACACGCCGAGTTCACGGCCCCACACGGCTTCCTGGATTGCCTGCCGCGGCACGATCTTGTTCATGTTGTCGAGCAGGAATTCGACGACGTCGAATTCACGCGGCGTGACATCAATGATCTTGTTGTCGATTTCGATCGTGCGGCGCACGAAGTTGATTTTTATGTTGTCGATGTACAGGTATTTGCAATCCATGGTGGCCCTCGCATGTCCGTAAAGGAGTGTTTGCGAGTCCTGTGCTGCAACTTCCGGGCCAGGGGCGGATCGTCAGGTATCGACAGCCGATCGCACCGGCGCGGGCGGTGAGATGGCCTTGAATTTAAACGAGTTTTTACGGGGCGTGCGCAGCGGACGAAAAAAGGGACAGGATAATGGTGAAGGATTGTTACGTAGCATTGACGGGCGACGTTACGGGCGTTACGTCCGACGTAACGTGCTGGGCGAGGTGGGGAAGCGAGGCCGGAGGAGTGTCGCTGTGGCCGAATGGCGAACCCGACATAGAACCCTACATGGATCAATTGATTGTCTATATGAATCAATTGGTTATGAAAGATTTTTGCCGACATGGAACCCTACATTGCCAGCCTCCTGAACAAAAAGCACCGGCCGCGGGCCGTTTCCGCCCCGCGGCCGGCGTTCCGGCCCATCCTCAAGCCTTCGCGCTATCCGCAGAATCGAACGGCAGCACGTAATGCCGCTTGCCCGTCGCCGCGAAGATCGCGTTCGCGACCGCCGGCCCGATCGGCGCGACGCCCGGCTCGCCGACCCCGGTCGGGGCTTCGGCCGACGGCACGATATGCACTTCGACCTTCGGCATCTCGGCCATCCGCAGCACGTGGTAGCCGTCGAAGTTGCGCTGCTCGACCTGGCCGTCCTTCAGCGTGATCGCGCTGTGCATCGCCGCGCCGAGCCCGAAGCCGATGCCGCCCTCCATCTGCGCGGCGACGATGTCGGGATTGATCGCGATCCCGCAATCGACCGCGCACACCACGCGCTCGACCTTCACCTTGCCGTCCGCGTCCACCGACACCTCGGCCACCTGCGCGACATAGCTCTTGAATGCCTCGGCGACCGCAATCCCGCGCCCGCGGCCCTTCGGCAGCGGCTTGTCCGGATCCCAGCCGGCCTTCTGCGCGGCGAGGTCCAGCACCGCGCGCATGCGCGGCTCCTTCTCGAGCAGGTCGCGGCGGAACGCGTACGGATCCTTGCCGGCGGTGTGCGCGGCTTCGTCGATGAACGCCTCGACCGCATAGGCCGTGTGCGAGCTGCCGACCACGCGCCACCACAGCACGGGCAGGCCGACCTTGGTGGTGGTGAGCTCGACCGACACGTTCGGCACCGCGTACGGCAGGTTCGCCGCGCCCTCGACCGAGGTGGCGTCGATGCCGTTCTTCACCATGAACGCCTCGAACGGCGTGCCGGCGAGGATCGACTGGCCGACGATCCGGTGGCGCCAGCCGACCAGCTTGCCGTCCGCGGTCAGCCCCGCGTCGAGCTTGTGGAAGTACATCGGCCGGTAGAAGCCGCCCTGGATGTCGTCTTCGCGCGTCCACTGCAGCTTGACGGGCTTGCCGTCCGCGCCGAGCGCCTTGGCGATCGACACGGCCTCGACCACGTAGTCCGACCACGCGTTCGCGCGCCGGCCGAAGCTGCCGCCCGCGTACAGCGTGTGGATCTGCACCTGCTCGGGCTTCAGGCCGGCCGTCCGGGCCGCGTTGGCCTGGTCGACCGTCTGGAACTGGTCGCCCGCCCAGATCTCGCAGCTGTTCGCCGTCAGTTTGACGACGGCGTCGAGCGGCTCCATCGGCGCGTGCGCGAGATACGGGAATTCGTACGTCGCGCTGATCTTGCGCGCGGCGCCCGTGATTGCCGCATCGGCATCGCCGTCCTTGCGCGCCGACGTGCCCGGCTGGTCGGCGAGCTGCCGGTATTCGCGCATGATCTCGTCCGAGCCGCGCTTCTCGGCGTTCGTTTCGTCCCATTCGATCTTCAGCGCGTCGCGGCCCTGCTTCGCGGCCCAGAAGCCGGTGCCGACGACGGCGACGCCGCCCGGCACCTGCACCACCGACACGACGCCCGGCACGGTCTTGGCCGCCGTCGCGTCGAACGACTTCACCTTCGCGCCGAAGCGCGGCGGGCGCTGCAGCAGCGCGACGCGCATGCCGGGGACGGTCGTGTCGAGCGTGAAATGCGCGGTGCCGTTCGATTTGGCCGACGCGTCGACGCGCGGAATGGGGTGACCGATCAGCTTGAAATCGGCCGGCTGCTTCAGCGTGACCGTGTCCGGCACCGGCAGCTTCGACGCATCGGCGACGAGCGTGCCGTACGCGGCCGTCTTGCCGCTCTTCGCATGCGTGACGACGCCATTCGCGGTCGTGAGCTCGCTCGCGGGCACCTTCCAGCGGGCCGCCGCGGCCGATACCAGCATCGCGCGGGCCTTGCCGCCGGCTTCGCGCAGTTGCTGCCACGAGTTCGACATGGCCGAGCTGCCGCCCGTGCCCTGCATCGTGCCGAACGCGAGGTTCGCGTAGCGTTTCGCATCGGCGGGCGCGCTTTCGACGCGCACGTGCGACCAGTCGGCGTCGAGCTCCTCGGCGACGATCGTCGCGATGCCCGTATACGCGCCCTGGCCCATTTCGACGTGCTTCGCGATGACCGTGACGGTGCCGTCGGGCGTGATGCGCAGGAATGCGTTCGGCGCGAAACCGGCGGCGGGCGCGGTTGCGGCGAGCGCGCGGCGGCCGAAGCCGCTGAAGTCGAAGCCGATGGTCAGGCCGACTGCGGCCGCGGCGCCCGCGGCCTTCAGGAACGTGCGGCGCGACGGACGCACCGACCCGGTGTTGTCGAGTTCGATCGTCATGGTCAGGCTCCCAGCGTCGCGGCCGCGTCGTGGATCGCCGCCCGGATGCGGGCGTAGGTCGCACAGCGGCACAGGTTGCCGTTCATCGCGGCGTCGATGTCCGCGTCGGTCGGCTTCGGGTTCTGTTCGAGCAGCGCGGTGGCCGACATGATCTGGCCGGACTGGCAGTAGCCGCACTGCGGCACCTGCAGCTTGACCCAGGCGGCCTGCACGGCCTGCGCGGGCTTGCTCTGCAGGCCTTCGATCGTCGTGACGTGCTTGCCCGCGATGCCGGCGAGCGGCAGCACGCACGAGCGGACGGCCTGGCCTTCGAGATGCACGGTGCACGCGCCGCACTGCGCCATGCCGCAGCCGAACTTCGTGCCGGTCAGTCCCGCGTGTTCGCGAATCGCCCAGAGGACGGGCATCGACGGATCGGCGTCGAGCGTGACGTTCTTGCCGTTGAGGACAAACGAGGTAGGCATTGTGATTGTCTCCGTGGGGAAAACCCGGCATGCGCCCGGTCAGCGGGCAGTGTGCGCGAGGCATCGGTTTTTGCGTCTACCCAATCCTGCAAATTTATTGAACAATCCTGCAAATCCCCGGCAGGTCGCGGGCGGTTTCGCTATGCTCCCGCGACATGAGGAAATCTATCGAGGAAGCGTCATGGACATGACCGATATCGTGGCGTCGCGCGAATCCGGGCAGCGCGAGCTGGCGACGCTGATCAGCCGTTTCGCGCCCGCGGACGGCTCGCATTCAACGGCCGTGCCGGGTTTGATGCTGCACCGGCACACGCGGCCGGTCGATCTCGGCTGCGGCGTGTCGCGCGCCGCGCTCGTGATCGCCGCGCAGGGCTCGAAGCGCGTGATCGTGGCCGGCCAGGCCTACGAGTACGACGCGCAGAATTGCCTGATTACCTCCATCGACTTGCCGATCCTGTCGCGCGTGACGCGCGCGTCGCCGGACGCGCCGTACCTGTGCCTGTCGCTGACGCTCGATCCGCAGCGCATCGTCGAGCTCGCGGCCGAGATGCGGCTGCCCGAGCCGGACGCGGGCCCCGAAGGCGAGGGGATCGCGCTCGCCGAGCTGACGCCGCCGCTGCTCGATGCCGCGCTGCGGCTGATGCGACTGCTCGATACGCCGGCCGACATTGCGGTCGTCGCGCCGCTGATCGAAAAGGAACTGCTGTACCGGCTGATGACGAGCGGGCAGGGCACGCGGCTGCGGCACATGGCGATCGCGGGCAGCCAGACGCACCGGATCGCCCGCGCGATCGAATGGATCCGCGATCACTTCGCCGAGCCGATGCGCGTCGAGTCGCTCGCGCAGGCGGTCAACATGAGCGTGTCGTCGCTGCACCATCATTTCAAGCACGTGACGACGCTGAGCCCGCTGCAGTACCAGAAGCAGTTGCGGCTGCACGAGGCGCGGCGGCTGCTGCTGCGGCAGGGCGGCGACGTCGGGTCGGTGGCCGCCGTCGTCGGCTACGAGAGCGCGTCACAGTTCAGCCGCGAATACAGCCGGCTGTTCGGCGCGCCGCCGATGCGCGACGTCGTGCAGTTGCGCAGGAAGGAACTGCTCGGCTGACGGCAGATCGCTGAAAGCCCGCGCGTCGCCGATCGCCGCGCCTGTCACCGGGCGACCACCGTCGTCTGCAGGAAAGCCGGCGCGATCCGCCAGTCGGGCACGTAATGCGCCGGCCACGCGCCGGGCGTATCGACCGCGTTGAAATACACCACGGCCTTCAGCAGCGGATAGCGCCACAGCGACCGCTGGAATTCGTCGAGCGCCTCGCGCTTGCGCGAACTCGACCCGTCGACGCCGAGCTCCGTGACCATCACCGGCAGCCCGTAGTCGGCCACCCGTTCGTACTTGGTTCGCAGGATGCTCGCGGCGGACGCGTGGCCGCCGGCCGGCCAGACCGCGCAGCGCGGGCAGTCGAACACGGACAGGCCGATGTCGTCCACATAGCCGCGGCCCGGGAAATAGTCGTCGAGGTTCCGGTTGCCGGCCGGCGACCACACGAAGCGGATCTGGTCGGTCATCGCGCGGCAGGCGGTTACGACCCGCCGGTACGCCTGCACGTAAGCCGACGCGTCGCCGATGGCCCACGGATAGCGCCCGGTGTCGGCCTCCATCTCGTGGCCCCAGCGCACGAACACGGGGCTTTTCAACGCGGCGATTGCCGAGCAGGTGGCCGCGATCCGCGCGTCGTAGCGCCCGTGCGCGATATCGTCGAGCAGCGCGCCTGGTCGCGTGTCGTTGGCCGCCCAGGGCTCGACGGTCAGCATCAGCGCGCGGTTGCGCGCTTGCGCGCTCCGGTACGCATCGTCGATTTCCGCACGGATGTCGGGCGCGTTCCACGACACGAATACATGGTCGAACGCGAGATTCCGCTCGCCTGCGAGCGTGTTCCCGGGATCGTAGGCGCCGAGTTCGGGCTGCTTCACCGGTTCGCCCGGCACGGGCGCGACCACGGCCGGCAAACCCGAGCGCCACATCATCGCCTGCCAGCCTCTTGGCGCGCGCAGCCCGATGCCCGACAGCAGCATCGCGAGCGCGATCACGAACAGCGCGTTGCGCACGGGCAGGCGGCTGAAGAACATCTGCCTGAGCGCCGACCACTCGAGCCCTTGCTCGCGGCCGTGATTTACCGCGACGACGGCCGCGATCACCAGATACAGGATGCTCGTCAGTGTCGAGAACAGATAGAAGCCCGCGGCGTTGCGCGGATTCTCGACCGTGACGACGGGCAGGCTGCAGAACAGCGAGATCAGCAGATACGGGGCGACCACGCGCAGCGGCGCGTCCTGTTCGATCGTGCCGCCTTTCGGCGTGACCTTGAACGAAAATTCCTTGCCGCGCGCGCAGTCGAACAGCGCCGACGCGCAGCCGAGCACGACCCACGGCCAGCGTGCGAACACGAACGACAGGCCTTCCCACGACAGCAGTTTCGTATTCAGCGGGCGGCACGAGCGCGTCGAATGCGTGGCCCAGGTCACGACGCACAGCAGCAGCACGGCCAGCGGCAGTGCGTAGGTGAGGTACGTGAGGTAGTCGACGTGCGCCCACACGCGGCCGGTGAGCAGCGCGACGACCGGAATCACGACGCCGCCGGCCATCGCGAGCGCGCACAGCGGATACCACAGCTGGCAGAACAGGAACTGCGCCTTCAGCTTCAGCGGCAGCCCCATGAAATAGCGGCGCGTGTAGCGCAGCATGATGATCATCACGCTCTTGGACCACTGGAATTCCTGCGTGGCCAGGTCGCCGAACGTGCGCGGCCCTTCGCCGTTCGCGATCGCGTTCAGCGCATGCATGCCGCGCCAGCCCTTCGAATTGAAGATCATCGTGGTCGAGTGATCCTCGGCGAGCTCGGGCCCGAGCCCGCCGATCTCGCGCAGCGCACGGCAGCGCACCGCATAGTGCGAGCCGATGCACAGCGGCGCGAGGCCGCCCGCATAGCCGGCCTGCATCGTGCCGTGCAGCGGCCCTTCGACGTTCACGCGCCCGCGTGCGCTCCAGCTCGTGGCCGCATTGCTGTCGCAGATGCTCGGCGCCGACACGTAGCCGACCGCCGGATCGACGAACGGCCGCAGCATCTCCTCGAGATAGGTGCGGGTCGGCACGTGGTCGGCATCGAGCTGCGACACGAAATCGTAGTTGTCGTAGCCGACCATGTCGTAGAAGTACGCGAGATTGCCTTCCTTGCACTTGGTCCGGCGCGGCCAGCTCGCCCGGTGGTACGCGGCGATGCCGCGCCGCGTCGACACGAACACGCCGTGCTCGCGGCACCAGTCGAGCGTCTCGGGCGACGGGTCTTCGTCGGCGAGCCACGTATCGTGCGGGTAGGTCTGGTCGAGCATCGCGAGCAGCGTCGTGCGGACGATGTCGAACGGTTCGGACGGCGCCTTGGTGGCGACCATCGCGACGCGCCAGTCGCGCGGCACCGGCAGCGCGGGGTTCGGCACGACCGCCGAGCGGATGATGAAGATGAAGTAGCCGGGAATGAAGGTGGTCCAGAACAGCACGAAGCAGTTGACGCCGAAGCGGAAGGCATCCACATAGTGCTCGTCGCGTAACCACCAGCGCCAGAAGATGCCCAGCGCGACGAACCAGCCCAGCGCGAGGATGTGGAAGACGATGCTGGTCCCGCTGTCCATCAACGGAACGACGAGCGGAGCGTCCGCGTTCATCGAGGCGGTGCGATCCGCGTCGGCGTCGGTGGTGTCGGCGGTATCGGTGGTATCGGCGGTATCCGGCGCGAGGCCGCCCGCAAGCGACGCAACCAGCTTCTTCATGGTGTTCTCCCGTCAAGGTCAGATCATCAGTCCTGAAGCAGGCCGCGTGGCGGCCGGGTGTCCTCGCTGGCATGCGGTTGTTCCGGTGCCGGGTCGGCCGGCGTGCGTTCGCCGCACGAGCGGCCCAGGCGTTCATAGCGGCGAAAGCCGCTGTCGACGGCGAGCCGTTCGTTGAACAGGTTGCGCATGTCGAGCATCACGGGATCGGCCATGTGATCCGCGAGGTCGGCGAGATCGAGTGCCTCGAACGCTTTCCATTCGGTCATCACGACGACGGCGTCCGCGCTGCGCACCGCGTCGATCGCGCTACCTTCCATGAATACCTGCGGCAGCAGCCGCGATGCCTCATGCGGACGCGCCGGGTCGTACGCACGGATATGCGCGCCCGCGCCGACGAGCAGCTGGATCACGTCGATGCTCGGGCTTTCGCGCACGTCGTCGGTCTGGCCTTTGAACGTGAGGCCGAGCACTGCGATGCGCTTGTCCTTGATCGAGCCGCCGCACGCCTTCTCGATGCGGCGCAGGATCTGCTCCTTGCGCAGCGCATTCGATTCGATCGCCGCGCTGACGATGCGCAGCGGCACCGCATGCTCGGAAGCCGTCGCCTTCAGCGCGCGCGTGTCCTTCGGGAAGCACGAGCCGCCCCAGCCGGGGCCGGCCTTGAGGAACGATGCGCCGATGCGGCGGTCGAGGCCCATCCCGTTTGCGACCAGTTCGACATCGGCGCCGACGGCTTCGCACAGGTCCGAGATCTCGTTGATGTAGCTGATCTTCACCGCGAGGAACGCATTCGCCGCGTATTTCACGAGTTCGGCCGTTTCGATTTCGGTCGCGAGCACGAGATGGCCCATCGCCTCCAGCGGCGCATAGATGGCCTTCATGATCTCGATCGCACGCGGATGCTCCGCGCCGAACACGACGCGGTCCGGGTGCATGAAATCGTCGATCGCCGAGCCTTCGCGCAGGAACTCCGGATTCGATGCGATCGCCGCGTCGATGCCGTCCGGCGCGCAGCGTTCGACGATCTGCTTGACGATCCGGTTGGTGCCCACCGGCACCGTCGACTTCGTGACGACGACCGCGAAGCCGGTCAGGTTCGACGCGATCTCGCGCGCGGCCGCCTCGACATACCGCAGGTCCGCCTGGTCGGTGCCCGGCAGCGTCGGCGTGCCGACCGCGATGAATACCGCGTCGCGATCGCGCACGCTCGCCGCGAGGTCGCTGCTGAAGCGCAGCGTGCCGCGTTCGACATTGCGGGCGACGACGGCGTCGAGGCCCGGTTCGTAGATCGGCATGCAGCCTTCGTTCAGTGCGTCGATCTTGCCGCGATTGTTGTCGATGCAGACGACGTCATGCCCGAGATCGGCAAAGCACGCGCCGCTGACCAGCCCGACGTAGCCCGTGCCGACGATGGCGATCCGTACATTCATGGTGATTCCCCTGCGTGGCATTCAAGGAAACTGGCTCACTTGCCGGATTCGAACTGCAGTGCTTTCTGAAACCACGCCGCGGCGTGTTCGACCATCGGCTCGATCTCGGTGAAACGCGGCCGCCAGCCGAGCACGAGCGCGGCTTTCGTGGCGTCGGCGTACAGCTCGGGCGGGTCGCCCGGGCGGCGCGAGGCCGTTACCGTCGGCACGCGGCGGCCCGTCACGGCTTCGACGGCGCGCAGTGCGTCGAGCACCGACGTTCCTTTGCCGGTGCCGAGATTCAGTGCGACGCTGTGGCCGCCGCCGCACAGATAGGCGGTCGCTTTCAGGTGCGCGTCGGCGAGGTCGCTCACGTGCACGTAGTCGCGAATCGCCGAGCCGTCGGGCGTCGGGTAGTCGGTGCCCATCACCTGGAACGCGTGCCCCGTGCCGAGTGCCGCGCGGATCGCAAGCGGCAGCGCGTGCGTTTCCGGTTCGTGGCATTCGCCGATCTCGCCGTCGGGGTCCGCGCCGGCCGCGTTGAAGTAGCGCAGCGCGACCCACTTCAGCCCGTATGCGCGCTCGAAATCGGCGGCCATCCGTTCCATCGCGTACTTCGTGAAGCCGTACGGATTGATCGGCTGCTGCGGCGTGCGCTCCGAGATCGGCAGCGCGTCCGGAATGCCGTAGGTCGCGCACGACGACGACATCACGATCCGGCCGACGCCCGCCGCGTGCATCGCGCTCAGCAGCGTGCAGGTGCCGGCGACGTTGACCGTGTAATAGCGCTCGGGTGCGAGCACCGAATCGCCGACGTACGCGAGTGCGGCGAAATGGATCACGACGTCGGGCCGATGTGCGGCGAACGCCTTCGACAGCGCGTCGCGGTCGAGAATGTCGGCCGCGACGAGCGGCCCCCAGCGAACCGCGTCGCGATGGCCGGTCGACAGGTTGTCGTAGGCGACCGGTTCGTGTCCCGCTGCCGCGAGCGCCTTGCAGGTGTGGCTGCCGATATAGCCCGCTCCGCCTGTCACGAGCACTTTCATGTCGTGGCCCCGGTCACGCGCAGCACCGGCTCGAGCCACAGTTCACGGCTGAAATAGTCGACGGTGCGGCGCAGGCCTTCGTCGAGATCGACGGCCGGCCGCCACCCGAGCTCGGCCGACGCGACCGAGATGTCGGGCTTGCGCTGGTGCGGATCGTCGATCGGCAGCGGCCGGAACACGATCTCCGATGTCGAGCCCGTCATCGCGAGCACTTTCTCCGCGAGCTCGATCATCGTGAATTCGCCGGGATTGCCGATGTTGACCGGCGTGCCGACGTTGCGCTCGGCGTTCATCAGGCAGAAGAAGCCGTCGATCAGGTCGCTCGCGAAGCAGAACGAGCGCGTCTGCCTGCCGTCGCCGTAGATCTCGAGCGGCGCGCCGTTGAGTGCGCCGACGATGAAGTTCGACACGACGCGGCCGTCGCGCGGCGACATCCGCGGGCCGTAGGTGTTGAAGATGCGCGCGACACGCACGTCGACGCCGTGCGTGCGGTAGTAGTCGTAGCACAGCGCCTCGGCCGCGCGCTTGCCTTCGTCGTAGCACGCGCGCGGGCCGATCGTGTTCACGTTGCCGCGATAGGTTTCCGTCTGCGGATGCACGTCCGGGTCGCCGTAGATCTCGCTGGTCGACGCCTGGAACACGCGGGCGCCCGTCTTGCGCGCGAGCATGAGGCAGTGGTTCATGCCGAGCACGTTGGTCATCATCGTATGGACTGGATCGATCTGGTAGGTGGGCGGCGATGCCGCGCACGCGAGATTCCAGATCTCGTCCACCTGCAGTTGCGGCAGGCCGAGCGAGACGTCGCCCTTCACGAACTCGAAACGGCCGGACGCCTTCAGGTCGGCGACGTTGAGTTTGCGCCCCGTCAGCAGGCTGTCGATGCACGTGACGGACGCGCCTTCCATGACCAGGCGCTCGCATACGTAGCTGCCGAGAAAGCCGGCACCGCCCGTCACCAGGACGCGCTGACCGGCGCGCGTCTCGAGCGAGACCCTGTCATTCATGGCTTTCTTCTTCGTCGAGCAGATCGAGGAACCCCACGTCGATTTGCTCGACGGCGGTGCGCACGCGTTCCATCCCGCTGCACGGGCAGCGTTTCGGCAAGCGCCGGCTCGCATGGGCCGAGGTCGACGAAGCGTCGCGACAGGCGCTCCGGTTTCGCTGACTACCCCGTTGATGCTTGAACGACGCGCACGTCGATCGCTCCGTGGTGATCTTCATCGCCCTTTCCCCGATACGCTGATAGACGAGCAGGCCGCCGTCCCTGGTCTTGTGCTTCGGCGTGCCGCTCGGTGAGAGCCGGAAATCAGGCAATCGGCATGCCATGAACGATGCCGTCGGGATGCGCACGGGAGCGGCGGCGCGATTGCCGCGCGATATGCGCGCTTCTGTTTCATGCATGTATCGTGGGGACAGAAAAGCGGGCGGGTCAATTGCCGGATCGATGCGATTCGATACGACGCAACGCGTGCGAAATCAGGCTTTTTCGGGAGTAGTGTTATCAAACCGGTGTCGAGTTCGAATGTTTCATCGATGAGAAATGCATCGCGAGTGATTCAAAACGCTTCACGAATGTGACGCGAATCGGACGCTTCGGTGCGTGAAAGGTGGAGCGAATGAAAGTGAAAAAATGGTGCGTGGCGTCACGGGGTACGATTTTTCATTGGTTTTGATTATTACGCCGGCACGAAAGCTTTCTTTTTTACGTTCTATTTCGGCACTCGAGCGGCGCGTGATCCTGTCGGTATTTTCAAGGATGAATCAAATCCGTTCCGGTCATGGGGGGAAACGCGTGTCGAAGACGCGCCGGCGGTTGCCGGGCCGGGTGTTCGGTGCCCGGTGTCGGGCGAATCGATTCTCGTTTGTGATGGCACGGGAGGGGGCCGCACACGCCGCGGCCCGCGGTTTGCCGGCGGAAATGCCCGCGCCGCCTGCCTTGCGCGGCGGCCTGGTTCTCAAGTTTGAAACACGCGTTCATCAGGCCGCCCGGTGCGGGCCCGCGGGCCGGATTCATCCGTCTAATCCGGCGATTGCGTCGCGGCGCTCAGTGATCGGAGCGGGTGTCAGACTGTTATTGCGATACATTCCTGAAACAAAAAATGTCGTTCGCGGCGCTGCCGGCCGCCGTGGCGGCCGTTTGCCGCGCGCAAGCTGCGGTGGAATATCGCGTGGCACGCTGCTTGCGATACTCGACGCATCGACGGGCGGCTGAAACGATGTAACAAACAGGTGGGGCGGCCAACTCGTCAGTAAGCAGTCGGGGAACGGCGATGAAGACCAGAAGCTGTAGATCGATCGGCGCGTACTTTGCGCGTCACAGGGGTAGTCGGAAAGGCCGGGGTGACGCTCGCGACGCTGTGCCAGCTTCGCGAGTCGCGCTGTCCCGGATTCTTGCCCGCCGCGCGCTTCGCGTGCTGGCGCGGTTGTCGCGGTTGTCGCGCCGCACGGCAGTCAGGCGACAGCGATACTCGCTCTCATTCAGTTCACCCGGATGGATCAGGCTGTTCGTGCCGGACAGCGTGATGCCGATTCGTGTTCGGCCAGGCAGGGTCACCTCGATCGCGCCTGGCCCATGCGGGCGCCGGCCGCAGTAGATCGAGCACCCTTCGGCCGGAATATCCGGAAGTTTTTTCATCGTCAGCTCAGGGAGAAGCCATGCCATCTGGCTGCAATGCAGGCCCGTCGTCGCTCCGGTAAAGGGCGTATTTTCAACGACGCTGCATTGTTCGGTGGTTAATGTGTTAGCGAGTTTTCGATTCCGGAATGGGATGCCGCATGTCGGTATGCCGTCCTGCGGGGTATCGAATATCGCAAGCCGGAAAGATGTGTATATCGTTCCGGTAGATAAAGAAATGGTGTTTTCTGTTAAAGGTCAATGTTCATAAAAATAATAGAAAACACCTACCAAAAAAATTTGGATAACCAAAAATCTCGAAGCTAAGCTTCGTCTGGCCAAAATTGCAAAAAACGTGATTGAAAAGGCAATGAGATTTTATTGATTAGATAGTGATCCTTAATTTTGAGGATTGCTCAAGTCAGGAAGATTGATGGCGTGCGATCTTCCTGATTCACTCCGTCCACGCCGTTTTGGAGTCGACCATGAAGAAGCTTCTGATTGCAGCAGCAGTTCTGGCGGTTTCGGGTGCAGCGTTCGCTGGCAGCGGCACGGTGTCGAGCAGCAACTCGTCGAGCGGTGGTTCGACGGGGGCCGCGGTTGTCGGGTTCGGCGTTTTCGGCGCGACCGATTCCGGTGCAGCGCTCGGTGCAGCTGGTGCAACGGCCGGCCATGGCAGCAGCAGCTCGATCTCGTACACGGACCACACCAACACTTCGCAAGTGGGCGGCTTCGGCTTCGGCGGCGCACAGGCAGGTGGCACCAGCGGTGCGAATGCCGGTTCGATCGGCTGGACGTATCACCACTAAGCCGCGACGCGTAGCGTTCGTCATTGGCTGGCGGTTCGGATGCCGGGTTTCGTCCGATGGGGGGCAGGCCCGGCTCCGCCACCGCCGAACTTCATCACAGCAAGGGATTGCTATGAAAGCCAACGTCATATTAGCGACAGCGCTCACCGTCTTATCGTCGGCTGCATTGGCAGCGGGTTCGTCCACGACCAACCAGACGCAATCCGTTGCGGCCGGTGTTTCAGGGTCGGTGCTGGTCGGTTCCGGCAGCTATACCAGCAATTCGACTTCGACGGCGGGCGCGAATGCAGGCAGTACCGTCACACCCGCTGGTTCCGCCGGCACGGCATCCGCTTTCCACAACTCGACTTCGACGGCCAGTGGTTCGGGCACGAACGGAGGCGCATTTGCGGCAGGCGGCGGTATCGGTGCCGCAGGCTCGTACGGTGGAAACAGCAACACGAGCGAGAACGCGAATGCGCTATCGGGAGGGGTAACCGCCACGATCGTACTCGGCGCGAACCACTACACGGCTGCGGGCGGAAACGACCAGGGCGTTGCCAACGCGGGTGCCGCTGGCCTGACGGGCAGTGGCGGTTCGGGCGCGATCGCGGGTTCGAATCACTACAACTCGTCGACCGTGTGGAGTACGGGTCCGGCCGGCTCGCCGTCCGCGTCGGGCGGAAGCCAGGGCAGTTCAAGTGCGACCGGAAGCAGTCATTAGTCAGGTGTGGGGGGACCAGTTTCCCAGCGACGCTGGTCTCTTTTCCCCCACATTGTTGTCACGTAAGGAGTTGGCATGAAGCAGAAACTGATTGCCGCCGCTCTGATGCTCGCGTCTCTGACGGCGTATGGCGCTGACCGTATTGCCGACGACGTGCAATCGAATTTGCAGACGTCAAACAAACCTGACCAGACAACCAAACCGTCAGAACAACAAACGCTTTCTTCGGGCAGTGCCATCGGCGGACCCGACGCCCAGCAGTGGCAGGGCATGTCGGCAGGCTCATGGTCCCAACTGGGCAACGGCTGGAAACAGTTCGGGGAAGCAGGTAAAGCTGAAGGGAATCAGGGGAACTAGTACGGTTGCCTGGGTGGGAGGTCAAACCTCGTCCGGAGAGTGAAATGAACAGCAACAGGATCAAGGTGGCATGCGCTGCGATGTTCGCGATGACCACGATCGGCGCCCAGGCGCAAACTGCCGACTCGACTTCGAGCTCGCAGTCGTCGACATCGTCGACGGCCGTCAGCCAGGGCGGTGGCTCGAGCATGAACACGAACACCACGAGCTCGCGCGGCGGCAATGCCACCAGCTCCAGCGGGGTTCGCGGCAGCGGCAATTCGAGCGTGAACGTGAACGTGACGATGCCGTCCGGCACGAGTGGCGGTTCGAACGTGACGCCGCAGAGCGTGAGTTCGCTCCAGTCGTCAGGCGCACCCGGCACCAACCCGTACAACACCCAGACCTCGGAAAACGTCAATTACTCCGGCACGCAGACGATCAAGACCAACCCCGCGATCCAGGCGCCGGGCCTGACGACCACGCTGTCCGATACCTGCATGGGCTCGGTGAGCGTCGGCGTGTCGTTCCCGGGGTTCGGCGCGACGGGCGGCACGACGCTGGTCGACCAGGCCTGCGTGCGCCGTCTCGATGCGCGTGAATTCCGTGCGATGGGCCTGACCGACGTGGCGCTCGCGCTGCTCTGCCAGAGCGATGCGAACCGGCGTGCGGTGGAAGCAACCGGGCACCTGTGCCCGGGCACGACCGCGCCGCTTGCCCGTTCGAACGTGGCGCCGAGCGCGGAAGCGACGGTCGCCGACGACGAGAAGTATCGCGACCCGATCGTGCGTGACCGCATGGGCTTGCCGCCGCTCGGCGCTGCCGCGCCGACACCGGCGAAGCCCCGTCCGGTGGCGACGAATTTTGTGCAGGCAGCACCCGTGTCGGTGCCGGTACCGGTGCCCGTGCCGTCGATGGCGCCGGTTGCCGCCGCTCCGGCTGTCGCAGCGCCGGCTGTCGCGGCCGCCGCCCCGGCAGTGGCAGCGCCTGCCGTCGCGGCCGCACCGGCCGTCGCAGCCCCGCCGTTGCAGCCGCGGCACCGGTCGTAGCCGCAGCACCTGCGGCCGCTGCCGCACCTGCAGCGTCGGTCGTCCCGGCGGCTGCGATTGCTGCCGTGCCCGCTGCCGCCGTGATCGCCGCACCGGCAGTCGCGGACAAGGCGTCGCAAGCGCCTGCCGCACCGGTCGCCGACACGAAGGCATCCGAACCCGTGCAGCCCGTGGCCGACAAGGCACCGGAACCCGCACCGGTGGTTGCCGAGAAGACGCCCGAACCTGCACCGGTGGTTGCCGACAAGGCACCGGAACCTGCACCCGCAGTCGCCGACAAGGCACCGGAACCCGCACCGGCGGTCGCCGACAAGGCACCGGAACCTGCACCGGCGGTTGCCGACAAGGCCCCGGAACCTGCACCGGCAGTCGCTGACAAGGCACCGGAACCCGCACCGGCAGTCGCCGACAAGGCACCCGAGCCCGTGCAACCCGTCGCCGACAAGGCGCCGGAACCGATGCCCGCCGCGACCGACAACGCCGCGCAGGCCGCTGCGGCACCGGCTGCGGACACGACGCCGGCCGCTGCCGTCGTCGCGGCGCCCGCAGCGGAAGCCGCGATGCCTGCCCCGGCGGCCGATGCGAAGGCCGCCGAGCCGGCACCGGTCGCCGCGGAAGCGCCCGCACCGGAAGCCGCACAGCCTGCCGTAGCCGCGGCGCCTGCCGACGCGAAGGCGCCGGAAGCAGCGGCTGCGCAGCCCGCCGACATGCCCGCGTTGTCCGATCCGGCGCAAGCATTGCCGCCGGCTTCGATCGACCAGCAGGCCGCACCGGCGGCACCGGCCGTGCCGGCTCCGGCGGTCATCTCGACGAGCACGTCGTCGTAAGCACGCGGGTCGGTTTCCCGTGTGACCGGAACACCGGTCGCACGGGAGACGTTCGAACCCGATGCCCGACGGTCGTTTCCTGTTTGACGGGTGTTGATCCCATCCCCGAGGTCAACACCTCTTTTTGCCTGACGAGGATGCAAGGAGGCCTCAATCATGAGGATCTTTTTGGTCGCTCTGTTGTTGTACAGCGCACAAGCCGCGGCGCAGTCGGTATTTCAGAACCCGGCGGTCTTCGTGATCCTGGGCGAGCAGACTGCCGCGAACGCCGTGAGCGTCCAGCAGGCGCTGTCGACGCTCGGTCGCGCCGACAACACGGCATGCGCGCCGATGATGATGATCGGCGATCCGCAGATGGTCTACATGATGCCGGAGGAAGGTCATGCCCCGTCGTGGCAATCGCCGGTGTACGGCCGTGGCGCGCCGTTCGAAGCGCAGAAGGGGCCGACGTCGACCGGCAAGACGGTCGGCGCGATGCAGCATGCCGAGGACATGCAGACGCAGCCATGGAGCGACGGCAGCGCGATCACGCAGAAGATCGCCGGCGAGTCGAACGTGACGGCGGCGGATCGGGTGAGCGGGTGGCAGCGCAACGGGCTCGGCTCGATCGAGACGGCCCCTGCGACGGAGGTGACGGTGAACGGCAAGACCTACCGCGCCTATCGTGACGACCTCAACCGTTCAGCGAAGCCGGTCGTCGAGCCGCAGATCTACTTGCAGCGCGTCGTGTTCTGCCGATAACGAAACATCAATCCGAGGACGGCCCGGCGCTGCGCCGCGGGACCACGATGTCCCGCCACGCGCGATCCGGCGACGGCCGTCTCGACAACTCATCCAAGCGACGAGGCCATCGTGAACTATTGCTGCCAGATCAGGGTGTCGGGCCCGCAGGATCTCGAACGCGATGCGGGTACGGCGCCGTTCGTCGCCGTCCGGCGCAACCATGTCGTACCGTCGCGGCCGCTCGTCTACCTGTCGCAGCAGCACGATGCCGCGCTCGTCGACTGCCTCGCGCTACGCGGCTGGGACGTGTGGCGCGCGAAAACCGTTGCGGACGCACTGAATCTCGTCAGGGTGAACCGTCCGCATGCGGGCATCGTCGATTTCGGCGGCTTCGCGTCGCCCGACGTCATGGCGTTCGAGACGCTGCTGCGCGATCCGCGCGTCGGCTGGGTCGCACTCGCCGACCACGAGCGGCTGCGGAACCTCACCGTCGCGCGCCTGATTCGCCACTGCTGCTTCGACTACGTGCGCAATCCGAACGCCTATACGACGATCGGCTATCTGGTCGGGCATGCATACGGAATGCTGAAGCTCGCGGACGGCAGCCCGGACGCCGATGCGGCGCCTCCTGGCGGCACGATGATCGGCTCGTGCGACGCAATGCGCCGGTTGTTCGCGACGATCCGCAAGGTCGCGAACACGGACGCCACCGTCTTCGTCGCCGGCGAGTCCGGCACCGGCAAGGAGCTGACGGCGGCGGCGATCCACCAGCAGTCGTTGCGCGCCGACGCGCCCTTCGTCGCGGTGAACTGCGCGGCCATTCCGCCGACGCTGCTGCAGGCCGAACTGTTCGGCCACGAGCGCGGTGCGTTCACGGGCGCGCATCAGCGCAAGATCGGCCGGATCGAGGCCGCGCACGGCGGCACGCTGTTTCTCGACGAAATCGGCGACATGCCGTTCGAGAGCCAGGCGAGCCTGCTGCGCTTCCTGCAGGAAGGCACGATCGAGCGGCTCGGCGGGCACGCGTCGATTCCGGTGGATGTGCGGATCGTGTCGGCGACCCATGTCGATCTCGAGGCCGCGATGCAGGCGGGGCGGTTCCGCGCCGACCTGTACTACCGCCTGTGCGTGCTGCGCATCGACGAGCCGCCGCTGCGCGTGCGCGGCCGCGACATCATGCTGCTTGCCGACTACGTGCTGCGGCGCTATCGCGGCGACTGTTCGCACCGGATTCGCGGCTTCACGCCGTGCGCGATCGAAGCGATCCACAACTACCCATGGCCCGGCAACGTGCGCGAGCTGATCAACCGGATCCGGTTCGCGGTCGTGATGACGAACGGCCCGATGATCTCGGCCGCGGATCTCGAACTGAACGCGTACACGTCGCGGCGGCCGCCGACGCTCGCGGAAGCGCGCCGGCAGGCCGAGCGGCACGCGATCGAGGAAACGCTGATGCGCCACCGCCACCAGCATGCGGACGTGGCGGCCGAGCTGGGCATCTCGCGCGCGACGCTGTATCGGCTGATGACCGCGCACGGGCTGCACAGTTGACGCGCTGCGGCAAACCGCCGCTCAAGACCGCGCGATGCCGGCCGTTAAGACAGGAAACGGCCCGTCCGGACCGCCGCTGCAGCCATGTCGCGCGCGGCCGGCACGCGGCGCATCACGCTTATCCGAGGTTACCGTGGCAGAGTGCAGTCACTGCGGCAGGACGTTCCTGGTCGGCGGGCGGTCGATCGACGGCCGCCGCTATTGCCGTCCGGCATGCGCGCAAGCGCATCCGATCGTCGTCGAGGCGGAGCGGGTGCCCGACGCGAAAGTCTGGGAGTACGTGCACGACTGGCGTTACGGGCCATGCCCGATCTGCGGTCGCGACGACCAGCCGGTCGATGTCCATGCGTCGCATCGCGTCGTGTCGCTGCTGTTCGTCACGCGCTGGGCGACGCGACGCCATGTGTGCTGCCGGCGTTGCGGCCGCAGGAAGCAGGCGGTCGCGCTGCTGGCTTCTGCCGCGTTCGGCTGGTGGGGGGTGCCTTGGGGCCTCGTGCTGACGCCGATCCAGCTCGTGCGCAATGCGCTCGGGCTGGCCGCGCGCGACCCGGCGGTCGCGACGCAGCAGTTCGAAGAGCTCGTGCGGCGCAAGCTGGCGGCGCGCAGGCTGCGGCGCGCACGGCAGGGCGCCGGCGCCTGAGCGCGCGGCCCGGCGCGCCGCGCGCGATCAGGCGGCCGGCCGCTCGAAGCCCGATGCGACCCAGCGCTCGGCGCTGGCCTTGTTGAGCTTGAACCCGGCCGACACCTTCGCTTCGGCCAGCAGCTCGCCATACGGATCGAATGCCTTGAGCTGCGCGTACGGCTCGAATTCGTCCGGCACGATGTCGAGCGTCACCGACACATCCTGGTCGTCCTCGCCCTGAACCGTCACTTCCTTGTGCAGCATCGCGCGCCGCTGCTGCTCGTGCCGCATCAGCACTTCGGTCGCGGTCTTCACGAGCGTGCGGAACGCGTTCGCGTCCATCGGCTTCGGGTTCTTCTTGTCGCGGCCCATGGTCCACGGCCCGACGAGCGCGGGCTCGGACTCGCCGTCCTTGATCATCTCGACGGCCCAGCCGTCGTCGTCTTCGTTCTTGATGATGCGGGCCGTCCAGCCGTTGTCGCGCCAGAGGCCGTCTTCGTGGATGGTGGTGTCGTCGGGTTGCAGGTCGGATTCGGTCATGAGGAAAGCGGGGGTGCGGGCAACCGGCAAACGGGCGGTGGCGCGCGGCCGGCATCGGCGCGTCGCTCGCCGCCGGTGGCCCGGCGCGGGATGCAAAGGCGTCGATTTTACCTGCTGGCCGGTCGCTTGGCCCGCATTGGCCGCCACGCCGGCCATTTGGCCGATGTCCGCAGAGGCTGGCTCCGATGTGTCGGGCATTCGAACCGGCACAAATTTCAAACTCGTATGACGTCCCTGACGGTCGATCCCGATGCCGTCCGATATCCCGCCTGAGCACGGCTTCGTAGAATCGATGGTCAGGCTAAAAATAGCCTGAACTTTCTTTCAACGCCGAACCGGCCGTGCGCGTTCCGTGTCGCGCGGCCGATGAACCACCTGGAACTGCGCATGAGGAAATTCAATGTTCGCGTCGTTTTCGCGTACGACTGGCCGTTGACGCTGGCCGGCATCGAGCAGGTCGCGGGCAGCGGCTGTGCGGTCGAGCTCGTCGCGGTGTACCGGAGCGTGGCCGAACTGGTCGCGTCGCTCGGCGGTGTCGACTGCGATGTCGTGCTGGTCGACTATGCGATCCGGGCAGACGGGCAGATGGACGGCCTTGCGCTGTTCGACTGGCTGCGGCGCACGCGTCCGAACGTCGGGATCGTCGCGCTGGTCGCGAACGAGAACCCGCTGATCTTCGGGTCGATCCTCGCGATCGACGGCGTGAGCGTCGTCAGCAAGTTCGACGAGGTCGGCCATATCGTCACGGCCATTCATTCGAGCTACAGCGGCGGGCGCTATCTGTCGCCGCTCGTCAGGCGCGCGGTCGATGCATTCGGCGAGCGCGCCGAGGCGCCCGTGAAGCTGTCGGCGCGCGAGATCGAGGTCATTCGCCTGTACTTGTCAGGGGTGCCGATCAAGACGATCGCGCAGCGTCTGAGCAAGGGCAAGCAGACGGTCAGCGCACAGAAGATCAGTGCGATGAAGAAGCTTGGTGTGAGCAACGACGTCGAGCTGATCCAGCGGGCGGCGGGGTTGGGGCTTGGTGGGGCGTCAGGCATGTCGAGGGATGCTTGCTGAACGTCACGTGATGACATATCGAGTCGGAGTGCGAATAAATATCGTACATGTCCTATACCGTGATTTCATCGAGCAGCAAGGCCGATTGTCAGTCGCCGTGAACTATGGCTATGCGGCGACCGGGGGGCGTCTGGTTGTGTCCGATGCCAGACACCCCCTGATGGTCTACTTTGCCTCTTTCTTCGACGTGCCGCTCGATCAGCACGCCGGGTTATCCGGGTACGGTGCAACGCTCGACGCGATGCGCAAGTGGACGGCTGAGCAGATAGCCGACGCCGAGGCCGAAGCACTGACATGCAAGCCACCGACGATTGCAATCACCGGGGCCGAAGTCGATCAATACGCGATCCACGATCCCGAATCCGGCGAATGGGTCGTTATTGCAGGGTACGTTGTCGATGACGATGACTAAATTCGCAGTTGCCGCCGCTCTCGCGTTGAGCTGGGTACACGCATCCGCCGCATCCGCCGCATGTGACGGCGCATCGAATATGCCAGGCCATTACATCGATATCGTGTTCGATACCGATTCGAGCGCCATTTCTCCGGCCGAGCTATCTCGGTTGTCCGAATGGTCGATCGACATGCACAAGCGCTTTCCGATCATCGACACCGTGTGGTTGAACGGATTGGCCGAACGAACCGAACATGACGCGCAACAGCTTGCGATGCGACGAGCCGAAAGCGTGATGTCGGTCCTGGATCAATATTCGATCCATGGCGAGAATCGCGCCTTGGCCGGCAAGATCTTCAGGCCGGACGAGTTTGGGCAATCCGGGCGACGCGTCGAGGTCAACGTGAGTCCGGGATGCCCGAATCACTGCTGCCCGAACCTGAACCCCGTACCGAACATCGTTACCGAGAGGGCCAAACAAAGCCTACGCCGGCAACGCAAACCGCGTCACCGCATCCCGCAGCGCCTCGGCCTGATCGCGCAGCGAATGCGCGGCGGCCGCCGCCTCCTCGACCAGCGCCGCGTTCTGCTGCGTCACCTGGTCCATCTCGCCCACCGCGCGATTGACCTGCTCGATCCCGGCGCTCTGTTCGCGCGACGCATGGCTGATCTCGTCGAGGATCTCGTTCACGCGCCGCACCGACTGCACGATCTCGGCCATCGTCTCGCCCGCGTGCGTGACGAGCGCCGCGCCGTGCTCGACGGTTTCGTTCGACGTCACGATCAGCGACTTGATCTCCTTCGCGGCCGTCGCCGAGCGTTGCGCAAGCGAGCGCACCTCGGCGGCGACCACCGCGAAGCCACGGCCCTGTTCGCCGGCACGCGCCGCTTCGACCGCCGCATTCAGCGCGAGGATGTTGGTCTGGAACGCGATCCCGTCGATCACGCCGATGATGTCGCCGATCTTGTGCGAGCGGTCGGTGATCTCGTTCATCGTGCGCACGACGTCGTCGACCACCGCGCTGCCGCGCGTCGCGACCTGCGCGGCCTGGCCGGCGAGCGACGCGGCCTGCGCGGCGCTGTCCGCGTTCTGCTTCACGTTCGCGGTCATCTGGTCCATGCTCGACGCGGTCTGTACGAGCGCGGCCGCCTGTTCCTCGGTGCGCTGCGACAGATCCGTGTTGCCCGACGCGATCTCGCTCGCGCCGACGTTGATGTTCTCGGTGCCCATCCGCACGCGCGACACCATGTCGATCAGGCCGCCCTGCATCGTGTGCAGCGCATGCAGCAGGCTGCCGCGATCGTCCTGCTTCACGGTGACGCGCGCGGTCAGGTCGCCCTGCGCGATGCGTTGCGCGGCGTCGAGCGCCACTTCCAGCTCGCCGCCGAGGTTCGCGCGCACGCTCTTCAGCACGAGCACCATCACGGCGGTCGCGATCCCGCCGAGCACGGCCGTCATCGCGAGCCAGCGGCCCACGCTCTCCAGCACTGCCGAGCGTACGTCGTTCATGTACATGCCGGTCACGAGATACCAGTCCCACGGCGCGAAGCGCTGCACCGCGCTGGTCTTGTCCTGCGGCTTGTCGGCGCCCGGCTTCGGCCACAGATACTCGACGAAGCCCTTGCCGCCTTCCTGGTTGCCGGCCTTCACGATCTCGACGAACAGGTGCTTGCCGTTCGGATCGGTGAAATTCGACACGTCCTTGCCGTTGAGCTCGGACTTGATCGGATGCATCACGATCACCGGCTTCGAGTCGTTGATCGAGATGTAGCCGTCGGCGCCATGGCGCATCGCGGCGATCGCCTCGAGCGCCTTCTGCTTCGCTTCGGCTTCCGGCAGCGCGTTCTGTTGCGACAGCTTGTAGAAATGGTCGGTCACGCTCGCGGCCTGCGCGACCAGCGACGCGAGCTGTTCGCGGCGATCCGTGATCATCGATGCGCGCGTCTGCCATGCGCCGAGCCCGGCGATCACGAGCAGGCCGAGCCAGAGGATGACGATCATCGAGGCGAGTTTCTGATTCAGGGAAAGGTTGCGCATGGTGTGTGGTCGGTCGTGGAAGCTCACCGGAGCGGCGTGACGGGATAAGTGTCTTGACGGCGCCCGGCGGGCATTACCGTAGACGGGTTATCCCTAGGAACCGGTACCGTGGGTGCATGCCTCTCATGCCGACAAGGGTATCTATGCATATGCATAACGGGTATCGCTATACTCTCGGGGCGATGGCGTGCGCGCCGCGCGTCCGGCTCGGCGGCGCGGCGGCGAATGAAACCGAAAGGAGGCAACGATGCGAATTCTGGTAGTAGGGGCCGGCGCGGTCGGCGGATATTTCGGCGGCCGGCTGGCTGCGGCGGGGCGCGACGTGACGTTCTCGGTGCGCGACGGCCGCGCGGCCGCGCTGGCGCGCGACGGGCTGCTGATCCGCAGCCCGCGCGGCGACCTGACGCTCGCGAACGTGCAGACCGTGCGCGCGGGCGATGCGGGTGCCGGCGTCGCGCCGTTCGACCTCGTGCTGCTGAGCTGCAAGGCGTACAGCCTCGACGACGCGATTCAGTCGTTTGCCCCGTTCGTCGGCCCGCAGACGCTGATCCTGCCGATGCTCAACGGGATGCGCCATCTCGACGTGCTGCGCGACCGGTTCGGCGCCGCCCAGGTGCTCGGCGGGCTGTGCGTGATCGCGGCGACGCTCGATCGTGAGCAGCGCATCGTGCACCTCAACGACACGCACGGGGTCACCTTCGGCGAACTCGCGGGCGGCGAATCGCCGCGCGTGCGCGCGGTGGCCGATGTGCTCGGCGGCGCGGGATTCGATGCGACGCTCAGCGACAACGTGGTCGCGCGGATGTGGGAAAAATGGGTGTTCCTCGCGACGCTCGCCGCGAGCACGTCGCTGTTCCGCGGCTCGGTGGGCGACATTCTCGCCGCGCCGGACGGCCGTCGCCTGCTGGAGACGATGCTCGCCGAATGCAGCGCGATTGCCGAGCACAACGGCCACCGGCCCGAGCCGGCCGCCATCGAGCGGATGCAGCGGATGGTGCTGACGCCGTCGCCGCTGACCGCGTCGATGCTGCGCGACGTCGAGAACCATGCGCGCGTCGAAGCCGATCACGTGATCGGTGATCTGCTCGTGCGCCGCGACCCGCAGGCGGCCGATGCCTTGTCGCTGCTGCGGATCGCGTACAACCACCTGAAGGCATACGAAGTGCGGACGGCGCGCGAGCACGCGGCCGCGTAAGCACCGGAGCGGGCGGCCGTCCGGCCGTTCCGCGCTGCACAAATTTGCCGTCCGGCGCCGGATGTGGTCGGGATGCGCAAAAAAGTATCGGAAATCAGGCGTAAAGTTGGTGGAGCCGGGCGCTCGATCGACCTACATTGCTTCCCATGCGACCGGGCGCGTCGCCGTGTGAAATACGCGGCGCACGCGCGCCACGAACCGGCCAGCGAGACATGGGAATGGAGACGCCAACATGATGCACCCCGATCTGGAAGTGGTCGACGTGCGACGCGACGAGTCGTTCAAGGTCTGGTCGCACGGCTATCCGTATCGCACGATCCGCTGGCACTTCCATCCCGAATTCGAACTGCACCTGATCGTCGCGACGCGCGGCAAGTATTTCGTCGGCGACCACATCGGTTCGTTCGGCCCCGGTCATCTCGTGCTGCTCGGCCCGAACCTGCCGCACAACTGGGTCAGCGACATGGCCGAAGGCGAAACCGTCGAGCGCCGCAATCTCGTGATCCAGTTCGACCCGGCGTTCGTGCGCCGTTGCATGGACGCGTTTCCCGAATGCCGCGACGCGCAGGCGCTGCTTGACGAGGCGCGGCGCGGGGTCGGCTTCGACGCGGCGACCAGCGCCGCGATCGCGCCGCTGTTCGACGAACTGCTGGCCGCGCGCGGCATGCGCCGCATCGCGCTGTTCATGACGATCCTCGAACGGCTGTGCGGAGCGGCCGAACGCACGCTGCTCGCGAGCCCCGCGTACGACCAGGCCGACGTCACGCCCACGCGGCTCAGCCATGCGCTGTCGTATATCGGCAAGAACCTCGCATCCGAGCTGCGCGAATCCGATCTCGCGCAACTGACCGGGCAGAGCGTCAGCGCGTTCTCGCGTGCGTTCCACCGCCAGACGGGCATGCCGTTCGTGCAGTACGTGAATCGTCTACGGATTGAGTCCGCGTGCCAGATGCTGCTCGCCGACGACGCGAGCATCACCGATATCTGTTTCCAGGCCGGCTTCAACAACGTGTCGAACTTCAACCGCCAGTTCCGCGCGGTGAAGGGGATGGCGCCGTCCGAATTCCGCGCGCTGCAGCGCCTGAACGCGCGCAGCCGCGAACTCGCGTTGCACGCGGCGCCCACCGGCAATCCGCTGCCGCCGCGTGTCGTCACACCGGGCATCCCGGCGCTCGCACCGCAGCCCGGATGATCGCGGGGCCGCGGCCCGCCTGAATTTTCCACACCGTTTCACCCAGCGCAATCGCGTCGCCCACGTCGCGAGGGGCGCGTTCACCCACGAAAAAGCCGCACACATAACCGGAGACACCGTCATGACGCATGCATCGCCCGCTTCATCCCCCCGCCGCGCCGCCCGCATGGCGGCGATTGCCGCGCTCGCCGCCGCGGCCTGGCTGCCCGCTGCCGCCGTGCAGGCCGCGCCGTTGCGCATCGGCATGACGTTCCAGGAGCTGAACAACCCGTATTTCGTGACGATGCAGAAAGCGCTGAACGACGCGGCCGCGTCGATCGGCGCGCAGGTCGTCGTCACCGACGCACATCACGACGTCAGCAAGCAGGTGAGCGACGTCGAGGACATGCTGCAGAAGAAGATCGACATCCTGCTCGTGAACCCGACCGATTCGACCGGCATCCAGTCGGCGATCACGCAGGCGAAGAAGGCCGGCGCGGTGGTGGTGGCCGTCGATGCGAACGCGAACGGCCCGGTCGACTCGTTCGTCGGCTCGAAGAACTACGACGCGGGCGTGATGTCGTGCGACTACCTCGCGAAAGCGATCGGCGGCAGCGGCGAAGTCGCCATTCTCGACGGCATCCCGGTCGTGCCGATTCTCGAACGCGTGCGCGGCTGCAAGGCCGGGCTCGCGAAATACCCGAACGTGAAGCTGGTGGATACGCAGAACGGCAAGCAGGAGCGCGCCACCGCGCTGTCGGTCACGGAAAACATGATCTCCGCGCATCCGAACCTGAAGGGTATCTTCAGCGTGAACGACGGCGGCGCGATGGGCTCGCTTGCCGCGATCGAGAGTTCGGGCAAGGACATCAAGCTGACGAGCGTCGACGGCGCGCCCGAGGCGATCGCCGCGATCCAGAAGCCGAATTCGAAGTTCATCGAGACGACCGCGCAGTTCCCGGCCGACCAGGTGCGCATCGCGCTCGGCATCGCGATCGCGCGCAAGTGGGGCGCGACGGTGCCGAAGGCGATTCCCGTCGACGTGAAGGTGGTCGATCGCGGCAACGCGAAGGGCTTCAGCTGGTGAACGACGAGCGGTGCGACGCGAAGGGCGGCGGCACGGCCGGCGCTCTTCGCACGGAGAAGCCGATGGACACGATACTCAGGCTCAGCCACATCACGAAAAGCTTTCCGGGCGTGAAGGCGCTGTCCGACATCGATCTGGAAATTGCGCGCGGCGAGATCCACGCACTGCTCGGCGAGAACGGCGCGGGCAAGTCGACGCTGATGAAGATCCTGTGCGGCATTCATCAGCCGGACGCCGGCACGATCGAGATCGACGGCACCGCCCGCCATTTCGCGGACTATCACGACGCGGTCGCGGCAGGCGTCGGCATCGTGTTCCAGGAATTCAGCCTGATTCCTCACCTCGATGCCGTCGACAACCTGTTCCTCGGCCGCGAGCTGCGCAATCGCTGGGGCGCACGCGACCGCAAGCGGATGCGCCACGCGGCGGCCGCGATCTTCGCGCGGCTCGGCGTCGCGATCGATCTCGATGCGCCGATCCGCGCGCTGTCGGTCGCGCAGCAACAGTTCGTCGAAATCGGCAAGGCGCTGTCGCTCGACGCGCGCATCCTGATCCTCGACGAACCCACCGCCACGCTCACGCCGGCCGAGGCCGAGCACCTGTTCGCGATCATGCGCGAGCTGAAGCGGCAGGGCGTCGCGATGATCTTCATCTCGCATCATCTCGACGAGATTTTCGCGGTGTGCGACCGCATCACGGTGCTGCGCGACGGCCAGTACGTGGCGACGACCGACGTCGCGCGCACGGACGTCGAACAGCTCGTGCGGATGATGGTCGGCCGCCGGATCGAAAGCAGCTTTCCGCCGAAGCCGGCGTGCGCGGCCGATGCACCGCGGGTGCTGGAGGTCAACGAACTGCAGATCGAACGCGGTGGCCCGGTGAACCGCTTCACGCTGCATGCCGGCGAGATCCTCGGCTTCGCCGGGCTGGTCGGCTCGGGGCGCACGGAAACCGCGCTCGCGGTGATCGGCGCGACGCGGGCACATCGCAAGGACGTGCGCGTGCGCGGCGCGGCCGCCAAGCTCGCCGATCCGGCCGACGCGTTGCGCGCGGGCATCGGCATCCTGCCGGAAAGCCGCAAGACGGAAGGGCTCGTCACGTCGTTCTCGATCCGCGACAACATCTCGCTGAACAACCTCGGCAAGTACCGGTCGATGCGCTGGCTGATCGACCGGCGCGGCGAGGCGCGCACGACGCATGACGTGATGCGGCGCGTCGGCGTGAAGGCGCCGTCGATCCACACCGAGGTCGCGACGCTGTCCGGCGGCAACCAGCAGAAAGTCGTGATCGCGCGCTGGCTCAACCATCACACGTCGGTGCTGATCTTCGACGAGCCGACGCGCGGCATCGACGTCGGCGCGAAAGCCGAAATCTACGGGCTGATGCGCGAACTCACCGCGCGCGGCTACGCCATCATCATGATCTCGTCCGAGCTGCCGGAAATCGTCGGCATGTGCGATCGCGTCGCCGTGTTCCGGCAGGGCCGCATCGAGGCGACGCTCGCAGGCGACGAGATCGATCCCGATACGGTCATGACCTATGCCACGGCCGGCACGCGAGGAGCCACCCATGAACCTGCCTGATTCTTCTTCCACGCGTTCCACGACGCTCACGGCCACCGCCGGAAACGGCGACGCACCGCCGCCACGCGCGATGTGGGCGCAACTGCGGCGCTCGACGCTGTTCTATCCGCTCGTCGGCCTGATCGTCGTGTGCATCGCGATGATGATCGCGAGCCCGAGCTTCCTGTCCGCCGCGAACCTGGAGAACGTGCTGCGCCAGGTGTCGATCAACGCGATCATCGCGGTCGGCATGACCTGCGTGATCCTGACCGGCGGGATCGACCTGTCGGTCGGTTCGGTGATGGCGCTGTCGGGCACGCTCGCGGCCGGGCTGATGGTCGCGGGTGTGAACGCGGTCGCCGCGCTCGCGATCGGCATCGCGGTCGGCCTCGGTTTCGGCTTCCTGAACGGCGTGTTCGTCGCGTTCGCGGGGATGCCGCCCATCATCGTCACGCTCGCGACGATGGGCATCGCGCGCGGCCTCGCACTGATCTACACGGGCGGCTATCCGATCGACGGCTTGCCCGACTGGGTCGCGTTCTTCGGCAGCGGCAAGGTGTTCGGCATCCAGGCGCCGGTGCTGATCATGCTGGTGGTCTATGCGATCGCGTGGCTGCTGCTCGACCGGATGCCGTTCGGCCGCTACGTGTATGCGATCGGCGGTAACGAGCAGGCGACTCGGCTCACCGGCGTGCGCGTCGCGCGCGTGAAGCTGATCGTCTACACGCTGGCCGGGCTCACGTCGGCGCTCGCCGCGATCGTGCTGACCGGGCGCCTGATGAGCGGGCAGCCGAATGCGGGTGTGGGCTTCGAGCTCGATGCGATCGCGGCTGTCGTGATGGGCGGCACGTCGATCTCCGGCGGGCGCGGCGCGATCCTCGGCACGCTGGTCGGCGCGCTGCTGCTCGGCGTGCTCAACAACGGGCTGAACATGATCGGCGTGAACCCGTATGTGCAGAACGTGATCAAGGGCGGAATCATCCTGCTCGCGATCTACATCAGCCGCGAACGGTCGCGGTAGCGATTCATTCATCAGTCATCCAGATCATCCACGAAAGAGACTATCCATGACGACACCCGAAGCCCAGCCGCGCATGACCGCGGTCGTCTGCCACGGCCCCGAGGACTATCGCGTCGAACAGGTCGCGAAGCCGCACCCCGGCGCGAACGAGCTCGTGATCCGCATCGCCGCATGCGGGATCTGCGCGAGCGACTGCAAGTGCTACACGGGCGCGAAGATGTTCTGGGGCGGCCCGAGCCCGTGGGTGAAGGCGCCCGTGATTCCCGGCCACGAATTCTTCGGCCATGTCGAAGCGCTTGGCGACGGCGCGGCCGAGCATTTCGGCGTGGCGGTGGGCGACCGCGTGATCGCCGAGCAGATCGTGCCGTGCGGCAAGTGCCGCTATTGCAAGTCGGGCCAGTACTGGATGTGCGAAGTGCACAACATCTTCGGCTTCCAGCGCGAGGTGGCCGACGGCGGGATGGCCGAATACATGCGCATTCCGCCGACCGCGATCGTCCACAGGATTCCGCTCGGCGTATCGCTCGAGGATGCCGCGATCATCGAGCCGCTGTCGTGCGCGATCCATACGGTGAACCGCGGCGATGTCCAGCTCGACGACGTGGTGGTGATCGCGGGCGCGGGCCCGCTCGGGCTGATGATGACGCAGGTCGCGCACCTGAAGACGCCGAAGAAGCTCGTCGTGATCGACCTGATCGACGAACGGCTCGAACTCGCACGCGAGTACGGTGCGGACGTGACGATCAACCCGACGCGCGACGACGCGCGCGAGATCGTCAGGTCGCTCACCGACGGCTACGGCTGCGACGTCTACATCGAGACGACCGGCGCGCCGGTCGGCGTGAGCCAGGGGCTCGACCTGATCCGCAAGCTCGGCCGCTTCGTCGAATTCAGCGTGTTCGGCGAGGATGCGACCGTCGACTGGTCGATCATCGGCGACCGCAAGGAGCTCGACGTGCGCGGCGCGCACCTGGGGCCATACTGCTACCCGATCGCGATCGACCTGCTCGCGCGCGGGCTCGTCACGTCGAAAGGCATCGTCACGCACGATTTCGCGCTCGAGGACTGGGACGACGCGATCCGCGTCGCGAAATCGCCCGAATCGATCAAGGTGCTGCTGAAGCCGGCCCGCTGACGGCCGGCGTGCGCGTCAACGGAGACATCATGGAATACGTCATAGGCGTCGACATCGGCACGCAAAGCACCAAGGCGCTGCTCGTCGACCGGCACGGCAGGATCGTCGCGCGGCGCTCGGCCGGCTACCAGCCCGATACGCCGCGCCCGCTGTGGGCCGAGCAATGGCCGCAGGTGTGGTTCGATGCCGTGCTCGCGTGCATCGCGGGCTGCGTGAGCGATGCGCGCGCGCAGGGCGTGCCGTCCGATGCGATCCGCGCGGTGTGCGTGGGCAGCCTGTACGGCGGCTCGGGCATTCCGGTCGACATCGACATGCGGCCGCTCCATCCGTGCCTGATCTGGATGGACCGGCGCGCGACCGCGGAAGTCGACTGGGTCAACGCGAACGTGAACGTCGAGCGGCTGCGCGTGATCACGGGCAACGGCGTCGACAGCTATTACGGCTTCACGAAGATGCTGTGGCTGCGCGACCAGCGGCCGGACGTATGGGCGAACGTGCGCTACTTCCTGCCGCCGAACGCGTACGTGATCTACCTGCTGACCGGCGAGGTCGCGGTCGATCACAGTTCGGCCGGCAATATCGGCGGCGTATACGACGTCGCGCGCCGCGAGTGGTCCGACGATGCACTCGACATGCTCGGCATTCCGGCGACGATGATGCCCGAGCGGCTCGTCGAATCGACGGACATCGTCGGCGGGCTGCTGTCGCAATGGACGGAGCAGCTCGGGCTGCCGGCCGGCACGCCCGTCGTCGCGGGCGGCGTCGATGCGGCCGTCGCGACCTTCGCGGCCGGTGCGACGCGCGCCGGTCAGCACGTCGCGATGATCGGCACCAGCATGTGCTGGGGTTACGTCAGCCGGCACGTCGATGCGCGTCACGGGCTCGTCAGCATGCCGCACGTGTTCAACGGGCAGCGCGACCTGTACGTGTTCGGCGGCGCGATCACGGCCGGCGCGTCGGTCGCGTGGTTTCGCGACCAGTTCTGTCACGCGGAAGTCGATGCGGCGCGCCTGCTGCCGCACGGCGATCCGCACGTGCTGCTCGAGGAGGCGGCCGAAAGCGTGCCGCCGGGCGCCGACGGCGTGCTGTTCCTGCCGTACCTGATGGGCGAGCGCAGCCCCGTGTGGGACGCGAAGGCGAGCGGCGCGTTCGTCGGGCTGAGTCTCGCGCATACGCGCGCGCACCTGTATCGCGCGGTGCTCGAAGGCGTCGCATTCGCGTTGCGGCACAACATCGAGGCCGGCCGGCAAGGCGCGGCGGCGCTCGACGACCGGCTGATCGTCGTGGGCGGGGCCGCGCATTCGGCGCTATGGATGCAGATCATCGCGGACGTGACGGGCTTCCCGGTGTGGACGATCGAGCAGGACGTCGAAGCCGCGATGGGGGCGGCCTTGCTCGCGGGCGTCGGGGCAGGGCTCGTGTCGCACGACGATGCGCAAGGCGGATGGGTCACGCTCGTCGAGCGAGCACGGCCCGATGTCGAACGCGCGAAAGCATATGCGGCGCGCTTTGCGCTTTATACGGCGCTGTATCCGGCGCTCAAACCGATCATGCACGGGTTGCACACGCCATCATGAAGACACGATTCGATTTCGGCGGTTCGCGGGTGCTCGTCACGGGGGCGTCGAGCGGGATCGGGCGCGCATGCGCGGTCGCGCTGGCGCGGGCGGGCGCGCAGGTCGTCGCGGCCGGGCGCGACTCGGCCGCGCTCGATGCGCTGGCCGGCGAGGTCGCGTGCGAGACGATGCAACTCGATGTCGGTGGCGACGAGCATGCGATCGATGCGGCGCTCGCCGCGCACGATGCGTTCGACGGCCTCGTGAATTGCGCGGGGATCGCGTCGCTCGAATCGGCGCTCGAGGTGAGCGCCGCGCATTTCGATCGCGTGATGGCCGTCAATGCGCGCGGCGCGGCGCTCGTTGCTCGGGCCGTCGCACGGAAGATGGTCGCGCGTGACGCGCGCGGTGTCGCGCAGGCGCGGGGCAGCATCGTCAACGTATCGAGCCAGGCCGCGCTCGTCGGGTTGCCCGCGCATCTGAGTTACTGCGCGTCGAAGGCGGCGATGGACGCGATCACGCGCGTGCTGTGCATCGAACTCGGGCCGCACGGCATTCGTGTGAACAGTGTGAACCCGACCGTCACGCTCACGCCGATGGCGCAGTTCGCGTGGAGCGAACCGGAAAAGCGGGCGCCGATGCTGGCCGCGATTCCGCTCGGGCGATTCGCGGAGCCGGACGAGGTCGTCGAACCGATCCTGTTCCTGCTGAGCGATGCGGCGTCGATGGTCAGCGGCGTGTCGCTGCCGATCGACGGCGGGTATACGGCGCGCTAGGCAGCGCCATGCGTCGATGGCGCATGACGGCTACCCGCGGTGACTGCGCGGCCCTGCAGCCCTGTCGCTAAACCGGATCCTTGCTCGGCGGTCCGTCCGGTTGCTGCGGGTTGTCGTGATGGCCTGGCGGCGACGACAGCGGATCGTCTTCCGGGTCGCGGTTCGGGTCGGCCGGTGGCTCGGGCGTCGGGGTCGTGTGATCGGTCATGGAGAACTCGCGCAGTGCGTGACGGCGGTGGCGCGGCAGGGGCGCCTCGTCTCCGTTATAGCCAATCGGGCGTGCGTTTGCAGCGCGATTGTGGCGGCGGGTGGTCTGTCGTCGGTGCAAGCCGCGGATGGGCGGGTTTCAGCAGGAGCCTGCCGGGCGCGGCGCTTGCGCTGCTTTGCACCGCGCGCCTGGTGCGATCCCGGTCAGCGCAAGTCCGCCGGTGTATCGACGTCGCGCACGATGCCGGGGTCGTCGACGTCGAGCAGTTGCACCGGCGCGCTGGCGAACAGCGCGCGGGCGCCCGTGTCGCCGTCGAGGGCGGCCAGTGCATCGAAATGGTGCGCGGCGAAGCCGACCGGATGGCCGCGCACGCCGCGGTGCGCGGGCGCGACGATCGATGCGTTATCGGCTTCGAGCGCTCGCGTGACCGTTTCGTAGGTGGAGGCGGCGATCCACGGCATGTCGCCGAGCGCGACGAGCCAGCCGTTCGCGTCGGGCGTCGCGCGCACACCGGCCGCGAGGCTCGCGCCCATGCCGCGCATCGCGTCGGGCGCATAGACGACGTGGCAGCCGGCTTCGTTCAGCAGCATCGCGAGTTTCTCGGCACCGGGACGCACGACGGCGATCACGTCGGCCGTGGCCGCCGCGAGATGGCGGGCGGCCGCGACCGCAACCGGCGTGCCGTCGGGAAGCAGCGCGAGCAGCTTGCTGTGCAGGCCGCTCGGGTCGAAGCGCTGACCGAGGCCGCCCGCGAGGAGGACGCCGGTGGCGAGTGACGCATAGGACATCGGCGCGGGGGAGAGTGTTGCAGGTGCTGCGATTGTGCGGGAGCGGGCAGGGATCGACAAGTGAGGATGTTACCGAGGCGGGCGCGTTTCGTCGGAAAGAATGTCAGCACGCGGCTTCGTCGAGCATGTTTTCCTCGACGGGGCCGTAGAGGGCGTGCGATTGATCGTGCATCACGGCCCAATAGCGGTCGCCGAACGACCAGTGCCACCATTCCGCAGGGTAATTGGTGAGGCCGGCGCTCGTCAGCGCGGTGATCAGGACCTCGCGGTTGCGGGCGGTTGCGCGACTGATGAACGGGTTGTGCGTGTAGCACGCGCCGGATGATTCCTGGTCGGTGGCGTTCATGACGCAGCCCATGTCGAGCTCGATGCCTTCGGCCGAGATCAGCGTGAGGTCGACGGCTGCGCCCGTTGGGTGCGCGGCGACTTCCGGCGGCGCGACGTGGTGGCTCGTCAGTGCGATCAGCGCGTCTTCGTCCGGAAGCGGATTCAGCGTGCGGCGCAGATGCGCGAGGTGCGCGGAGAAGAAGTCGCGCTGCAGGGCCAGCGGGCGATAGCCTTCCTTGACGTACAGGCGCAGGCCGTCGGGCAGCGCATGCGCGGCGGCGATCAGCCGGTCCGCCACGCCACGACGCACTTTCAGGAAATGCGGGCTTCTGCTCGCGATGTCGCGGCGGCCGAGATCGACGGCAATGCGCGCATGGAAACCAGCAAGATCGACAAACCCTTCGTGCGACTCCAGCAGGGCGATAGACCGGACAACGGGATCGGAGAGCGAAATCACGATAGTGGACGAAGTGGCGCAATGACGGTTGCGGGCCACGTCCGGCTGGCAGCAGGAAGCGCTGTTGCGCAGGGCCGGGTGCTCGCGGTTGATTTGGTCGGACGAATTGCCAATATGCCAGAGTCCGGCGGAGGATGTGTCGCGGTTCGACCCGCGGGCGGCCGACGCTTACCAGAGCGTCTTGACGTGCGCGTAAGCGCGGATTTTTTCGTCGCGGGTGACGAGCGGCGCGCCGAGCCGCCGTGCTGTCGCGACGATCATGCGGTCGGCCGGATCCTTGTGGAACGTGCCGGGCAGGTCGGTGGATTTCGCGGCGATGTCGGCATCGACGGGCACGAAGCGCATGCCGTCGATCTGCGCGACGGTGGCCAGCCACGCGTCGACATCCATCGTCAGCGCGAGGCGGTCGTTGCGCACCAGCATGGCAATCTCCCACGCGGAGATTGCCGATGCGGCGAGCGCGCCTTCACCCCGAGCGCGATCGATCGCGCTTCTCGCTTTCTTGCTGAGCGACGGATCGCCCGCCACCCACCACACCAACGCATGTGTATCCAGCACGATCACCGCGACGCCTCCCAATCATCTTCCGCAATCGGATCGAGAGGATTGTCGTAGCGCATGACCGAGCCGCGCAATATGTCCAACGGCTGAGCCTCGCGTGCGTGATACGGCCGGATTTCGAGCGTCGGCTTGCCGTGATCGGTGACGATCAGGCTTTCGCCTGACGCCTCGACGAGCCGGAAGTATTCGAGTGCGCGGGCCTTGAACTCGGATTTCGAAACGGGAGCGTGCGGCATCATGATATGAGCATGGTCATTTGACGATGGTCATTTTAGTCATGGATTCCGGCGTGACGCAAGCGCAGGGGTACGGCCTGGCAGCGCAACCCGTTCCCGCTACGCATCCGCCCACTTCCTCAACAGGTTGTGATAAATCCCCGTCAACGAAATGACCATCGGATCCTTCGGCCCTTTCTCCGCGGAAAGCGCCTGAATCTGCGTATCGAGCTGGAACAGCAGCGTGCGGTCGCCGTCGTCGCGCACCATGCTCTGGATCCAGAAGAACGACGCGACGCGCTCGCCGCGCGTCACGGGCGTGACGTGATGCAGGCTCGAGGCCGGATACAGCACGAGGTCGCCCGCCGGCAGCTTCGCGCGATGGGTGCCGTACGTATCCTCGACACACAGCTCGCCGCCCTCGTACGTATCGGGTTCTTCGAGAAACAACGTCGCCGACAGGTCGCTGCGCACGCGAAAATCCGTGCCGCGCAGCAGCCGGATCGCGTTGTCGACGTGCGTGCCGAACGTCTCGCCACCTTCGTAGCGATTGAACAGCGGCGGAAACACCTTGAGCGGCAGCGCCGCCGAGAAGAACAGCGGATGACGTGCGAGCGCGTCCTGGATCGCGTCGCCCACCGCGCGTGCGGCCGGCGCGCCTTCCGGCAATTGGCGATTGCGTTTCGCGAGCGCCGACTGCGTGCCGGATGTCGCATTGCCGTCGACCCACTCGGCCGCATCGAGCCGTTCGCGACATTGCGCGACCTGCGCTTTCGTCAGTACGCCGGGGATGTGAAGCATCATGATACGGATTCCATACAGTGCGGCTGAGGCTGCGGCCGTGGTGGCGTTGGCAAATCCAGCGCCGCCGCACGAAACGCATCGATCGGCGACGACGCGAGATACGCACGCATTTTCGCGACGAACGCGGGAGTAGCGGTGGCCGGCACGCGCGCAAGCCAGGTGAGCGCTTCGTCGGTGCGCCCGCGCTCGGCGAGCAGGCGCGCATAGTTGAACTCGCCGCGAAAATCGCCGGCTTCGGCCGCGCGTCGATAGTGGTCGAACGCGGCGTCGCGATCGACCGGTACGACCCAGCCGTCCTCGTAGAAGCCGCCGATCAGGTTGATCGATTTCGCATGGCCGAGCGCGGCCACGCGCCGGAACCAGTCGAGCGCATCGGCGCGATTCTCGTCGACGCCGTTGCCGAGCGCGAGCGCCGTCGCGTAGTTGTACATGCCCCAGTCGAGCCCCGCCTGCGCGGCGAGCCGGTACCAGTACACGGCGACCGGCGCGCACGCGGCCGTGCCCCAGCCGAACTCGTAGCAGCGGCCGAGCATGTTCATCGCCATCGCGTGGCCGGCGCGCGCCGCGTGCCGGAACCAGTTGAACGCGGCCGCCGGATCGCGCGCGACGCCATGTCCGTCGAGCAGGTATTGCCCGTAGACGGCTTGCGCATCGACGATGCCGTTGTCGGCCGCCGCCGCGACCCACGCGGCGGCGCGCTCGGGCGGCCCGGCCAGGATGTCGGCGAACTCGCGCGGCGAAACCGACGCGAGCGCCTTCAGCGACACGGCCTCCATCGATCAGTAGCGCGCGTTCAGCGTGACGAACGCCGAGCGGCCCGGTGCGATCGACGCGTAGTGCGCCGGATACGCCTGGTCGAAGTAGGTGCGGTTGAACAGGTTGTTCACGTTCAGCTGCAGGTCGAGCTTCTTGTTGATGCGGTACTGCGCCATCGCATCGAAGCGCCAGTACGACGGCACGGCGTGCTGGTTCGCGGGATCGCCGAACACCTGCGACATGTAGAAGGCGCCGCCGCCGACGGTGAACTTCGGCGTCACGTCGTAGTTCGACCACATCGTGAAGCTGTGCTTCGGCGTGTTCGGGAAGCGGTTGCCGTTGTTCGCCGTGTCCTTGCCGTTGTCGCGCAGCTCGCTCTTCATGTACGTATAGCCGCCGAACAGCTGCCACTGCTTCGTGATCTGGCCCGCGACGCCGAGCTCGAGACCCTGCACGCGCTTGTTGCCGACCATCGCGTACTGGTTGTTCGGCAGCGTCACGCGTGCATTCGTCGTGTCGATCTGGAACAGCGCGGCGGTCAGCGCAAGCTTGTCGTTCAGCACGTTCCACTTCGTGCCGAGCTCGATGCTGCGGTTCTTCTCCGGCGACAGCTGATCGGCGTTCGAGCCGACGCCGCCGCGGCCCGGCGTGAGCGACTGCGTTTCACTGCCTTCGCCGAGCAGCATGCCGGCCGGGGTCGACGACGTCGCGTACGACGCATAGATGCTGCCGTTCTGCGCCGGCTTGAACACGAGGCCGGCCTGCCAGTTCACGAGCGTGTCGTCACGCGTGGTGGTCTTGCCGCCGTTGGCCTTGGTGTCGGTGAAGCGGGTCGAATAGTCGTCGACGCGCACGCCGCCGTTGACCTGCCAGCGCGGCGTGATCTCGATCGTGTCGAAGCCGTAGATCGACTTCGTCACGGTGCGCGCATGCGCATAGTCGTTGCTGCGCGTGATCGAGCCGGCCCACGGGTCGTTCGGGTTCGGCGACCAGAGGCTCGTGCAGTTGTAGCCCGACGCCGCGCCGATGCCGTTCTGGCAGATCTTGCCGTTCGCGGCGGCGACGTCGTACGTGTCGCGCTTGCCCCATTCGCGCGACAGCTCGATGCCGGTCGTGAAGCTGTGCTTGAACGGGCCGGTGCGGAATTCGCCGAACAGTTCGGTCTGGTTCGCGATGCTGTTGATCGCGCTGTTGCGGGTGTTCGCGCGCCGCCAGACCTTGCCGTTGACCACGTTGCCCTGGCTGTCGTCGGGCTGCGTCCAGATGTAGTCCTGCGTCGATTCCGTATAGCGCGTGGTATTGCGGATCGTCAGCGACGACGTGATGTCGTGCTCGATCTTCAGCGTGCTGATGTCCGACGTCGTCTTGCGGAAATCGCGGTTGGTTAGGCCGTAGAAGTTGTGGCGGTCGACTGGCGCCGGGCCATCGGTGGCGACGCCTTTGGGGAGGTTGAAGCCGTAGTAGTACGGGATGCCGCCGTCGGGCAGGTCGTCGGTGGACAGGTGGTAGTAGCTCGCGACGACGCGCGTCGACGTGCCGAGGCCGAACGCGATCGACGGCGCGACGCCCCAGCGCTCGTTGTTCACCGCGTCGCGGCCGGCGACGTCGTTGTTGTGGCTCATCAGGTTCAGGCGGAACGCGGCGTGATCGGCGAACTGCCAGTTGCCGTCGGCCGTGAAGCGGCGATAGCGGTCGGTGCCGAGGCCCGCGCTCGCGGCGGCGGTGGTGCCGAGGTGCGGGGCCTTCGTGATCAGGTTGATGCTGCCGCCCGCGCCGCCGCGGCCGCCGTACGCGCCGTCGGAACCCTTGGTGATCTCGATGCGCTCGGTGTTGAAGATCTCGCGCGTCGTGGCGCCCGTGTCGCGCATGCCGTCGACGAACATGCTGCCCTGCGTGTCGTAGCCGCGGATGAACGGGCGATCGCCGAGCGGGTTGCCGCCTTCACCGGCGCCGAACGTGATGCCGGGCACGGTGCGCAGCGCTTCGGTCAGCGTCGACGCGCCGCTGTTCTGGATCAGTTCCTGCGGAATCACGATGACGGATTTCGGCGTGTCGACGAGCGGCGCGGTGAATTTCGCGGAAGCCGAGAAGTCGGCCTTGTAGCTGTGCTCGGCCTTGCCCTGGACTTCGATCGGCGCGAGATGGCCTTCGGTGCCGGCCGGGGCGGGCGGCGGCGTGCCGTCCGCCGCGAAGGCCGGGCTTGCGGCGAGCACGCTGCACAGGGTCGTGAATTTACCGAGCTTCAGCTCGTCGGGACGTGACTTCATGGTGCGCTTCGACCTCGCGGTGTGGCCCCGGGGGCGGTGCGCTGCGGAAATGTGCATGCCGCCGGGAATTATTACGATTTGTTTTCAGGCGGCATTCTATGTAATTTCAACGTAAATGAGAAGCGTTCTTGTTAGCGTTGATTGGGAAAGTGTTAATCAATGTGGCGGGGTGGCGATCGCCCGTTCGCCGCGCGAGAAAAAAATGAAGCGCGTCGGGTAGCCCCGCGCGCTTCCTGTTGAATCGGGCGGCGCCCGATTTGGGCGCCCTCGGTCGTTCCGGTTTCAATCCACCCCGTGAAACACCGCATCCTCCGGCCCGAGATACGCCGGCGGGCGCCACGTCGCGTCGCGCATCGAATGCTGGACGAGGTTCTCGACGCCGAGCAGCACCGCGAAGATCGCCATCCGCACCGGAATGCCGTTGTCGGTCTGGCGGAAGATCGCGAGGCGCGGGTCGCGGTTCAGGTCGACCGACAGGTCGTTCGCACCGGGCCGGCTGTCGCGCGGCAGCGGGTGCATGATCAGCGTGTCCGGCTTGCACACCGAATCGACGAGCGCCTGGTTGATCTGGAAATCCGGCGTGTAGCCTTCGAACGACTCGTCGGTGAAGCGCTCCTTCTGGATCCGCGTCGCATAGACGACGTCCGCGCCGCGCAGCCCGGCCGCGAGATCGGTCGTCTGCTCGATCACATGGCCGTTCGTCGCGATCTGGTCGACGATGTAGGCCGGCATCTCGAGCGTCGGCGGCGACACGAGCGTGAACTTGAGCCCGCGGTACAGCGCGAGCAGCTTGACGAGCGAGTGCACCGTGCGGCCGTACTTGAGGTCGCCGACCAGCGCGATGTGCGCGCCGTCCACGATCTTGCCGAGCCGCGAGAACTCGCGCTGGATCGTATAGAGATCCAGCAGCGCCTGGCTCGGGTGCTCGCCGGGGCCGTCACCGCCGTTGATCACGGGCAGGTTGGTCGCGCGCGCGAACTCGGCCACCGAGCCTTTCTCCGGATGGCGGATCACGAGCGCGTCGACATAGCCGGCCATCACGCGGCTCGTGTCGTAGATCGATTCGCCCTTGGCCATCGACGAGAACGTGAAGCCCGTCGTGTCGCATACCGAACCGCCGAGCCGGCAGAAGGCGGCGCCGAACGACACGCGTGTACGCGTGCTGGCCTCGAAGAACAGGTTGCCGAGCACCGCGCCTTCCAGCACGCGCGAAATCTTGTGGCGGCGCGCGATCGGCTGCATCACGTCGGCTACGCGAAACAGCGCCTCGACCGATTCCCGCGAGAACTGGTCGACCGACAGCAGTTGCGGCTTGCCTTCGAAAAAGAACTGCTTGGCGAGCCCCTGGTTATCTACGCTTTGCGTATATCCTCCGCCCTCCGGTACCGAGCGCTCGACGATTTCCGACACGAAGCGTTCGACGATCTCGGGCATCCCGCGCGATTCCTGCGAATCGTCGGGCAGCAGCCAGGTATCCAGCGCACGCCGGCTGACGCCGATGCGGCTGGCGAACGCTTCGCGCGTCATGTTGAGGCGGCGCATGGCGTCGCGGAGGAAGGCTTGCTGGGGAACGGTCATCGGCGGCTCCTGACGAGAAATATACGCGGTGCGTATATTAGTTCCTGGCGTGCTGAAGTCAAGGAAAATCTGCGCGAACCGGCTGTGTGGCCCGCCTGACCGGCGGCGGATTCGTACTGGCGTGCGGCGGCCGTCTCCGTATAATCAGGTCAGGCCCCGTGCCCGGCATGTTGCCGGGCGCGACGCCGCAAACGCTTCGCCCGTCGGGCTTGTTGATTCCAAGGAGAATGAGAATGACGCGTACGATTGCTGCAATGCTGCTGGTGGTGACCGCCGCGCTTGCCGGTTGCAACACGGTTGCCGGTGTGGGGCAGGACATTTCGAAGGGCGGCCAGGCGATCAGCGATTCGGCTGAAAAGGCCAAGTAAGCCGAGCGGTTCCGGAATGCAGAAGGCGCCGGGCCGTCCCGCGATTGCGGGGCGGCCCGGCGCCTTTTTTCTTGCGGCCGGCGCTCGATGCCGGTGACGTCAGGCGTGCTCGACGAACGCGTAACGGCCTTCGACCTTGCGCGGCGTGAACCAGCCGTAGTCGGGGAACAGGCGGTTGCGGACGAACCAGACATAGCCCACCAGCAGGACCGTGATCGCGAGGCTCGGCAGCGCGCTCGACGGATCGCGTCCGAGCTCGGCGATGGTCTTCGGCAACTGCAGCAGCGACAGCAGGATGAACGCGTGGTACGCACCGACACGATGGGTCGCAAAGCCCCAGATGAACAGCAGCGACAGCGGCACGGTCAGCGCGAGGAATACCAGCACGAGGCCGTTGCCGGCACCGGTGGCGAAGAAGTAGTACGCGAGCACGAGGCTGATCGCGAGCTGGGCGATGCCGAGCGCGACCAGGATCCGGATGTGCAGCTTGTTCCTGCGGCAGCGTTCGGGATCGGGGCGCGACGCGATCAGCTGCGCGAGCACGCGATCCTTGAGTCCTTGCCCGGACAGTTCGGCCAATGCGTCGGCCTTCCTCGTTCCCGCGGACAGCAGCACCGCGATTCTTGTTTTGGCTTCCTTCCTGTTCATTGCGTGGCGGATTGTTGTTCGATGGTTGTCAAAGGTCCCGGCCACGCGAATATTGCATCTTGCGGGGTGGTGCGCAACGGTTTTGCGGTGCGCGGACACATTCCTACAGCTGCCGGCTGCATGAGGGAAACACGGCGATCGACAGGTTATACGGCGGGGCGGAGCCGCCGTCGTTTCCGCAACGACGCAACGACGCGGTGAGCGCGAGTCAGTCGGTGGCTGTTTGCGCGGTGGGTGCGGGGCGGGACGGTCGATCCGGATTCGCCGGGTGCGTATTGCGTGCTTCGGGTTCGCGTCGCCGTGTCGCGCCGACGACCATACCGGCGACGACGAGCGCGATACCTGCGACACGCGTGCCGCTGAGCGTTTCGCCGAACAGCGCGACCGCGAACAGCACGGCCGAGACCGGCGCGACCGCCGTGAACAGCGCGGCCTCGGTGCCGCTCGTGCGTGCCGAGCCCGCATACCAGCACAGGTAGCCGAGCACGGTCGGCACCAGCGCGTAGTAGGCGATCGCCGACACCGCGCCGACAGTCCAGCCGCTTGCCACCGCGTGCCATTCGAACGCGGCCGGCACGAGGGCGAGCACGAAGCCGAGGCCGGACATCGCGGTGGATAGCGCCAGCGGCGGCAACGGCGCGGCCAGTCGCCGGTTGAGCAGGATGAATACGGCTTCGCAGGCGACGGCAGCCAGCACCAGCGCATCGCCGGCGAGCGTGCGGAGCGACGGCAGGGCCTGGCCGGGCGCGAACGTGACCAACAGCACGCCGGCCGTTGCGAGCGCGGCGGCCACCCAGTCGCGCGGCGTCTGCCGCTCGCGCAGCACGATGGCCGCGATCAGCGTCGACATCGCGGGCAGCGTGCCGAGCATCACGCCCGCATCGAGTGGCGACGACAGCTTCGTGCCGCAGATCAGCAGCACCGTATAACCGACGCCGCCCGCCGCTGCCTGGATGACGAGCAGCACGGCGTCGCGCGTGGAGATGCGTGGCCAGCGCATGCGCTGCGCACGCATCAGCGCGAACAGCAGCGGTGTCGCGATCAGGAAGCGCAGCGCCGTGGCCGCGAACGGCGGCAGGCCGCCGGCCGCGAGACGGCTCGCGATGACGGTGCTGCCGACGCCTGCCATTGCGGCGGCGAGATAGAGATAGCCGATCAGTCGTGTCTTCATGCGTTGCATCGTCGCGTACGGCGGCCGCGCGCGTCTTGAACGAAATTGCAACGTGCGGCGCGGGCGTGTCGAATACGGAGCGCGCGACTCGGCATGCTTGTGCGACAGGGGCGGGCGACAGTCGCCACAAGCCGTCGATGTGGCCACCGCCTCCGAGGTCGGTGTGCCTGGCGGCGGCCCCCGCGGGTTCGCAGCGACGTCAAACGGCCTGCGTGAACCGCCCGGGCGTGATCCCGAACTGGCGCGCGAATGCACGCGTCAGGTGGCTCTGGTCGGCGAAGCCGGCTTCGGCCGCGGCATCGGCGATCGGCAGGCCGCTGGCGAGCAGCGCGCGCGCCAGCCGTGCACGCGACTGGATCAGGTACGCGTGCGGCGTGATGCCGAGTTCGCGGGCAAACCCGCGCAGCAACTGGAAGCGGCTGATGCCGCTCAGGCTAGCCAGCTCGGCGAGTGAAACGGGCACGGCCGGCGCCGCGTCGAGCCGCTCCCGGGCGAGGCGGATCGCCGGTGCGACTCCCGCCGGCGGCAGCGTGCGGTTCGCGTGCCGGGCAAGCAGCCCGGCGACGAGCATCACGAGCGCTTCGTCGCGAGCGAGTGGCTGGGACTCCCCGGCGACGATGCGCGCATGCAGCCGGCCGACCGCAGCCGCGAGCCGCACATCGCGCACCGCCGGATGCGCCAGTTCGACGCCGCCGAGGCCTTCTTCCGCCGCGACGCCCGCGACCAGCGCGGGTGCGAGGTACAGCATCCGCCAGCGCCGGCCCGTGCCGGCCTCGATCGGCGAGCCGTCGTGCATCTCGCCCGGGTTGACCATGATCGCGTCGCCGGCCAGGGCGTCGACCTGCCCGCGGCCGCTCCACGACCGGTGCGCGCCGCTGACGATCACGCCGACCCCGAATTCGTCGTGCGCGTGGCGTGGAAACGCACGATCGGATTCGAGGCTGATTGCCTCGATGCCTTCGTCGGTCCGTCGGTAATGGGTGACGCGGTGCATGTGCGCTCCTCGCGCCGGGCACGGCGCGGATGTCGTGCACTTTAGCGCGTTCCGGCGCCACGCGCCCTTCATCCTTTTGGCCGATACCGCGCGGCGCGCGCAGCCCGCACCATGTGCACATGAGCAGCGTACACGGCCCGCCGGGCCTGAAGCTGCGCGGGAGACGGCAGGTGGAACGACACGATCCGGTATTCATTCAGGTTGGCGCGCTCGCGGACGGCTTCGCGCCGGAAGCGAACATCCTCGCATCCGTCGACGCGCTCGCCGGGCGGGCACTCGCGCTCGGCGACGCATCGGGTGCGTGGCGCGTCTATACGTTCGAGCCCGGCGCACTGCAGTGGCGCGATGCGGCGACCGACGCGGGCGGCCGCGAGCCGTGCCGCGTGACGCGGCTGCGCGACGGGCTGTACTTCGTCGACTACATCGATTCGGCCGCCCGCGCGACGTCGGTCAGTCTCGTGATCGATCTCGACAACGGCGTATGGACGTCGGTCGTCGGCACGCTGCCGACCGAAGCCGACACGCGCATCGACGCGTTCACACGGGTTGCGCGCGGGCTGCCGTTGACGGGCGTCGAAGCCGAGTTCCGGCACGGCACGCTCGGCGGCCACACGCAGCCGGGGCCGTTGCACGGTGCCACACGCGAGCTGATCGGCAAGCGGACGATGTATCGCTACAGCCCGACCGAATGCTACGAGCACATCTACCTGAACGAGAACTTCTACGCGTGGCAGTGCCTGCAGGGTGTCGAGGGCGGGCTGGCCGATGTCGACCGCTGTCATTACTTCAGGATTGCGGACGAACTGTATCTGTTCGTGTGGCGCGAAAAGGTGGTGCCGACGCTCGGCGTCGTCCTGATCGACCTCGCGCAGCGCAAGACCGACGGCAAGATCTTCGGCTACCAGGGCGGCGATTTCGGCACGCTGTCGAACTTCCCCGTCGGCGCGCACGCGCAGGTGCTGAACGAAACCGTGCATCCGCTCGGCGGCGAGGCGCAGCGATGAATGCCGTGCCGGGCAGCGGCCGCTTGCGGGCGGATTTCAGCGGGCGCGTCGTGCTCGTCACGGGCGCCGCGCAGGGGATCGGCGCGGCGATCGCACGCCGATTCGCGGAATCCGATGCGTTCGTCGCGCTTGCCGACCTGAACGGCGAGGCGGCCGCCGCGCAGGCCGACGCGCTCGCGAGCACGGGCGGCGACGCGCGTGTCTATCGGGTGGATGCCGCGAGCCGCGATGAACTGGGCGCGCTGGTCGCGGCGGTCGAGCGCGACGGCGGCCGGCTCGATGTCGTCATCCACAATGCCGCTTATTTTCCGCTGACGCCGTTCACGCAGATCGACGAGGCGACGCTCGACCGGACGCTGTCGGTCAACCTGTCGGCGCTGTTCTGGCTCGCGCAGGCTGCGCTGCCGGCATTCGAGCGCGCGGGAGCGGGGCGGCTGCTCGTCACGTCGTCGGTGACGGGGCCGCGCGTCGTGTATCCGGGGCTCGCGCACTACGCGGCGTCGAAGGCTGGCGTGAACGGCTTCATTCGCGCGGCGGCGCTGGAACTCGCACGCCGCAACGTGACGGTCAACGGCGTCGAGCCGGGCATGATCCGCACGCCGGCGGCCGGCAATCTCGGCGACGCGTCGGTCGCCGCGCAGATCGCGCGCGACATTCCGCTCGCGCGGATGGGCGAGCCGGAAGATATCGCGAACGCGATGCTGTTTCTCGCCTCGGCGGACGCCGCTTACATCACGGGGCAGACGATCGTCGTCGACGGCGGCGCGACGTTGCCCGAGAGCGGGGCGGTGCTTGGGGTTGAGTGACGGTCGAGCGGGCAATGACCGGCGGAACAGGGCGGTTCCGGCGGCCCGCTGCGCGTTCGGAGGCTTCCGCGCAGGCGTCAGTCCGGCGTCCCGTCATGGTCCCCGAGCGGCCTGTCGGGCCAGTCCACCCAGCATGGCGGCCCGGATGTCGCGGATCGGGCGATCGACGACATCGTCGGAAATCAGCGTCGAACCACTTCCGGCGTTGCGCAAATGAACGTCTCCGACGCCACGCATGCGTGCCGGCCGCCGTGTATCGCCGCGATTACAGCCAGCCGTTGCGAATGAACTCGACGATCGAATAGCGGCGGTGCTCGAGATCGTGCTGCCGAACGGCGTCGACGATGCGCGACACACCATCCGCGTAAGGCGTCGCACCCACCACGCGCGATTCCAACTGCAGGCTGCACGCGCCGTCGTCGATGCGGATCCGGTGAATCGCGTGGCGGCCGAGCTGATCGTCGGCGACCGCGAATTCGCTGCGCTGCACGTCCGGGTCGCGCACGGAGCGGATGTCTTCCGGCCGCACGCCGAGCGACTGGCCGATCCCGACGGCCGTGCCGGGGACGGACGTCTTGCCGGCCTGGTGCGACTCCGTCAGGCTGATCCGGCAGTCGTGAAACAGGTGGCCGCTGGTTTCCAGCATGCTCATGAACTTGAGCATCAGGATGTTCGTGTTCGGACACAGCACGACCGGGAAAGCATGCGAGCCGGTTTCGAGCTCGGAGCCGGTCGACAGTTCGACGAGTGGCGACCCGGTGGCCTCGCAGAACGCGATCACGGCGGGGAGTTCGCGGCCGGAACCGGCGTGCACGACGATCGTTCGGGCGTCGCTGCGTTGCGCATCGTTGCGCGCGGTGTCCGACCAGGGGATCACGCGGCAGGTTGCCGGGTCGAGCCGGTGCGCGTCGAGCAGTTCGCTGGCCAGCTTGCCGGTTCCTACGACGAGTACTTGCATGAAATTGACGGATTGAAGTTCAGGATTCGGGACGGGACATGATGCGGGCCGCCGGGTGGTCCGGCACGGTCGCGGCGCATGGCGTCGGACAGGCCTCGCATATTATGCCCGGCCGCCCGTCTGCGTGCCCGTCGGGCCTCGCTGGCGGCGGCCCGGTGCGTCAGCTTGCCGATATCGTCGGCAGCCACGCATTTGCCGCGTTCTGCGTCGCGAGTTGTTTCGCGATCGAGCGCGCGAGGCGGTCCGTATCGGATGCCACCGTGTCGTGCTTCACTTCCGACACGCCATGCAGGCCGGCGCCCACTGCTGCCGACGTCGCGAGGCGGCCGGCCGCCGCGCCGACCCCGGCGGTCTCCACCATGCCGGGCAGGCGGCCGCTGTTCGCGCTGGACGAGAATGTGCCGAGCGGCTGCGGCGCGCCATGCGCCGGCTGGAACAGCACGGTGACCGATGCCTTCACTTCGCTCTTGCCCGCGCCGAGCCCGATCAGCGTGCGGCGGCGGCGGTTGCCGGCGTCGATCGACTCGAACCGGCCTTCGACGACCAGCGCGTCGCGTCCGTCCGGCACCGGGCCGCGCAGCGCGGGGATGCCTTGCGACCGGAGTTCGCGCACGAGCGCGTCGGCGAGCTGCTCACGCGTTTTCAGCGCGCTTTGCTGGCGCTGCACGTCAGCGGACGAACCGCTCGCGAGGGTCGCGATCTTGCTGATCATCCCGCCGTCGACCTTGACGTCGGTCGTGTCCACATCGAACGGGGACACATAGACGACGTCCGCACGAACCTGCGGCTGCGCGCGGGCCGCAGGCGCGGCGGTCATGGACGTGGTCGCGGTCGATGCGCAGCCGGTCATCGCGACGGTGCCGGCGATCAGCGCGACACTGGTCAGACGTTTGGCGTGGGCAGCAAGTGCGTGAAGGGAAGAAAACATGTCGATCTCCGTGGCCTGGATGAAGTTGCCGATACTGTCGCGGCATTCAGGAACGCGAACGATCGGAAGCGGGGCGTGATCGCTGGCTGGGGAGAGGTTTCATGCCGTTGCGCAACACGCAGGCGCAAGTATGCGGAGGTCGAACGTGATGCGCCACGCGGGAATTATGTCGGCGCATGTCACGTGCTGCCGCGCGCGGATCCGCGAGGTCGTGTGGCCGTGAGGCCTGGGCAGCTGGGCAGAAGGCCAGGCGGCACACGCCATACGCCATACGCCATACGCCATACGGCAGACGGCAGACGGCAGACGGCAGACGGCAGACGGCAGACGGCAGACGGCAGACGGCAGACGGCAGACGGCAGACGGCAGACGGCAAAAGCCCAAAGCCCAAAGCCCAAAGCCCAAAGCCCAAAGCCCAAAGCCCAAAGCCCAAAGCCCAAAGCCCAAAGCCCAAAGCCCAAAGCCCAAAGCCCAAAGCCCAAAGCCCAAAGCCAAGAGCCAAGAGCCAAGAGCCAAGAGCCAAACATCCCGTCAGGCCGACAGCGACCGCTTCACCGCCCCAGACGAATCAAGCGGCAGCGCGACGACCGCCTCCAGCCCGCCGCCATCGCGGTCGCGGAACGTCAGCGAGCCGCCGTGCAGCCGGGCGATCCGCTCGACGATCGCGAGGCCGAGGCCGGTACCCCCCGCATGGCTGCGTGCGTTCGCGCCCCGGCTGAACGGCGCCTTGAGCCGTTCGAGTTCGGCCGCGCCGATACCGTTGCCGCGATCGCTGACCACCGCGTATGCGATGCCGCGCTCGGTCCAGGTGCGCACACCGAGCCCCGTCCGGCCGTAGACGACCGCGTTCTGCATCAGGTTCATCAGCAGCCGCATCAGGCTGATCGGACGGAAGGCGAACGCGGGCACCTCACCCTCGTCGAAGTCGAATGCGTGGCCGAGCCCCGCGAAATCCGCGACGAGCTGGCCGATCAGCGCATTCAGGTCGCCGGTTTGCGGCGTTTCGCGCTCGCCGCTGCCCGCGTAGTCCATGAATTGCTGCAGGATGGTATCGATCTGGTCCAGGTAATGCTCGGTCGACGTGGTGAGCGCGTCGTGCGTGCCGCGCGGCAGCGCCATCGCGATCGCCAGGCGCAGCTTGGTGAGCGGCGTGCGGATGTCGTGCGACACACCGGCCAGCATCAACGAGCGGGTCGCTTCCGCCTGTTGCAGCGCGTCGGCCATCTGGTTGAACGCGCGGCTCACGTCGGCGATTTCGGTCGGGCCGTCGGTGGGCAACGGCGGCGGGCGCTCGCCCGCGCTCACGCGCTGCGCCGCGCGCGCCAGTGCGTCGAGCGGCCGGTTCAGGTGAAGCTGGATCAGGTAGCCGGTCAGCGCCGCGAGCAGCGCCAGCCCGACCGACAGCACGAGCGCCGTCGTGATGCCGCTCGCCTGCGCGTCGGCGGCCATCGGCAGCGGCACCCACATGGGCGAGCCGGCCACATGCAGGCGGATCCACAGGCGCTCGTCGTTGCCCGATTGCCAGCGCGCGGGGAGGTCGGGCGGCAGGTGGCGTTCGAGTGCCTGCATGAACACGTCGCGCTGCCAGGTGCGGAAAAAGGCTGCCAGGTTCGGTGCTTGCGGTGGTGTGGCAGGCGGCAGCGCAGCCTGGCCGCCGAACTGCGCGACGACCGCGCGGCCGGCGTCGGGCGGCAGGCCGGCAAGCGTGCGGTCGAGCAACTGCACGTAGTCGGAGAAGACGATCGAGGCCCGCTCGATGCGCGGGCGCTGCACGTAGTGCAGCAGCACGGTGAGCGAACAGACGAGCGACAGCGCGACGAGCGCCACCAGCAGCGCGATGTTGCGCGCGAGCAGCGAGCGCGGCAGCGGGATGCGCATCACGACTCGATGCCGGCCACCAGCATGTAGCCGATGCCCCAGACGGTCTTGATGAAGCGCGGCTTGCCGGGGTCGTCCTCGACGATCTGCCGCAGCCGCAGGATCTGCACGTCGACGCTGCGGTCGAGTGCGTCATGGTCGCGGCCGCGTGCGCGGGCGAGCAGGTTCTCGCGGCTCACCGCGCGGTTCGGCGACGAGCCGAGCGCATGCAACAGCAGCATCTGCGCCGAATGGATTTCCACGGGTGTGCCGTCGCGCATCAGCGTCTGCTGGCCGACGTCGAACGTGAATGCGCCGAAACGCAACCGCTGCGACGTGACCGTCGGCTCGCCGGCCGCCATCTTCTGCCGCCGCAGCAGCGCGCGGACGCGGGCCACGAGTTCGTCCGGGAGAAACGGCTTCGCCAGGTAATCGTCGGCGCCCGTCTCGAGGCCGACGACCTTGTCCGCGGCGTCGCCTTTCGCGGTGAGCATCAGGATCGGCAGCGTCTGGCCTTCGGCGCGCAGGCGCCGGCACACGCTCAGGCCGTCCTCGGGCTCCATCATCAGGTCGAGCACCAGCAGGTCGTACGGTTCACGCTGCAGCAGGCGGTCGAGCCGCTTGCCGTCGGCCACCGCGCGGACCTGGAAGCCATGGCCGGTCAGGAAGCGCTGCAGCATGTTGCGCAACTCGGCTTCATCGTCGAGCACGACGATCCTGCAGGACTGTTCCATCGCTTGCCTCCCGGTGCGTGCGCGGCCGGATCGTCGTGCGGGCTCAACGGGCTGCCATGCGCTGGCGCATGAAACCGGCGAGCTGCTCGAGCGTGACGTAGCCATTGTGCTGCGTGTCGATTTCGTCGAAATGCTGCGCGACCATCGGCATGCCCGCGGCGGCCTGCTCGCGGGTGAGCTTGCCGTCGTGCGTCGTGTTCGCGCTGGCGAAGCGGGTCTGCAACTGCATCAGCGCACGTTCGACGCGTGCACCGCCGTTCGTCGCGCCGGGCGGCACCTGCTGGGCCGACGCTGCTGCTGAGACGATACACAAAACGACGACGGCAATCATCTTCTTGATGGACTTCATGGGGTTTCTCCTTGCGTGGCCGACGGTCTGCGCCGGCCGGGTGGTTGATGAAACGGATGGAAAAGGAAACGAAGCGAAACGAAGCGGGTCCGGGTCATGCCCAGTGCGCAGGCACCCACACGCGGCCGGCCCAGTGGGCGGGCACCCAGATGACGGCGCGCGGCGGGTGAGCGACATACACGGCGCGCGGGGCGACGTACACGGAGCGCGGCAGCGGCGGCGCGAGGTACAGGACCTTCGGCGGCGGCGGGGCGACGTAGACGACGCGCGGCGCGGGTGTGACGACAACGGCCTTCGGCGCCGCAACACGCACGACCTTCGGCGGGGGCGGCGGTGTAACGATGACGGCGGGCGGCGGCGGGGGTGTAACTACGACGGCGGCAGGTGCCGGTGCAGGCGCCGGTGCCGCGACAGCGACCGTGGCGGCGGGCGGCGGGGCGTCACGACCACCGCGGCCGGCGGGGCGCCACGACGGGCACCGGCACCGGGACAGGAACCGGCACCGCCCCGCCGGCCACGACGACTGCGCCGCCCGCCGTCGTGCTGCCGTGGATCACGGTCGTGCCACCGGTCGACACCGTGCCGCCGTGCACGATCGTCGAGCCGCCCGACGTCGTCACGACGCCCGGCGCCACGCGCGTCGCGCTGCCGGAATGCGTGACGGTTCCGCCGTCGGTGCCCGTCACGGTGCCCGAGCGCGAGCAGGTCGAGTCCGCGCAATTCGTCGATGCCGTGTGGCTGGCCGTGTTGCCGTTCGAGCCCGTGATCGTGCCGCTCGACGAATACTGGCCCGCGCCGTTGCGCGTCACGCTGCCCGACGTCGTGGCGCTGCGGCCGTCCGACCCCGTCAGCGAACCGGTGTGCGAGCAGGTGCCGCCCGCGCAGCTCGTGTCGCCGCTGTGCTCGACCGAGCGCCCGTTCGGGCCGACGGCCGTGCCGCTGTTCGAGAACTGGCCGGGTGCGGTGCGCGTGACGGTGCCCGTGTTGGTCGCGATACCGCCGCCGGGGCCGATCACGCCACCTGCATGCGAGCAGCTGCCGCCGCCGCACGAGCCGGCATGTGCGCCGTTGTAGGTGCCGCGCGGCGTGTACGCGGTGCCGTGGCCGGCCCAGCCGGCGAAGGCCGGCGCGCAGGCGAAGGTGAGGGCGGCGGCGGTGACGAGGAAGCGGGTTTTCATCGGGTGTCCTTGCGGTTCGTTTCGGTGCACGCAGTGGCGTGGCGACGGGACGAACTTTAGGGCGATGACGCGCGTCCGTCGCGTCATAAAAGATGTCGCGGTGTTACACGTGGCGTGGTGTTCCGAGGTATGACGAATGCGCGCGCCGGTCGCGCCGACCGCGGGCATGCCGCGCCGGGCAAGGCTGCCGGCGATGCGGTTGCGTGAGGGCCGGTGCGATGGCACGGATGCGGAGCGTGTCGTGCACAGCGCGAAAATGTGTCGCGGCGACATGCGGCGACATATTTGCGGCCCTATTGATGCGTGCATTGCGGCGAATCGCGCGAACCGAACGCGGGCAGTGCGCGCCGTGCGACCGGCCCCGGTCTCTTCTTGACCTGAAGCCGTAATCGCATGCGTTCCGAAGAATCGGCTTCTGATCGGCGCCCGTAGTGTTCATGTGTCGCGCAGCAGGATCCGTCGACGCAGGTTGTGTGCAGCGTCGATCGGGTTTGGTGCGACAGGCGGCGATACATGGCTCGCCGGGCATGCAAACGCGCACGCATAAGCGGGTCGGTTTTCAATCCATGAGCGCACGCGACCGCCGCTTATCGTCCGAATGCATTTCACCGCGACATGCGGCGACACATTTCCCGCATGACACACGAACGCGCCGCGTCAAACCGGCCACGCTCCAGCCCACAAGCGCCCGTGCCTGCCACACCTCACCTGAATGCCTTCCCCCACGACATACGGCGACATATTTCCCGCGTGGTCTTTCCGTTCCGCGCCCACTACAGTGCGTTCCATTCGACGCGCTGGCAGCCCGTGCAGCCGATGACGCGTCCGACTCAACCGGAGGAATGACCCATCATGCTCACCACTACAGGAAAGCTCGCGTACTACGTCACGCTCTTCATCGTCGCCGTCTCGCTCGTCGAGGCGGCCGTGCTCACCTGGCGCCGCGCTCGCGGGCCTGAACCGTTCGACTGGAACGAGGTGTGGCTGTCGCTCGCCGATCTCGCGGGCCGCAAGCTGCTCGCACTCGTGCCGCTGTCGCTCGCCACGCCGCTGTTCGACCTCGCGTGGGCGCACCGGCTCTTCACGATCCCGCTCCACAGCGTCGCGCTCGCGCTGCTCGTGTTCGTCGGCCAGGAGTTCTGCTACTACTGGTATCACCGCGCGTCGCATCGCGTGCGGTTCTTCTGGTCGACCCATGCGGTGCATCATTCGCCGAACCAGTTGACGCTGTCGTCCGCGTTTCGCCTCGGCTGGACCGGCAAGATCGCCGGCGCCGCGATGTTCTTCACGCCGCTCGTTTGGCTCGGCGTGCGTCCGGAAGCCGTGCTCGCGATCCTGTCGTTCAACCTGATGTACCAGTTCTGGCTGCACAACACGTGGATGCCGAAGCTCGGCTGGCTCGAAACCGTGTTCAACACGCCGTCCGCGCACCGCGTGCACCATGCGTCGAACCTCGACTATCTCGACGCGAACTACGGCGGCGTACTGATCGTGTTCGACCGGCTGTTCGGCACCTATGTCGCCGAGCGCGCCGATGAGCCGTGCCGCTTCGGCCTCGTCACGCCGACCCGCTCGCGCAACCCGTTCGTCGTCGAGCTCGAGCACTGGGCGAGCCTTGCCCGCGACGTCGCAACCGCCCGCGACGTGTCGACCGCGATCCGCTTCGTGCTGCTGCCGCCGGGCTGGCGCCCTGACAACCAGGGCGAAACGACGGAAGAACTGCGCCGTCGCAGCCTCGTCACCGTGCGCACGGATGCGTGAACGGCGCTAACCTGTGGCACATTGCCGGCCGGGCACGCCTGCCGCGGCCGGCATCGCTCATGCAACACGCATCATCAAGCAACCCTCGATCCAGGAGAAAACACCGATGGAACACGATCTCAAAGGCAAGGCAGTCGCGATCACCGGCGGATTCGGCCATCTGGGCGTCGCGACGGCCGCGTGGCTCGGCGCGCGCGGCGCGCGCGTCGCGCTGATCGGCCGCGGCGCGGCCCCGGCGGCGCACGCGCTGCCCGGCGTGCCGGCCGACGCGCTGCGCGTCGGCGGCATCGATCTCGTCGATCCGCAGGCCGCCGCGCAGGCGCTCGATACCGTGCAACGTGAATTCGGCCGGGTCGATGCGCTGCTGAACATCGCGGGCGCGTTCGTATGGCAGACGATCGCCGACGGCGACGCCTCCACGTGGGACCGCATGTACGAACTGAACGTGAAGACCGCGCTGAACGCATCGAAGGCCGCGCTGCCGCACCTGCTGGCGAACCCGGCCGGGCGCATCGTCAACATCGGCGCGGGCGCGGCGTTCAAGGCCGGCGCGGGGATGGGCGCATACGCGGCCGCAAAGGCCGGCGTCGCGCGGCTCACCGAGGCGCTGGCGGCCGAACTGCTCGACCGCGGCGTGACGGTGAACGCGATCCTGCCGAGCATCATCGATACGCCGCCGAACCGCGCAGACATGCCGGACGCGGATTTCACGCGCTGGGTGAGGCCTGAGCAGATCGCGGCGACGATCGGCTTCCTGCTGTCGGCCGATGCGCAGGCGATCACCGGCGCGTCGATTCCGGTGACCGGCCGCGTGGCATAGCGCGGCGGGGCAAGGGCAGGGGCTCGCACCGCGGCCGGCCGTGCGTACAATGTCGCACCGGATTGCGCGAGCCCAGCCTGAGACCATGCATCAGCCCACTATCCTGATCGTCGAAGATGAAGTGGCGATTGCGGACACGATCATCTACGCCCTCGGTACCGACGGCATGCAGACCGTCCACTGCACGCTCGGCCAGGCGGCGCTCGACCACCTGCGCGACACGCGCTTCGATCTCGTCGTGCTCGACGTCGGCCTGCCGGATCTCAGCGGCTTCGAGGTGTGCCGGCGGCTGCGCACGTTCTCCGATATACCGGTGATCTTCCTCACCGCGCGGCACGATGAAATCGACCGGATCGTCGGGCTCGAGATCGGCGCCGACGATTACGTGATCAAGCCGTTTTCGCCGCGTGAGCTGGCGGCGCGGGTGCGCGTGATCCTGCGGCGCTTCCACCGGACGGCCGCGTCCGAAGCGGCACCCGTACCCGTGCCGGCTGCGTCCATCGCACCGGGCTTCACGCTCGACATCGACGGCGCGCGCGTATCGTGGCTCGGCCAGGCACTGGACCTCACGCGCTACGAATTCGGGCTGCTGGCGCTGCTGGTCCGGCATCCGGGGCGCATCTACTCGCGCGAACAACTGATGGACCTCGTGTGGCACGAGGCATTCGACTCGGCCGACCGCACGGTCGACACGCACATCAAGACATTGCGCGCGAAGCTGCGCGCGATCGACCCCGAACGCGACCCGATCCGCACGCATCGCGGAATGGGCTATTCGCTGCAACCGTAACGACCGGCACCGTCCATGCATATCGGCCTGCGCATCTTCTTCGGCTTTTTCCTGATCGTCGGCCTGGCTGCCCTGATCACGCTGCGCGTGTTCGTGCAGGAGGTGAAGCCGGGCGTGCGCGAGGCGATGGAGGACACGCTCGTCGATACCGCGCAAGTGCTCGCGACGCTGGCCGCCGACGACATGGCGAGCGGCCACATCGCCGACGGCGCTTTCGCGCGGCAGCTTTCGAACCTGCACGAACACCCGGTCAGCGCGAACGTGTGGGGCGTGCAGAAGAACGCGATCGGCTACCGTCTCTACATCACCGACGCGCACGGCATCGTGCGCTACGACTCGTCCGGCCGCGCGGTCGGGCAGGACTATTCGCGCTGGAACGACGTGTACCGGACGCTGCGCGGCGAGTACGGCGCGCGCAGCACGCGCAGCGATCCGAACGACGACAGCAGCACCGTGATGCACGTGGCGGCGCCGATCCGGCACGGCAACGCGATCATCGGCGTGCTGACGATCGCGAAGCCGAACCAGACGGTCGCGCCGTTCATCGCGCGCAGCCAGCGCAAGATCATGCTGTATGGCGCCTTGCTGATGGGCGGCGCGATCCTGATCGGCGTGGCCTGCACGTGGTGGCTGGTGGTCGGGCTGCGGCGACTGCAGCGCTATGCACGCGCGATTGCGGCAGGCGAGCGGGCCGACATGCCGCTGCAGGGCGCGAGCGAACTGGCCGAACTCGGGCGCGCGGTGGAAAGCATGCATCAGCGGCTGGAGGACCGGCAGTACGTCGAGACCTACATCCACACGCTCACGCACGAGATGAAGAGCCCGCTGGCTGCAATCAGCGGCGCGGCCGAGTTGTTGCAGGAAGACATGCCGGTGGCGAACCGGCAGCGCTTCACCGAGAACATCCGTCGCCAGGCCGGCCGCCTCGAACAGATGATCCGCAAGCTGCTCGCGCTCGCGGAAGTCGAGCAGAAGCAGCGCCTGTCGGTGCGCGAACCGGTCGCGCTGCGGCCGGTGCTCGAACAGCTCGTCGATGATATCGAGCCGCGCGCGCGGCAGCGCGGCGTGAGCCTGCGGATCGACGCGAACGATGCGGCCGATCCGGCAGTCGTCGAAGGCGATCCGTTCCTGCTGCGCCAGGCGCTCGGCAACCTGCTCGACAACGCGCTGGATTTCGCGCCGCAGGGCAGCACGATCCGCATCGCGCTCGAACGGCAGTCGGCGGGCCGGGCGCAGGTCGCGATCGTGCGCGTGGCCGACGACGGCCCCGGCGTGCCCGACTACGCACTGGCGCGCGTGTTCGAGCGCTTCTATTCGCTGCCGCGTCCCGACGGCCAGGATCGCAGCACGGGCCTCGGGCTGTGTTTCGTCCGCGAGGTCGCGATGCTGCACCGTGGCCAGGTCTCGCTCGCGAACCGCGACGAAGGCGGCGCGTGCGCGACGCTCACGCTGCCGTCGGCGGCCTGAGCGCGCTTCACGCTCGCCACACATTCGCTTCACATCGGCTTCAATCGCGCTTCACCGGCGCGGCTCATGCTGACCGTACCCTTTTACTCCGGTACTTGTCGGCCATGAATCGAGTCCTGTTGTTCAAATTCGCGATCACCGCGGTTCTCGCGCTGCTGATCCTGATCCCGCTGCAGATGGTGCAAAGCATCGTGCAGGAACGCTCCGCGTATCGACGCGATGCGCTGCAGAGCATCTGGTCGAGCTATGCGGGGCCGCAGACGGTGGCGGGCCCCGTGCTCGTCGTGCATTACACGGAAGTCACGCGGGTGCGCGACGATTCGCCGGCCGGCGGCGCGACGAAGACGAGCCTGCGCAGCGAGACGAAGCGCCTGCTCGTGTTTCCGAAGACGCTGAACGTCGACGGCACACTGACGACCAGCGTCCGCTATCGCGGCATTCACAAGGCGCTGGTGTACGAGCTGGCAAGCCGGATGACGGGCACGCTGCCGTTGCCGGACCTGAAGAAACTGCCGCAAGCCGACGGTCATGTGAGCTTCAAGGTCGACGAAGCCTATGTGTCGATCGGCATCGGCGACATCCGCGGGCTGACCGCGCAACCCGATCTGCGCATCGGCGGCGCGCGCTTCGACGTCGAGCAGGGCACGCGGCTGGACAGCCTGCGCCAGGGCGTGCACGCGAACGTCGATCTCGCGGCGCTGGCGGACGCAAACACAGGGGCGGTCGTGCCGTTCAGCGTCGACCTGCCGTTGCGCGGTGCGGATTCCGTCGCCTTTGCGCCGGTGGGCGACCAGAACGATTTCTCGCTGAAATCGACGTGGCCGCATCCGAGTTTCGACGGCGCATTCCTGCCGAACAACCGCACGGTCGATGCGCGCGGCTTCACCGGCAACTGGCGCGTGACGTCGTTCAACACGAAGGCGCGTGGGCAGATCGCCTCCGGCGACGGGGAGGGCGCGATCGAAATGGCGTCGGTGTCGGTGATCGAACCCGTGAATGTCTATTTACAGGCCGAGCGTGCGACAAAGTACGGCGCGCTGTTCGTGATGCTCACGTTCGCGAGCTTCTTCATGTACGAGCTCGTGAAGCGGCTGCGCATTCACCCGATCCAGTACACGCTGGTCGGTCTGTCGCTCGCACTGTTCTTCCTGTTGCTGCTGAGCCTGTCCGAACACATCAAGTTCGCGTATGCGTATCTCGCGGCGAGCGGCGCCTGCATCGGGTTGCTTGCCTTCTACCTGTCGTTCGTGCTGCACAGCGTGAAGCGCGGGGCGGTGTTCGCGGCGCTGCTCGCGGTGCTGTACGCGGCGCTCTACGGGCTGCTGCTGTCGGAAGACAACGCGCTGATGCTCGGTTCGCTGCTGCTGTTCGCGATTCTCGCCGGCATCATGACGCTCACGCGCCGCGTCGACTGGTATTCGCTCGGCGCCGCGTGGCAGCCGCTGGCCGACAAGGCGGGGGCGGGCGCAGCGAAGCCGGGCGCGCAGGTGAAGTAAGCACGCGGGGTGTCGGCAGGCGCGCCGGTCGGGAAGGCTACGGCCGGCGCGTCATAGGGCGCGGTACCACATCGCCACATCGCCGCTTCACGCGCGCAATGCAGGCCGCCGAAAACGCTCCAGCGGAATCTCGGCAACAGCGGTGATCTCGATCAGCAGGTCGGGATGGTAGAGACGCTCGACCTGGACGGTCGTCGTCACGGGATAGGGCTCGGCGAAGTACGACTTGCGGACGTCGCCGGCCTGCATGAAGGCATCGATGTCGGTCGCGTAGTGCACGAGCGAGATCACGTCCTGCATCTGTCCGCCCATCGTGGCGAGCACGGCGCGGATGTTGTCGAGCGTCTGGCGTACCTGCGTGCGCATGTCGCCGTGGCCGACCACCTGGCCGTTGCGATCGAGCGCCACCTGCCCCTTCAGATGCACGATCCGGCCGTCGCCCTGGATCACGGCCATCGAGAACGCGCCGAACGGCGCCCAGACTTCCGGCGGATTCACTGCTTCGGCCATCGTGCGGCTCCTGTGGGGCGGGTACGGGGGTACCCGGCCATCGCGGCATTATGGCGGAGTTCGTCGTTGCCCCGTCCGTCCGGCTGGCAGCGGCGGCGGCCTGGATCGCCCTATACTGAGCGTTCCATATCACCGGAACATGCCGTGCCGAACCAAGCTTCAGACGATCCGTCCGTCGACGATCCCCGTCCGACCCCGCCTGTCCAACCCGAGCAGGAAGACTGCTGCAACAGCGGCTGCTCGCCGTGCGTTTTCGACTTATACGACGAAGCGCTTGCGCGCTATCGCATCGAACTGGCCGAATGGGAGGCGCGGCAAGCGCAACGCAAGCAGCATCATTGAACCGGGCGCCGGCGCGTGCCTGCGCCATCGACGATCCGGCTCATGCCGCCGCGGCCATCCCTGTCCGGTTACGCGCCGGCATGCAGCCGCCGATGCAGCGGCCCGAGCGCCGTCGACAATGCGACGCACACCAGCAACACCACCGTCAGCGTGAACATCGACGTCCGGAACCCCTGCACGTAGTCGATCGCAGCCGGATGCACGCCGAGCCGCGCGAAGAACACGCCGCCGATCGTCGCGGCGCCGACGGCCGCACCGATCTGCAGCATCGCGGTGACCATGCCGGATGCCACACCCGCGCGGGCCGTTTCGACTTCCGCGAGCACGATCCGTACGACCGACGGCAGCACGAGGCCCTGGCCGATCCCGATCGCCGCGATCCCTACGTAAAAGCCGGCGCCCGGCGTGGCTGCACCCGCCAGCGCGGCGGCCGTCGCGACGCCGGCCGCGAGCATCGCGAAGCCCAGCGTGAGCACGCGATAGCCGCCGAACCGGCCGACGAGTCGCGGCATCAGCAGCGGGCTCGACAGGAAGCCGAGCCCGAGCGGCAGGATCGCGAGCCCCGACGCGAGCGGCGACCAGTTCAGGCAGCCCTGCAGGTAGATCCCGTAACTCAGGAAAAACGCGCTCAGCGTATAGAACAGGAACGCCAGCACGAGCCCGAGCGCGACGACGGGGTTGCTGAACAGGCGCACGTCGAGCAGCGGATCGTGGCCGCCCGCGAGGCGGCGCGCCTCGACCGCCAGCAGCGCACCGAGCATCGGCAGCGCGCCGACGAGGCACGCGACCATCCACAGCGGCCAGCCGGCCTCGCGACCGTGCGTGAGCGGGTACACGAGCATCAGCAGGAACAGCGACAGCAGCGCCATGCCCGGCACGTCGATGCGCTGGCCTTTCGGCGGCCGGCTTTCCGGGATGAAGCGCCAGCTGCCGATCAGCGCGAGGATGCCGATCGGCAGGTTGACGAGGAAGATCGCGCGCCAGCCGAGCCCGAACGGATGCAGGCTGATCAACGCGCCGCCGCCGAGCTGGCCGATCACGGCTGCGAGACCGAACACGAAACCGTAGAAGCCCATCACGCGCACCTGCTCCTGCGGGCTGAACACACTGCGGATCGTCGCGAGCACCTGCGGCGCGAGGATCGCGGCGAACAGGCCCTGCAGCACACGGCCGCCGACCAGCACCGCGCCGCTGCCGGCAAGCCCGCACAGCGTCGACGCGACGACGAAGCCGGCCATCCCGATCATGAACATCCGCTTGCGGCCGTACAGGTCGCCGAGCCGGCCGCCGGTGATCTGCACGACCGCGTTCGCGCACGCATACGCGGACACGACCAGCTGCAGCTCGGCCGGGCGCGCGCCGATGCCGTCGCGGATGGCCGGCAGCGCGAGATTCACAATGAAGTAGTCGAGCGGCGGCAAAATCGCGCCAACCAGCAGGACCACCAGCGCCCAGCCGTGATGGCTGCGCGGCGTCGCCGCGGCGGCCGTGCCGGCCGGCACGCAGGGAGCAAGGGTGTCGTTCGTCATGGAAGCAAGTCCGAAAGAATGAGTGCCACATTCACGGCGGACGCGACGCCGGGAGCACCGGTTCGGCCATGGACGGGCGATTGACCCCCATTCTGGGTGGTGACGATGAATCGGAAAAGCGGGAATTGGTGGTAGCATCCATCGGGTTATTCGATGGATGGAGGATGGCGATGCGTGGGTTCGACCTGGATCAGTTGCGTACTTTCGCGGCGGTCGCGGATGCCGGCAGCCTGACGGCCGCCGCGCCGCTGCTGCACCTGTCGCAGTCGACGGTCAGCGAGCAGGTGCGCAAGCTCGAATCGCGCGCCGGCGTGCCGCTGTTCGTGCGCAGCAAGCGCGGGGTCGAGCCGACTCCGGCCGGCTCGCGGCTGCTGCAGCACGCGCGGCGCATCGTCGCGCTGAACGAGGCCGCGTTCGACGAAGTGCGCGGTCAGGCGATCAAGGGCGAGCTGCGCGTCGCGATCACCGATTACTACCGGACCAACGAAGTCGCGGGGCTGCTCGCGCGGCTGCGGGAGTGCTACCCGCAATTGAGCCTGCACGTCAGCGCGATGAAGAGCGCGGATATCGAAGCGGCGCATGCGCGCGGGCAGGTCGATCTCGGCGTGGTGATGAACCTGTCGAGCGGGCCGTTCCGGCCGGCGTCGGCCGATACGCGCTGGGTGCTGCGGCGCGAGCCGCTGTCGTGGGTCGCATCGCCCGCCCTCGCCGAGCAGTTGCCCGAGCCGCTGCCGCTCGTGCTGCTGCCGGACGACTGCATGATGCATCAGGTCGCGGTGCGCTCGCTCGACGAGCAGCACATGCCGTACCGGCTCGTGCACAGCGCGTCGGGGGTCGCGGGGCTGCAGTCGATGCTGGCGGCGGGGCTCGGCGTGGGCTGCCTGTGCGCGTCGGCGATCGGCGAGGGCATGATGCGGCTCGGCGCGAAATACCGGCTGCCGCCGCTGCCCGACGCGGTGTTTTCGCTGACGCCGCCGATGTCCGGCGAACGCGAAGCCGTCACGCAGGCGCGCGAGGTGCTGTCGCGGCAATTGCTGATGTAGAACCGGGCCGCACGATTTGCGGCGGCGCGTAGTGAGAGGCGCGCCAGGGGACAAAAAATGAACGACGAACTGCAACGCCAGATGGCCGCGAAGCTGCAGGATGCGCTGGAGCGCGTGGTCGACGAACGCTCGCTGATCCACTTCCTGCGCGTGCTCGGCCACGACTGGAACACGGAGCGCCAGCTCGAGGCCGACGTGCCGCCGTCGCCGTACTCCCGCGCCGCGCTCGGCTGGGAAAACCACTCGATCGGCGCGTACCTGGACGCGATGGTCGACTGGGCTGAGGCGTCGGAGGAAGGGCTGCGTTTCTACGACGTGCCCGACAACCCGTGGCGGCGCATGGCGGACATCCTGTTCGCCGGGAAAATCTACGAATAGCGCCGCGCGGGCGCTTCGTTCACTTTGTTCGTGACCGTCGCCGCGAATCGTCTATTCGATGGCTTCGCCGTTCACATACGCACGCAGCCCGTCGGCCAGCGCGTCGAACACCGCGCGGCAGCGCGGGCTCGACCGCAGGTCCTCGTGCATCACGACCCAGGTTTCCAGCTGCATCGCGAGCTTGTCCGGCAGCACGCGTACGAGCCGCGCGTCGCGTTTCGCGAGCCCGCTCTGGCAGAAGCCGATCCCGAAGCCGGCACGGATCATCGCGAGCTGCGCGAGGTTGCTGTCGGTGCGCAGCGAGAACGCATCGCGCTTCCACAGCGGCATGCCGCGGCCCGCGGAGCGGATGAACGGCGTGACCGTGTCGAAGCCGATCAGCGCGTGATGCGCGAGTTCGTCGATCGTCGTGGGTGCACCGTTGCGCGCCAGGTAGTCGTCGCGCGCATACAGGCCGATGTCGATTTCGCCGATGCGCCGCGCAACGAGCGCCTCCTGCGTGGGCGGCGCCATCCGGATCGCGATGTCGGCCTCGCGCTTGAGGACGTCCTGGATGCGATCGGTCGGCACCAGTTCGATGACGAGCCCCGGATGGTCGCGCCGCAACTGCGCGAGAACCGGCGGCAGCACTTCGACGGCGATCACGTCGCTGGCCGAGATCCGCACGATGCCGCGCACGCCGGCGCCGTGGCTCGCGGCCGCGCGCTCGAACGCGGCCGCCGCGCTGCGCAGCGCCTCCGCGTGGCCGCGCAGCGCGAGCGCCGCCTCGGTCGGCAGCAGGCCGGACGGCGATCGCGTGAACAGCGTCTGGCCGAATGCGGCCTCGAGCGCCGCGACGTGGCGGCCGGCGGTTGGCTGCGTGATGCCGAGGGCGCGCGCAGCGCCCGACAACGAGCCTTCCGTCAGTACGGCGAGGAAGGTGCGGTAGCGTTCCCAGTTCAGATCGATGGCCATACATAAATGTATAGCTGATCCATCAGGTTCGGCAATTCCTTGGTAGCTGAAGCCGCGCCAGAATGCATGTCATCACGGACATTCACTCAAGGAGAGCGGCAATGACGACCCATGCAGGCGGGACGCAACGACAGGCACTCGTGCTCGGCGCGAGCGGCGGAATTGGCGGCGAAGTCGCGCGGCAGTTGCGCGATGCGGGCTGGCTGGTGCGCGGGTTGAAGCGCGGGCTCGACGCCGAAGTCGCGGAGCGCGACGGCATCACCTGGATCCGCGGCGACGCGATGGACCGCGACGCGGTCGTCCGGGCCGCGCGCGGCTGCAGCGTGATCGTGCACGCGGTGAATCCGCCGGGCTACCGGAACTGGGCCGGGCAGGTGCTGCCGATGATCGACAACACGATCGCGGCGGCGAAGGCGGAGCGGGCGACCATCGTGCTGCCGGGCACCGTCTACAACTACGGGCCCGATGCGTTTCCAGTGCTGGTCGAAGATGCGCCGCAGCATCCGTCGACGCGCAAGGGCGCGATCCGCGTCGAACTGGAGCGCCGGCTGCAGGATGCGGCCGGGCAGGGCGTTCGCACGATCATCGTGCGCGCCGGCGATTTCTTCGGGCCGAAGCTCACCGGCAACAGCTGGTTTGCGGCGGGGTTCGTCAAGGCCGGTCAGCCGGTTGCGTCCATCAGCGTGCCGGGGCGGGCCGGCATCGGACACCAATGGTCGTATGTGCCGGACGCCGCGCGCGCGATGGTCGAACTGATCGAGCGGCGCGACACGCTGGAGCCGTTCGCGCGCTTTCACCTGGGCGGGCATTGGGATGCGGACGGCACGCAGATGGCGGAGGCCGTGCGCCGCATCGCGCAGCGGCACGGGCTGCGCCCGACGGTGCGCAAGTTCCCGTGGTGGTTCGTGTGGGCCGCGGCGCCGTTCGTCACGACGCTGCGCGAACTGCTCGAGATGCGCTACCTGTGGCGCGAGCCGGTCCGGCTCGACAACACGCGGGTGACCGCGGTGCTCGGCCGGGAGCCCGTGACGCCGCTCGACACGGCGGTGGAGGCGACGCTGGCGGGGCTCGGGTGTCTCAAGTGAGCAACGGCCCGTGCCGGAGTCCGTGCTCTGGCACGGGCCGGCACGATGGAGAAGCGCAAAACCTGCGGGGCAACAATTCTCCACATACCCGGGCACGTCCGATGCGCATCATGTCGGCTCATGTCGAGAAAGCGAAAACGGGGGCGCAATGTTGCATTTCGGATGGAAAGTGTCGGTTGCGGGGGCAATGATGTTCGCTTTGAGCGGGTGCACCGACCTGGCCGGGGTGCTGTATTGCAACAACTCGCAGTTCAATTTTCCGGACTATCACTGCTTTCAGCCGTAATAGCGGCGGCTGGCGCGGCCGCGGAATGCTGTCGCGCCCGTGTGCCGCGCACTTGCTCATTGTCCGCTACGCGACGATCGGCAACACCTCCACTGCATAGCGGTGCCGAAGGCTGCGCCCGAGCACCGGATCGTGCAGTTCCATCTCGAACGCATCCCCGTCGCCCATCGCCGCGATCGGGCCATGCACGGCAACCGTGCCGCCATACATCGCGCCGCGCGCGGGCATCGTCCGGCAACCGTCGAAGCGCTGCCACAGCACCTCGGGCGCAAGCAGGCCATTCACCGCGCCATGCTGGTATGCCGTCCGCTCGCCATCGCGAGAAATCAGCCACGAACGCATCTCGATCGCATCCCAGTGATCCGCGACGTCCGCGTAAAGCCACGCGTCGTGGCCGAGCGGTTTCGCGCACACCTGCTTCGACACCGCGACGCCGTAGGCTTCGACCTCACGATCCGTATGATCGGAGCCGACGGTCACGAGCGTGCCGGCCGCGCTGTCGACCAGCACGCATTCGATCTCGCCGCCCGAGCGTGCGCCGAGCACGCCGATCGCGGGCGCCTGCGTGAGCAGCGCGGCCGACACGCGATAGAAGCAGGGCGTGGTCGACGGCGGCGCGACGCCGAGCGCCGCGAGTTCGTCGATATGCGCCTGGATCGCGGCCGGATCGCGGCCGGCCCAGCCGGCGATCACGACGCGCTGGATTTCGACGTCGACGGTGGCCGGCGCGCGTTGCCGGGAAATCACGTTGAACAACAGGGTTGGCATGCGGGTATCCGTTTGAAGTGCGAAAGAATGAAACGGCTTGCTGGCGGCGACGTTCAATCCGCGAGCGGCTTGTGCGCGGTTTCGCGTGCGACGACGAGCGCGATCGACGTGACGACGAGCGCGGCGACGACATACAGCGACACGGCCGTCGTCGTGCCCGTCTGCCGGAACAGCGCGGCAATCACGAGCGGCGCGAAGCCGCCGCCGACGATGCCGGCGAGCGTGTACGCGAGCGACGAGCCCGCATAGCGCACGCGGGTCGGGAACTGTTCGGTCACGAACGCGCCCTGCGGGCCGTACATCACCGCGTGGATCACGAGGCCGATCGCGACGGCCGCGACGATCGCACCGGGGCGCGCCGAATCGAGCAGCGTGAAGAACACGAACGCCCACACGATGCCCGCGAGCGCGCCGGCGAGATACACAGGCCGGCGGCCGAAGCGGTCCGACAGCGCGCCGAAGAACGGCACCGCGAGCGCGTTGCAGGCCGTGCCGATCATCACGGCCGTCAAGGCGACGGGGCGCGACAGATGCAGCACGGTCGTCACGTAGGTGAGCGTGAACACGACGATCAGCGCATACAGCACGTCCGAGCCGATCCGCGAGCCACCCGCGATCAGCAGGCGCTTCCAGTGGTACTTCAGCACGTCGGCGACGGGCACCTCGGCGGTCGCGTGCGATTCGGCGAGCTGCTCGAACTGCGGCGTTTCGTCGACGCCGCGTCGCAGCCAGAAGCCGAACACGACGAGCAGTGCGCTGGCCGCGAACGGTACGCGCCAGCCCCACGACAGGAAGTCGCCGGACGTGGTCGACAGCGTCACGAGCGCGATGCAGCCGGTGCCGAGCAGCGTGCCGAACGACGGGCCGATCTGCGTCCACGATGCGGACAGCCCGCGTCGCTTCTGGTCGCCGTGCTCGACCGACAGCAGCACCGCGCCGGCCCATTCGCCGCCGAGCGCGACGCCCTGCACGAAGCGCAGCGCGACGAGCAGGATCGGGCTCAGGATGCCGGCCTGCGCGTAGGTCGGCAGCGCGCCCATCAACGCGGTCGTCACGCCCATCAGCACCAGTGTGAGCATCAGCACCGCACGGCGGCCGATGCGGTCGCCGAGATTGCCGAACACGAAACCGCCGAGCGGGCGCGATACGTAGCCGACCGCATAGGTCGAGAACGCGAGGATCGTGCCGGCCAGCGGATCGACCGACGGAAAGAACAGGTGGTTGAAGACGAGCGCGGCGAGCGTGTTGTAGATCGTGAAGTCGTACCACTCGAGCGACGTGCCGATCATGCTCGCGGTCGCGAGTCGGCTGTTGCGGACGCGGCGGGGCGCGTGGGCGGCGGGCTGGGCGAGAGTGCTCATGGTGTCGGGCATGTCGTGACGGGGAACGGGATGAAGCGCCGGGCCGCTGCGCTGGCGGGCAGCGTGCGTGCGGTGCGGCCGGCGCGGGCGATCAGGCGGGCAGCGCGGCTGCGGGCTCGGCTTCGACGTCGCTGCGCGTTACATGCAGCGGGGCGGCGGCGCGCCACATCAGGTCGAAGGTGCGCACGTCGTCGTGGCCGGCGAGCGTGGCGGCGACGCGGCGCGTCGCGGCCGCATCGCTGCCTTCGATCAGCACGAGCGCATCGGCGGCCGGGCGGGCGGCCGCATCGGCGCCGATCGGCGCGGACAGTTCGGGCGCGGTGCGAAAGAGTCGCGCGGCGTGGATCCCCGGTTCGTGCAGCACGTCGTCGAAGCGCTTGCGCAGGTGCGGCACGTCGATGCGATCCGGCGGCAGCACGAACAGTGCGAGATGCGCGCCTTCGCCGTCGCCGGCCTCGATCGTCAGTTCTCCGACGCGTCGCTGCGTGCCCGTCATGCGCTCGAAGTTCGCGAGCGACCACGCGGTCTGCTGAGTGAACGCGCGTCGGTACGCGTCGCCATGGAACACGTCGAGCGCGTTCGTCACGTACAGCGCGAGGTACTTGCGCGGGCCGCGATCGGTCGCGCGAAAGCGCCGCGCATGCGTGAAGCCGGGAATCGCGACACGTTCCTGCATGTGCTCGCGGTCGTACCACGCGTTGAAATCGGCTTCGTGCGCGGGGTCGATATCCGTCCAGACGCAAAGCTGGCCGTGCGGAAGGGTAAGGCGGGTCATCGCGGGGTTCCTCGTGACGGGGGGATGTCAGGAACCCAGTTTCCCGAAGACGGGCCGCGCCCGTCCAACAAGAAAACAAATTCGCGGTGAACAGGTTTTCTTATGAGCGGCGCGGGCGGAGTTGCGCGGGAGGCGGGGCGGATTGCGTCGTGCGCTTCGCTTTTGCGGGTGCTTTCGCTCGGGTATTTGCCTTCGTCGCCGGACGGGCGAGTGCTTTGCCCACGGTATCGGGCGCGGCCGTCTTTGCGTGATTCGCGGCGGCCGACATCGCACGCGCGACTTCGCTGGCCAGTTCCGCGATGCGCGCGGCCACCGGCAAGCCCTGGCTGCGGTACGTCGCGACGAGCGGCAGCGCGGGGAATTCGGGTTCGACGTCGAGCAGTTCGAGCGCGCCTTCGTGCAGCTCGCGCCCGATGATCGCGGGCGGCAGCGCGGCCACGCCGAAGCCGTCGGCGACGAGGCGGATCATCGCGGCGACCGACGTGATGCAGTTGATGCTGGCCGGCCGCTCGACGGCCGCGAACAGCCGCTCGATCGTCGCGTGCGGCCCCGAGTGGCGCGAGAAGCTGATGATCGGGAATTCGGCCAGGCGCGCGACGTCGAGCGGCTGGCCGCCGAGCCCGAGGCGCGGGCTGGCCGCCCAGCGCACCGGGAATTCGCACAGCGGCAGGTTCGTGAAATCGGGGCCCGGCACCGGGTCTGTCTGCAGGATCAGGTCGACGCCGTCGGTGCTCAGCAGGCGGATCAGGTGCAGCGTCGTGTCGCTCGTGATCTCGACGTCTAGGCGTGGATAGCGCTCGCGCAGTTGCGCCATCAGCGCGGGGAACCAGCTGTGCACGATCGATTCGATCACGCCGATCCGGATCAGGCCCGCGTCGCTCGCCGCATCGATGTCGCGGCGCATTTCGCCGTCGAGCCGCACGATTCGCTCCGCGTACGCGAGCATGCGGCGCCCGGCGGGCGTGAGCGTGGCCGAGCGCGTGTTGCGGTCGAACAGGCGTACGTCGAATGCCTCCTCGAGCGACGCGATGCGGCTCGATACGGCGGCCTGTGTGGTGTGCAGTTTTTCGGCCGTGAGCCGGAAGTTTTCCAGCTTCGCGAGCCAGACGAAGGTTTCAAGAAACCGGATGTTCATCGAAGTCCGAGCGGTGAGGCGGTGCCGGGCGGGGCGGCGGGATCGGTCGATGGTAGCGGATTTTCAGGGGCGGGAAATAAACGGGAGACGCGTTGCGTGTGCGGCGGTGGGTACGTGGGCGGGCGGTGAAGGGGCAGGCACACGTTCACGCAACGCCGCCCGCGACGCGTACGTCACGCGAGCGGCGCCCCCCGCGCACATCAAAGCTTGTCGAACGCGAGCGTCGGCACGTCGACGACCATCGCGCCGCCGTCGGCGACGAGCGTCGCGCCGGTCACGAAAGACGCGTCCGGCGACGTGAGGAACGCGCACACGGCCGCGATCTCGTCCGGGTCTGCCGCGCGCCGCAGCGGCACGTCGGCGCTGACGCGCGCATACGCACCGTCGAGCGTGTCGCCGTGTGCCGACATCAGCGGCTCCATCTCCGCGTCGGCCATCGGCGTGCGGACCCAGCCGGGGCATACCGCGTTCGCCCGCACGCCGTGCGGCCCGTAGTCGCGTGCGAGCGACCGCGCGAGCCCGAGCAGCGCATGCTTGCCGACCGTATAGCCGCACACGCTGGGGCCGGCCGCGAGCGCGGCGATCGACGCGACCAGCACGATGCTGCCGCGCTGCGCGATCAGGTCGGGCAGGCACGCGCGCGCGCTGACGAACGCGGTGTCGAGGTTCGCGTGCATCGCGTCGCGCCATTGCGCGTCGTCGGTTTCGTCCGCGCGGCCGAGGCCGTGGCCGCCCGCGCACGCGACGAGCGCGTCGACGCGGCCGAAGCGTTCGGCGATCCGCGGCAGGAAGCCGGCCCAGTCGGCGGTGCTCGCGGCATCGCCGGCCAGCGCGAGGCCGCCCGTTTCGGCGGCCAGCGCGTCGAGCGGCGCCCGGCGCCGCCCGATCAGCACGACGCGGTCGCCGCGGCGGGCGAAGCGGCGCGCGCACGCGGCGCCGATACCGGTGCCCGCGCCGGTGATCACGATCGTGCGGGGTTGCGGGTGGGTCATGTCGTGCTCCGGAAAGGGGTCGTTTCCGGTCACTTTAGGCGGCCCCTGCGAGCGCCGGTATCCGCCAAAAGGATGAACGCGGGCGGTATCCGGGCGGCCGGCGCGGCAGCGGACCATTTTGCAAAGGCTGACGATGTGCGGCGCCGAATCGCTCTATCCTCCACATTTTTGCGATAAGTCACGAAAGCCCGGCAGAATAGCGCGGGCGGGCCGCGCATCGACGCGCGGCGCATCGGCCGGCCGATTCCGTCGTGCGAGCGGAGCGGCAGGCCGGCGATCCCGGCAGGAGCGCGCACCCGACGCGCGCGCTGCATCGGCCGGGGATCGTGTCACGACAACCTATCGCCCGGTTGCGCGCTCGCGCGCCGGACCATCGACAAGAACAGGGAGGGGCCGGCTATGAGGCTGGACGACGAAACGGAAAGCACGAACGTCGAGGATCGCCGCGGCGCAGGCGGGTTCGGCGGCGGGCGCGGCGCGACGATCGGCATCGGCACGATCGTGGTTGCGTTCGCCGCGTCGTATTTCTTCGGGATCGACCCGCGCGTGATACTCGAAGGCGCCTCGGCGCTGCAGGGCCGCCAGCAGCAGGCGCAGCCCGCGCCCGCGCAGCGGCAGGGCGAGCAGGCGAACGACACGGGTGCGGTGTTCACGCGCAAGGTGCTCGGCAATATCGAGCGTACGTGGACGGGCGTGTTCAATACTCAACTGCACGCGCAGTACCAGCCGCCGACGCTCGTGATGTTCACGAACTCGACGCCGACCGCATGCGGCACGGGCCAGACTGCTATGGGGCCGTTCTACTGCCCGGGCGACCGCAAGGTGTATATCGATCTCGGTTTCTACAACGAACTGCGCACGCGTTTCGGCGCGGGCGGCGATTTCGCGCAGGCTTATGTGATCGCGCACGAAGTCGGCCACCACGTGCAGAACCTGCTCGGCATCTCCGACAAGGTCGACGCGGCGCGCCGGCGGGCGAGCCAGGCGCACTCGAATGCGCTGTCGGTGCGGATGGAACTGCAGGCCGACTGCTTTGCCGGCGTGTGGGCGAACAACGCGCAGCGCGCGAACCAGCGGCTGATGGAACCCGGCGATTTCGAGCAGGGGCTGAAGGCCGCCGCCGCGATCGGCGACGACCGGCTGCAGCAGCAAGGGCAGGGCTATGTCGTACCGGAGAGCTTCACGCACGGCACCAGCGACCAACGCGTGTACTGGCTGCGGCGCGGGATGCAATCGGGCGAACTGAGCGCCTGCGACACGTTCGCCGCGAACGCACGCTGAATCGGGCGCGTGCCCGGCCGCGCGCCTCCATCGTCCCGGCAGGAGGGTGAACCCGCCGTACCGGCCGGACCGGGACGATTTGCCGATTTGTGCTCACCGGCGCTTTTCGGCGCCGGTAGGCTGGCCCGAACTTCGATCTTCGTGACGTTCGCCCGCCAGCCGATTCCACCATGCCGACCCCATCCGAACCCGCCGACCCGGCCGCCGCCGACTGGCTGCGCGCGCTGCGTGCTTGCGTGGACGCGTTCGACGCGTTCGCGAGTCCGTCCGCGATCGTGTTCTACCGGCTCGACCAGAGCGGCGAACCGGCCGATTTCGAGCTGTTCGGGATGCCGGAATCGATGCATCGCACCTATGTCGCGCGCTACCGGATGCTCGATCCGCTGCATCCGTCGCGCTGCGCGGCAGGCGAGCGCGCGGTCGTCACGCTCGCTTCCCAATTGCCTGACGAAAGACGCGACGCGTCCGCGTACTGGACCCGTTTCCTGCGGCGGCACGACGTGGCCGACGTCGTCGAGATCTGGCTGCGCGACGCCGGCCGCACGGTCGGCGCGTTCTCGCTGCTGCGCTTCGGGGCGGCCGACACGCGCGGCGGCGCGGCCGGCAACAGCACGGGCGGGCGGTTCGCGCCCGGCGAGATCGACGCGCTCGCGCGGCTGCAGCCCGTGGCCGAAGCCGCGCTGAGCCCGCTGCTGCGCGCGCGGCGCGGGATCCACCGGATCGGCTGCGAGGAGCGGCTGACGTACCGCGAGGAGCAGATCGCGCGCCTCGTGCGCGACGGCCGCTCGAACAAGGAGATCGCCCGCGATCTCGCGCTGGGCCAGCCGACCGTCAAGACGCACCTGATGCGCATGTACCGCAAGCTCGGCGTGTCGAACCGCACGGAACTGGTCGGGGCGTTGTTCCTGTAATTCATCGGATAATTGCGATCCGGAATTCGAACCTGCGTGATCGCCGACTGATGAATATCAAGCACTACTCGTGTTGCTGAACGTCAGCGGCTGACCGGCACCGCTCCCGCAGCCGGCGTTCCGCGTCGACCGCCGCCACCCCGCAGGGTTGGAACCCGCCCCCCAGCGCCCACGCGCTGCCAATTTGCGCTCACCTCGCGCAATCCCTCGTCGATACAGTGGAACGACGCCCGCGTGCCCGTGCGCATGCGGTCCAGCCACGACAATCCTCGAGACGCCCATGAGCACCACGAATTTCGTCGCCGTCAGCGACACCGTGCGCACCTTCGTTGCGCGCGATTTCGGCCTCTTCATCGACGGTGAAATGCAGCCCGCGCACACGGCCGCGCGGCTCGACGTGTACGACCCCGCGACGGGCGAGCGGCTTGCGACCGTCGCGGACGCCGACGAACGCGACGTCGACCGCGCGGTCGCCAGCGCGAAGCACGCATTCGACACCCGCGTGTGGAGCGGCCTGCGTCCGGCCGACCGCGAACGCATCCTGCTGAAACTCGCCGACCTGATCGAACGCGACGCCGAAACGCTCGCGCAGCTCGAAACGCTGAACCAGGGCAAGTCGATCCACGTGTCGCGCGCGATCGAGGTCGGCGCGAGCGTCGAATACGTGCGCTACATGGCCGGCTGGGCGACCAAGATCACCGGCCAGACGCTCGACGTGTCGATCCCGTTCCCGCCCGGCGCGCGCTATACGGCCTATACGCGCAAGGAGCCGGTCGGCGTGGTCGCCGCGATCGTGCCGTGGAATTTCCCGCTGATGATCGCGGTGTGGAAGCTGATCCCTGCGCTCGCGGCCGGCTGCACGATCGTGCTGAAGCCGTCGCCGGAAACGCCGCTCACGGCATTGCGTCTGGCCGAGCTCGCACTCGAAGCCGGCGTGCCGCCAGGCGTGTTCAACGTCGTCACCGGCGGCCGCGTGTGTGGTGCCGCGCTCGCGAGCCACCCGTCGATCGCGAAGATCTCGTTCACGGGCTCGACCGCGACCGGCAAGCTGGTCGGTGCGGCGGCCGTGCAGAACATGACGCGCTTCTCGCTCGAGCTCGGCGGCAAGAACCCGATCGTGATGCTCGACGACATCGACGTCGCGCAGGCGCTCGACGGTGTCGCGGCCGGCGCGTTCTTCAACCAGGGGCAGGTGTGCGCGGCCGCTTCGCGCATCTATGTGCATCGCAGCAAGTTCGCACAGCTCGCCGACGGCCTCGCGGGCGTCGCGCAGTCGATGAAGCTCGGCGCGGGCCTCGACACGACCGCGCAGATCAACCCGCTGGTGTCCGCGCACCACCGCGACAAGGTCGTCCAGCACATCGAGGGTGCGCGCCGCGCGGGCCTGACGTTCCTCGCGGGCGGCACGCCGGCCGACGACCTGCCCGGCTACTACGTGAAGCCGGCCGTGATCGCCGATCCGGATCCGGACAGCGCGATCGTGCGCGACGAAGTGTTCGGCCCGGTGATCGTCGTCGTGCCGTTCGACGACGCGGCCGACGCGGTGCGCCTCGCGAACGCGTCGCCGTACGGCCTCGCCGCCAGCATCTGGAGCAACGACCTGAAGCGCGTGATGAACCTCGTGCCGCAGATCGAGGCCGGCACCGTATGGGTGAACTGCCATATCCCGCTCGACCCGTCGATGCCGTTCGGCGGCTACAAGCAATCGGGCATCGGCCGTGAATTCGGCCAGTACGCGATCGAAGGCTTCACCGAAACCAAATCCGTCTGCATCGCGCACTGACGCGCGGCATCAACCTCGAACGATCCCACAGTGGAGACTGCAATGAGCTACAACGAAGCGAAATTCTGGCACCCGATGCTGCACCCGAACGAGATGAAACAGCGCAAGCCGATCCGCATCGTGCGCGGCGACGGCTGCTACGTGTTCGACGAAGAAGGGCGGAAGCTCGTCGACGGCGTCGCGGGCCTGTGGAACGTGAACGTCGGCCACAACCGCCAGGAAGTGAAGGACGCGATCGTGCACCAGCTCGACGAACTCGAATACTTCCAGCTGTTCGACGGCATTTCGCATCCGCGCGCGGAGGAGCTGTCGAAGAAGGTGATCGACCTGCTCGAACCGGAGGGCATGCGCCGCGTGCTGTACAGCTCGGGCGGCTCCGACTCGATCGAGACCGCGCTGAAGATCGCGCGCCAGTACTGGAAGGTGCGCGGCCAGGCCGACCGCACGAAGTTCATCTCGCTGAAGCAGGGTTATCACGGTACGCACTTCGGCGGTGCGTCGGTGAACGGCAACACGGTATTCCGCCGCAACTACGAGCCGAACCTGCCGGGTTGCTTCCACGTCGAGACGCCGTGGCTGTATCGCAACCCGTTCACGCAGGATCCCGAAGAACTCGGCCGGATCTGCGCGGAGATGCTGGAACGCGAGATCCAGTTCCAGAGCCCCGACACGGTGGCCGCGTTCATCGCGGAGCCGATCCAGGGCGCGGGCGGCGTGATCGTGCCGCCGGCCAACTACTGGCCGCTCGTGCGCGAGGTGTGCGACCGCTACGGCGTCCTGCTGATCGCCGACGAAGTCGTGACGGGCTTCGGCCGCAGCGGCAGCCTGTTCGGCAGCCGCGGCTGGGGCGTGCGTCCGGACATCATGTGTCTCGCGAAGGGGATCTCGTCGGGCTACGTGCCGCTCGGCGCGACGGTCGTGAACGCTCGGATCGAGGACGCGTTCGCCGCGAACGCCGATTTCGGCGGCGCGATCATGCACGGCTACACGTATGCGGGCCATCCGGTCGCCTGCGCGGCCGCGATCGCGAGCCTCGACATCGTCGTGAAGGAAGACCTGCCGGCCAACGCGGCGAAGCAGGGCGCGTACCTGCTCGAAGCATTGAAGCCGTTCGCGGAACGCTTCGCGGCGGTCGGCGAGGTGCGCGGCAAGGGCCTGATGCTCGCGCTCGACCTCGTCGCGAACAAGGACACGCGCGAGCCGATCGACCCGCTTTCGGGCTATGCGAACGCGGTCGCGGAAGTCGCGCGCGAGAATGGCGTGCTGGTGCGCCCGGTCGGCACGAAGATCATCCTGTCGCCGCCGCTCGTGATCCAGCGCGAGCAGCTCGACCGGATCGTCGACGCGCTCGCGGCGGGCTTCGAGGCCGTGCCGTTCGCGTGATCGCGCGACGGCCCACCGGCGGCGGGCAGCGCGGCTGCCGCCGGTTTGCCGATTTGGGCTATGACCGGATTATTTTGCCTGCGTATTTTTTCGACATCGGATCGACGTTTGATCGACAAGGAGCCCGGGTAACGAAGCGCCGAAGCGCCGCCCCGGGCTGACCGCAAGGCAGGGAACCCGGGCCGCCGGCGGGGCGGCGGCCCGGTTCGACACTTGAAGGAGACAGGGATGTCGGGATGGTCAGGAGTTACCGGCGCAGCGGGCGACACGCCCGCCGGCACGCCGGCTGAAGCAGGCGGCGGAACGGCGCTGAAGGCGGGTGCGGTCGGCTTTCCGACCGCGCTGGCGAGCGCCGTCGGCCTCATCATGGCGAGCCCGGTGATTCTCACCGCGACGTCGGGCTTCGGGATGGGCGGCTGGGCGTTCGCGATCGCGATGATCATCGCGTTCGTGATGATGCAGGCGCAGGCGACGACCTTCTCCGAAGCCGCCGCGATGCTGCCGACGGCCGGCTCGGTTTACGATTACCTGTCGTGCGGGCTCGGCCGCTTCTGGGCGATCACCGGCACGATCTCCGCGTATTTCCTCGTGCACGTGTTCGCCGGCACGGCGGAAACGATCCTGAGCGGCATCATGGCGCTCGTCAATTTCGAATCGCTGAATGCGGCATTCGAGAAGCACAACAGCTCGTGGCTCGTCGGCGTCGGCCTCGTCGTCACGTTCGCGATCACCAACATCATCGGCATCAAGGTGTTCAGCAAGCTCGAGATCGTGCTGACCGCCGGCATGTGGCTGTCGCTGATGATCTTCGGGATCCTCGGGCTCGCGGCCGCGCCGGCCGTGCATCTCGACGGCTGGTTCGGCGGCTCGGAAGTCGGCACGTCGGTGCCGGCCGTGCTGTCGCTGGTCGGGATGGCGATGTTCATGTTCGTCGGCTGCGAGTTCGTCACGCCGCTCGCGCCGGAAATGAAGGCGCCGGGCAAGACGATTCCGCGCGCGATGGCGCTGGGCCTCGTCGGCGTCGCGATCTGCATGTTCCTGTACGGCGCGGCGATCCGCCGCCAGGTCGCGAACGTGCCGGTGAGCCCCGACGGCCTCACGCACCTGCTCGACACGCCGGGCGCGATTCCCGCGTTCGCGCTGCAGGTGCTGGGCCCGTTCGGCCGCGTGTGGTTCGGCATCGCGTTCCTGTGCGCCGGCGCCGCGACGATCAACACGCTGATGGCCGGGCTGCCGCGCATCCTGTACGGGATGGCGATCGACGGCGCGCTGCCGCGCTGCTTCGCGTACCTGCACCCGCGCTTCAAGACGCCGGTGGTCGGCATCGTCGCGTCGGCGATCGTGCCGATCTTCCACGCGTGGCTGATCAACGGCAACCTCGACAGCATCCTGCACCTCGTGCTCGCCGCGACCTGCGCGTGGGGCACCGCGTACCTGCTCGTCACCGCATCGGTCGTGATGCTGCGGATTCGTCGCCCGGACCTGCCGCGCCCGTACCGTTCGCCGCTGTTCCCGCTGCCGCAGATCGTATCGAGCGTCGGCATCATCCTGGCGATCTGGTACATCACGCCGCCGGGCATGAACGCGCGCGACATCTACGTGCCGTTCGGCGCGATGCTCGGGCTCACCGCGCTGTACGCGCTGTTCTGGACGCTCGTCGTGCAGCGCCGGCATCCGTTCAGGCCGGTGCCGGTCGAGGAAGTGCTGCGCAACGAGCACGTTGCATCGTGAAGCTCGCGCTCGCCCGCTGGCGCGCAGCGCCCGATGCACCGCCGCCCAGCCATCGGCCCGGCGCGCTCGCCGCGCGCGTGCTGGCCGACCTGCGCGCCGAGCGCGAGGCCGACGGAGCTGCCGGTCTGACGGCCCGGCTGCCGAACGGCGTGCGCGTGACCATCGACGAGCGGGTCGACCGCCAGTTCCTGATGCATACGGTCAGCGTGAAGGTGGCGGCCACCGCGTGCGGCCCGGCCATGCGGGGCAGCGCGCGCGTGCGCCAGACCGGCTGGCTGCGCAGCACGGGTATCGACGCGGTGGCCGTGCCGGGATGCGACCCCGGATTCGTCGATGCGGTGGCCGCGCTGGTCGCCGAACCGTCGCTGGCCGACGCGCTGCGGCCGCTGCACCTGACCCACTGTACGATCGATGCACGCGACGGCCGCTGGACGCTCGCGATCGTGCCGTTCGGCGGCAGCGAGGTCGTGAACCGGATGCCGTCGTTCCGCCGCTACGTTCGCCTGACGGGCGAGCAGGCCGGCGCGCTGTCGGCGGCCTGTCTCGCGTTCGAAACCGCACTACGCAGGATTTTGCACGGGTAAGCTATGGCGTTGCGCGCCGGGAACCGGCGGCCGCGTTTAGGGGTTTTACCGGAGATGCCGATGCTGTTCCAGTCACGCTCACACGAAGACGTGCACGATCACGGGCTCGCGATCGCGGGCTGGCATCAGGTCTACCGCCAGATGACGCCGGGCCGCTTCAAGGGCACCGTCACGCAGGTGCTGTACGACGATTTCCACTTCTTCCGCGAAACGACCAACCGGCGTGTCGCGCAAACCGGGCTCGCGCCGGCCGGGCGCACGTCGCTCGCGGTGCCGCTGTCCGTGCCGCTCGCGGGCACGTTCCAGGGCCAGCCCGTCGACGGCTACGCGCTGCTCGCGCTGCGCGCGGGCGAGGATTTCGAATTCCACACGCCGGAAGGGATGGGGCTCGTCGGGATCAGCGCGGCGTCCGACATGGTCGACGAGCTGTGCGAAGCCGAATTCGGCGCATCCGGCGCACGCAAGCTGCGCCACGTGACGCGGCTGTCCGACGAGCAGGGCGTCGCGCTCGGCGTGCGGCTGTCGTCGCTGATCGACGATGCGCAGCGCAACCCGGGCCACCTCGAATACGCGGCCACCCGCAAGATGTTCCGCGACGCGATGCTCGGCATGTTCCTCGATGCGCTCGAGCAGGGCATCGGCGTCGAGCGCCGCGACATCACGCACGCCACCTACAGCGACATCGTGAGCCGTTGCGAGAAGCATCTGCGCGACCGCCCCGAGGAACCCGTCACCGTGCTCGAACTGTGCCGCGCGCTGCGCTGCAGCCGCCGCACGCTGCAAACGAGTTTCCAGCGCGTGGCCGACGTCACGCCGGTCGGCTATCTGCGCACGATCCGGCTGAACGCGGTGCGCCGCTTGCTGCGCACGACGCCCGTGCAGCAGCTCGGCGTCGGCGAGGCCGCCGCGAGCTGGGGGTTCACGCACCTCGGCTATTTCGCGCGCGAGTATCGCGACCTGTTCGGCGAGCTGCCGTCGCAGACGACGCGCCCCGAATGACACGCGCGCGCCGCGACGGCGCCGCCGGGCAACCTCGCGGGCAACACATGCGACTGTTTGCCGATTTGCGATAGAGGTCCTGAATTTTCGCTGGATAGAGTCCTGTCACCCATATCGACAACTCCATCGATCTGCACTGCGAATCGATGACAACAGAGGGGCGGGACATGAAGATTGGACGACGACTGGCCGCGGCTGCGGCGACGCTGGGCTGCATGCACGCACATGCGCAGACCTCGGGCAGCGTGACGCTGTACGGCACCGTGGATACCGGCATCATCTACTCGACGAACCAGCAGTTCACGCGCGCCGACGGCAGCACGGGCGGCGGCCATGCGTGGCAGATGGGCGGCGGCAACCTCGTGCCGTCGCGGTTCGGCTTCCAGGGTGCCGAGCCGCTTGGCGGCGGGCTCAATGCAGTGTTCACGCTCGAGCAGCAGTTTCTGTCCGCGAACGGGCAGGCGCTGCAGGGCGGCACGGCCTTCAGCCGGCAGGCATGGGTCGGGCTGCGCCAGGACGGCATCGGCACGCTCGGCCTCGGCCGCCAGTACGACTCGTACACCGACATGCTCGGTGCGTACGTGTCGAGCAACAACTGGTCGACGCCGTACGGCTCGCACCTCGGCGACGTCGACAACCTGAACGCCGCGTTCAACTTCAACAACGCGGTGAAGTTCACCAGCGCCGATTTCAACGGCCTCACGTTCGGCGGCACGTTCAGCTTCGGCGGGCAGGCCGGCGATTTCTCCGCAAAGCGCGGCTATGCGGTCGCCGCGACGTACACGCGCGCGCCGGTTGCATTCTCGATCGGCTACCTCGACCTGCACCAGCCGCTCGACGCGGCGCTCGGCGGCGCGACCGGCTATATCGGCGATTTCGCGTGCAGCAACCCGGGCGCGATGGTCTGCCTGTTGCAGGACGCCGGCTCGATGCGCGCGTTCGGCGCGGGCGGGTCGGTCACGTTCGGCGACGCGACGATCGCGCTCACCTATACGCATACGCGCCTCGGCGACAGCCGCTATTTCTCGACCGCCGCACAGCCGCGCACGCAGGCGTTCACGTTCGATATCGGCGAGGTGAACGCCACGTACATGTTCACGCCCGCGCTGCAGGGCGGCGTCGCCTATATCTTCAACGCCGTGCATACCGACGGGCGCGGCACGACGCGGTTCCACCAGGTGAACGTCGGCACGAACTACAGCCTGTCGAAGCGCACGGCGCTGTATGCGGTCGCGATCGGCCAGATCGCGAGCGGGAAGGGGCTCGGCACCGACGCGGACGGCAACGCGGTGAACTACGCGCAGATTCCGGTGCTCGCGAACAGCAACTCGAGCCGGCAACTGGCGGTGATGGCCGGCATTCGTGTGAACTTTTAAGCGCAGGGCACGGGACACGGCGCGCGGAACGCGGGCGGCCGGCGACGCGCAACGGGCGGTGAGCAGCAGGTGGGTGGCGGGCGGCCGGGTTGCCGCCCGGCTCGCTGTGGCAAGCGCTCGGCAGGCGCCGCGCACCGGTGATCGCCGTGTGCCATAAATTCTTAACGATCGGCGTGAACAATGGCGTTCGCAACAGGCGGCCACACGCATCTCCCGCGTTGCACACGTGTGCAACGCCTGGCCGTCCCGCCACCACGCCGAACGAGAGAGACCTCATGACCTTGCTGAGCCGCCTGCGCGCGCTGTCCGCCGCCCTTGCGCTGTCCTTCGCCGCCACGCACGCCGTTGCCGCGGATCTCGTCATCGCAGGCCGCGACGACATCTACGGCAAGGGGCTGGCCGACGCCGTCGCCGGCTTCAACAAGCTGCACCCGGGCACCGAGATCGAGCTGCTCAAGCTGCCGAACGCGAACCTGTACCAGAAGCTCAAGCTGTCGATGCGCGAAGGCACCGGTGCATACGACCTCGTGATGATGGATGACACGTGGGCGCCCGAATTCATCGGCAACGGCTGGTTGAAGCCGCTGCCCGCGTCGCTTGCCGACGCCGATCTCGTGCCGTCCGCCGTCGCGCTCGGCCGCAACGCGGCCGGTGCGCTGTACGCGCTGCCGATCGTCGGCAACGTCGAAATGTTCGCGTACCGCAAGGACCTGCTCGCGAAGTACAAGCTGCAGCCGCCGCGCAACTGGGACGACGTGCTGAAGATCGCGCAGACCGTCGGCGGCGCGGACAAGAGCGTGTCGGGCGTCGTGTTCCGCGGCACGAAGGGCAACCCGGTCGTGACGGGCTTCCTGCCGATCCTGTGGGCCTACGGCGGTGACGTGTTCGACCGTGCCGGCAACGTGACGATCGATTCTCGCGAAGCGCAGGCGGCGCTGAAGACCTTCCTCGCGCTGAAGGCATCCGCGCCGAAGGACGTCGACGTATATGGCGCGGCCGAAGTACGCGACGCGCTGCAGCGCGGCACGGCCGCGCAGTCGATCGAGGTGTGGCCGGCGTGGGTGCCGGCGCTCGACGATCCGAAGCAGTCGCGCGTGGTCGGCCAGATCGCGCTGCAGCCGCCGCCCGGGCAGACCGCGGGCCCGGCGCCGATGCTCGGCATCTGGCAGATGGGCATCCCGAAGGACGCGCCGCACGCGAAGCTCGCGCAGGATTTCCTCGCGTACCTGACCGCACGCGACACGCAGACGCGCCTTGCCGGCATCGGCATTCCGCCGACCCGCCGCAGCGTGTTCAACGATCCGGCGCTGGTGCGCCAGTACCGCTGGTATCCGGATCAGCTGAAGGCGCTCGAAGCCGGCCGTGCGCGGCCGCGCGTGAACGACTGGCAGCAGGTCGAGAGCATTCTCGGCGACCAGCTGCAGCTCGCGCTGACCGGGCAGGCCGCGCCCGACGCCGCGCTGCGCCAGGCGCAGCAGAAGATCGCGCAGGCGACGGCCGCGGCCGGCAAGTGACCGCGCGTCTCCAACCCTCGCCGGAACACAGCGCATGAAAGCCTTCGGCCGCAGCCTGCCGTTCGTCGCGCTGCTCGGGCCCGCGCTGCTGGTGCTCGCCGCGCTCGCGCTGTATCCGGTCGCGCAGGTGCTGATCGATTCGTTCTGCCGGGTCGACTACTCGGCCGGCCGGCGCGCGTTTACCGGGCTCGCGAACTATCGCGCGGTGCTCGGCGACGACGCGTTCACGGCCGGCTTCGGCAACACGCTGCGCTTCACGATCGTCGCGTCGCTCGCCGAAGTCGCGCTGGGCTTCGGCCTCGCGCTGCTGTTCGTGCGTGCGTTTCCGGGGCGACGCATCGCGCTGCCGCTCGCGATCCTGCCGATGATGCTGTCCACGCTCGTGTGCTCGGCGATCTGGCGCAACTGGCTCAACTTCGACGGCTTCCTGAATGCGCTGCTCGCGGCGTTCGGCGTCGAAGGCGTGCGCTGGCTGTCCGATCCGCATCTCGCGCTGTGGTCGCTCGCGCTCGTCGACGTGTGGCAGTGGACGCCGATGGCGTTCCTGATCGTGCTCGCCGGGCTGCAGTCGATCCCGCAGGAGCTGTACGAAGCCGCGCGCACCGACGGCGCGAGCGAGTGGCAATGCCTGCGCGACATCACGCTGCCGCTCGCGGCGCCGCAGATCGGCCTTGCGCTGCTGCTGCGTTCGATCGACACGTTCAAGCTGTTCGACAAGGTCTATGCGCTGACGGGCGGCGGCCCCGGCAACGCGACGCAGACTTTGTCGACCTATATCTACGACACGGGCTTCCGCTTCTTCAACGTCGGCCCGGCGAGCGCCGCGTCGGTGCTGATGCTCGCGGCGTCCGCGCTGCTGGTCTCGGGGTACGTATGGCAGACGGTTCGCAAGCGGCGCGCATGACGGCGCAACCCGCTCGCATCACGGGCGCGCGAACGGGCGCCGCATTCGGTCGCGCGATGCCGTGGGCGTTGCGCATCGCCGCGCTCGCGCTGTTGCTGCTGCCGTGCCTGTGGATGGCCGGCGCGGCGTTCATGCCGACACTCGAACGGCTCGATCATCCGTTGCGGATCTGGCCGGCCGCGCCGACCTTCGAGCATTTCGCGTCGGTATGGTCCAACGGCATCGGCGCGCCGCTGTTCAATTCGCTGCTGGTCGGCTTCGGCACGACGCTGCTCGCGCTGGCGCTCGCGTTTCCGGCCGCGTACGCGCTCGTGCGGCTGCGTTTTCCGGCGCGGCTGGACCTGCTGTTCCTGGTGCTCGTGCTCGCGTTGAAGCTGATGCCGCCGATCACGATCGCGGTGCCGCTGTTCGCGCTCGCGAAGCGGCTGCACCTGCTCGATTCGACGCTCGGCCTGATGCTCGCGTACCAGATCTACGCGCTGCCGATGGCGATCTGGATGCTGCTCGCGTTCGTGCGCGACGTGCCGATCGAATACGAGGAAGCCGCCTGCATCGACGGCGCGGGGCTTGCTCGACGCCTCGTGCAGATCGTGCTGCCGCTGTGCGCGCCGGGGCTGATCGCGACCGCGATCTTCGTGTTCATCGCCGCGTGGAACGAATTCCTGATCGCGCTGCTGTTCGTGTCGACGCCGAGCCGCTTCACGCTGCCGCTCGCGATTGCCGGCTATGTGACGGAGAACGGCATCGACTGGGGCGACCTGATGAGCGCGGGGCTGATGGCATCGCTGCCCACGCTGGCCGTGGCCGGCTATGTGCAGCGCTACCTGCTGCGCGGGTTCGCGGGCGGGCTGAAGTGACGCGCGGCGCCGCCGCGCCCGATCTCCCCTGGTTATGCGCAGCTGGCCCGCACCACCTGCGTGACCGTCACGATGCGCGTGCGCGACGGGCCGTCGAACGTCTGCATCCGGTCGGCGAGCAGGTCGATCGCCGCGTGCGCGAGGCCGCGCGTGTCCTGTCGCAGCGTCGTGAGCCGATACGCGTCGTATTCGGCGGCCGGGATGTCGTCGAAGCCGATCACGCGCACGTCGTCCGGCACGCGCAGCCCGAATTCGCTGCGCGCCACGTCGATCACGCCGAGCGCGAGCAGGTCCGACGAGCAGAACACGCCGTCGGGCCGCTTGCCGTTCGCGAACAGTTGCCGCGCGGCTTCGACGCCGCTTGCATGGGTGTCGGACGGCGTGTCGAGCACGTGTGCGAGTGTCGAGTCGAATGCATCGCCGCGCCCGATCGCATGCTCGAACGCGGTAGCACGCGACTGCGCGCTGTAGCTCGCGCCGAGCGGCCCGACGAACGCGAGCCGGCGCGCGCCGGCCCGCACGAGCCGCTGCGCCGCATGGGCGGCGCCCGCCGCGTTGTCGCTGACGACGATGTCCGCGCCCGGCAGGTTCGCCTCGCGGTTGATCATCACGACCGGGATCCGGTGTTCGAGATACTGCTGCGCCACCGACAGCGGCGGCGACGCGGACGTCATCACGAGGCCCGCGATCCGGTAGCTGAGCAACTGTTCGAGCGATTGCCGGACCTGGCGCGGATCTTCCGCATTGGTCACGAGCGGCGTGAGCGCGCGCTGCCCGAGCGCGGCCATCAGGTCCGACAGCAGCCGTGCGCGAAACGGATTCTCGAACCCGGCCGTCACGACGCCGATCATGCTGCTGCGCTGCGTGATCATGTCGCGCGCGATCAGGTTGACCTGGTAGCCGAGCGCGCGCGCGGCGACCATCACGCGTTCACGCGTCTGCGGGGCGATACTCGCTGTCGGCGAGAACGCACGCGACACCGCGGAGCGCGACACGCCGGCGCGCGCCGCGACATCCGATGCCGTGACCCACGGCTTTCTTTCCTTGTCATTCATCGATTCATGATCCCTTCGAGCCACGATACGTGCATGCCGCCCGCCGACTGGATGTCGGCGCTCGACGATGCGCGACTGCTGCATACGCTGACCCTACCGGGCAGCCATGACACCTGTGCGTATACCGTCGACGACGGGCTCGTGCGCACCCAGCGTGCGCCGCTCGATGCCCAGCTCGCGCATGGCGTGCGGCTGCTCGACATCCGCTGCCGGCACGTGCGCGATGCGTTCGACATCCATCACGGCGGCATCGCGCTCGGCATGACGTTCGACGACGTGCTGGCAACCTGTGCGCGTTTTCTCGAAGCGCATCCGCGCGAATGCATCGTAATGTCGGTGAAGGATGAATGGCCGGCCCATGCTTGCACGCGCAGTTTCGATGCGACGTTCGACGCGCATCGTGCGCGGCATCCGCGGCTGCGCTGGCATGCCGGCGGCACGCTGCCCACGCTCGGCGACGTGCGCGGCGCGATCGTGCTGCTGCGGCGTTTTCGCAGCAGCCGGCCGCTCGGCATCGACCTGACCGCGTGGCCCGACAACGCGACCTTCACGATCGATCATCCCGACGGCGCATTCGTGATCCAGGACGAATACCGCGTGCCGGTGGCCGCGTCGATCGGCTGGAAGTGGCGTGCGATCGACACGCTGCTGACGGACCTGCCGTCGCCGGACAGCGGCCGCTGGGCGATCAACTTCTGCAGCGGGACCGGGATGGGCGCGAATCCGTCGGTGGTCGCGCACGGCGACGGCAGGGTGCGGGGCATTCATGCGCGGCTGGCCGAGCGGCTGCGCGAGCAGCCCGGCCCGTATGGCACGATGCTGCTCGACTTCTGCGACGACGACGACTGGGCGCTGGTGCGCGCGCTGATCGCGTGCAACGACCATGTGCCGGCGCCGGGCGTCTGGCGCAAGACGTTTCGCTGTTAGCGCAGATTCGCGCTGAAGAACGCGAGCGCCTTCGCATCGAGCGTTTCGTGGAAGGCCGCGCGATCGAATCCCTTCGCATCGGTACAGACTTCAGGCGAGACCTGCGCCAGTTGGTCGGAGCACGGCGCGAGAAACGCGAAATGCGCGGAGTGGGGCACGACGTGGAATTCCGGCCGTTTCGGCAGCATGCCGGCCAGCGCGGAGACGGTTTCCGGCTCCACGCCGTCGCCGCCCGCTTCGGATCCCCACAGCTGGATCGGCGCGTGCACGTCCTTCAGCGTATCGGCGGTCGGGAATTCGTTCATCGGGTCGGCGATCACGTAGGCCTTGATCCGCGGATCGTGCGTCAGCGGCTGGCGCGGCAGGTCGTGGTCGCGGATCTGCTTGCAGATCAGCCAGGTCGGGTCCGGGCAGGCCACGTGCGCGTGGACGAAATCCGGATTGGCGCCGGCCAGCACGAGGCCCGTATAGCCGCCGCGCGAGAAGCCGAAGAAGCCGATCCGGGCGGGATCGACATGCGCGGCGTCGGGCCCGTTGGCCAGCATGTAGTCGACCAGGCGCTTGATGTCCTCCGGCCGCTCGACCAGCTCCCGCAGGTCGGCCGCGCGGCTCATGTCGGTATGCGTGTCGCCGGGATGGTTGATCGCCGCGACGACGTAGCCCGCGTCGGCGAGCGTTTCGGCGAGGTCGTGATGCCCGAAGTACGTGCCGGCGTGGCCGTGCGAAATCACGACGAGCGGCAGCTTGTCGCCGACGGTCGGGCAGTTGCGTTGCCCTTTCAGCAGGAACGGGCCGATCGTGAGCGACTGCGCGGGCGCCGCGCACGGCGTCCAGATGACCGCGCGCAACTCGGGGCCGGCCGCGTCGGCAGGGATGGTGACGAACTTGAGGCCGGCCGCATGCGCGACCGTGGCGGACAGGCAGAGCAGGGCAGCCGAGAGCCAGGTCTTCATGTCGATTCCCCGGGGCAATTGGAGGGGCGCGGCGCGACGTGCGCCGGACAGATGCGCTCAGCGCGTCGCGATCGCCACCGCCGCACCGGCCATCGCGGTCGCGCTCGTGCGGTTGGCGAACCGCTTGGCTCGCGCCGACGTCAGGAACGCTCGTGCGCGTGACGCCAGCAGCGACCAGACGCAGTCGGCAAGGATCAGGA